>NZ_JBEYSG010000006.1:0-359777 GCF_040642635.1 Micromonospora sp. NPDC047793 | reverse complement strand
GCCCCGGCCCCCCCCCCAATCGCTCGGGTCGCGTGGACCACGAACGAGGCTCGCCGGCCGCGAGATCGATCGCGGCCGGCGAGCCCGGACGGTGCCTCTTGAGCGGTGTGTCAGCCCTTACGCTGGGCCAGCAGCCACTGGAGGATGTTGCGGTCCTCGTACGTCGGGCCGTAGGCGGCGTGGTAGTCGGGCAGGGAGAACGCGTCGTTGCCGTACTCGGTGTAGTGCAGCAGCTTGGCGATCTGCGCGGGCGTCTTGCCCTGGGCCTCGTAGGCCGCGCGCAGGGCGGTGTGCGTGTTGCGGGCGAGCGAGATGTTGAGCAGGTGGTCGTTCACCCCGTGGGTGATCCAGAGCGGCACCTCGCCGGCGGCGATGGCCTTGGCCTGGTCGGCGCCGACCTGGAAGCCGCCGGTCACCAGACCACCGGCGAACAGGTCGGGACGCTTCGCGAACGCCTCCCAGAGCAGCCGGGAGCCGTACGACACGGTGGTGGCGTAGACCCGGTCGGTGTCCACCGCGTGGTCCTTGACGAACTGGTCGACCAGCCGGATCAGCAGGTCGCCCTCGGCGGGCAGGCCGACCCGCTGGTTCTGCGGGGCGAGCACGATGACGTCCTCGCGGCTGCCGGTCCAGCTCGACTGGAGCCAGGCGGTGGCCGGGATGTCGGCGGCGATCTGGACGCCCAGGTTGTCGCCGTCCCAGCCCATGCCGTGCCCGGGCAGGACGACCATCAGCGGGTACTTCTTGCCGGGCTGGTAGTTCTTCGGCAGGTGGTAGTGGTACGGCAGCACCATGCCGCTGCTCAGGTACGAGCCGTACTGGAAGTCGTCGACGAGCAGGTTCACCGGCTCCTCGGTGACCCCACGCGGGGTCTTCGGGGCGGCCTTGGCCTGCACCGGGCCCTTGCCCTTGCCCTTACCGGGCTGGGCGTGCACGTCCTTGCGCTGGGTCACCCGGGTGGGCAGCTCGGTGTTGACCTTCACGCTGCACAGGAAGGTCGGGCACTTGGAGACGATGACGGTCCAGCCGAGGTTCTCGGCGGGGTCCAGCTCGACGATGACGTACCGACCGTCCACCGAACGACGGTCCGCGCGGGTGGTCGGCGCGCTGTTCGTGTAGGTGTGGGTGACCTTGCGGTCGGCCAGCTTCGGCAGGTCTTCCATCTGGTTGAAGCGGAAGTTGTAGACGGTGTCGGAGACCGAGAAGGTGGAGTTGTCGAGCTCGCGGGGGTTCACCGTCTGCGGGTACTCGACGGCGACGGCGGAGACCTTCTGGCCGTACGTGTAGACGGTGGTGATCGGTGTGACACTGCGGATGCCCCCGGTGTTGCCACCGGGACCCTTCGACGCGGCGTACGCGGCCGTGCCGGAGGTGGCGAGAAGTGCCACCGCCGCCACGGCGGTGAGCGTCCTTCGCAGTCTCATCGGTCCTCCTTGTTGGACGCGTCCGGCTGCCGCGGGCGGGTCCCGTGGCAGCGCCCCGGACCGGTTGCGGTGGTGTGGGGGAGGACGGGCGCTAAACTGATTTAGCAGAGCATCGACGTCCGGCTGGGCGATGTCAAGACCGCGCTGGTGATGGCACGGGGACCGACCGTGCGCCCCCTGGCCGCAGACGCGCCTGCGGTGAAGTCCGGACCGGCGTGCCGGGTGCGACCCCGCCCCTCCGGTCCGTCGTGGAGCGTGAGGCGCGGCCGGTCACACTGTGTGATCGCCGGGTGGGTGTCCGTCGACCGGGTGATCCGTTTTCCTTTGCGTGTCGACGGATGCGACTGCCGGTGTCCGGACCGTCGCCCCGGGCCACCGGTTGGCGTATTCTCTGCTCTCGATGGATGTTATTCGGGTGGCCGGTGCGAACGCGCGACTTCCTTCGATGTGCAACGCCTTGACCTGGGGTGATTCGGCCGACCGGTGGAGCCTCGGCTTCGTTACGAGAACGTGACCGGTGGATTTCCGGCGAGGTGTTGACCCGGGCAATGTGAGCGCTAACACTTGGGCCCCGAAGTGCGATCCACGCAGCCGGTGCGACGGCGCGAGTTCCAGATTGGGGAAGCCAGTGAGCAGAAGAATTCTGGCCGCTCTCGGTAGCGCCGCCCTGGCGCTGAGTATGGCGGCGTGCAGTGGCGACGGTGCCGGAAGTGGCAACACCAGCGACGAGAAGCCGTCCGACCTCACCATCGGCGTCTCGATGCCGACCCAGACCTCCGAGCGGTGGATCGCCGACGGCAACTCCGTCAAGGAGAAGCTGGAGGCCAAGGGCTACAAGGTCGACCTCCAGTACGCCGGTGACGACATCCCGACCCAGTCGCAGCAGGTCGACCAGATGATCACGCGCGGTGCCGACGTGCTGATCATCGCCGCGATCGACGGCACCGCCCTGAGCGGACAGCTCCAGGCGGCGGCCGACGCGAAGATCCCGGTCATCTCCTACGACCGGCTCATCCGGGACAGCCCGAACGTCGACTTCTATGTCAGCTTCGACAACTACAAGGTCGGCGTGGCCCAGGCCAGCGCCCTCCTGGTCGGCCTCGGCCTGCAGACCAAGGACGGCGGCAAGGGCGAGGCGACCGGGCCGTTCAACATCGAGCTGTTCGCCGGGTCGCTGGACGACAACAACGCCCACTTCTTCTTCGACGGCGCGATGGACACCCTCAAGCCGTTCCTCGACGCCGGCACGCTCAAGGTGAAGTCCGGGCAGACCAAGATCGAGCAGGTGGCGATCCTGCGGTGGCAGCAGGAGGCCGCGCAGAAGCGCATGGAGGACCTGCTGACCTCCAGCTACAACGACAACAGCAAGATCGACGGCGTGCTGTCGCCGTACGACGGGATCTCGCGCGGCATCATCACCGCGCTGCAGAACGCCGGCTACCGGGGTGCCGACGAGATCCCGGTCGTCACCGGGCAGGACGCCGAGATCGCCTCGGTCAAGCTGATCGACGACGGCATCCAGAGCTCCACCATCTTCAAGGACACCCGCCTGCTGGCCGATCAGGCCGTGGTCGCCGGTGAGGCGTTCCTCCAGGAGAAGACGCCCGAGGCCAACGACAGCGAGACCTACAACAACGGTGTCAAGGTCGTCCCGTCGTACCTGCTGCCGGTCGAGACCGTCTTCAAGGACGACATCCAGAAGGTGCTGATCGACTCCGGTTACTTCACCGCGGAGGAGGTCGCCGCCGGTCAGGCCAAGAGCTGACGGCGACACCCCCGGGGGCTCGGCGGCGGTGTCCGCCGCCGAGCCCCACCCGCATCGACCACCCACGACAGACCTCACGACACAGATCGCCAGGACGGTGCAGATGGACGACAACATCCTCGAGATGCGTCACATCACCAAGACCTTCCCCGGGGTGGCGGCGCTCCAGGACGTCTCCCTCGCTGTACGCCGGGGGGAGATCCACGCCATCTGCGGCGAGAACGGCGCCGGCAAGTCCACCCTGATGAAGGTGCTGTCGGGCGTCTACCCGTCCGGCAGCTACGACGGTGAGATCCTCTTCGACGGCGCCCCGGTGCACTTCCGTGGCATCCGGGACAGCGAGGACCGGGGCATCGTCATCATCCACCAGGAACTCGCGCTGGTGCCGTACCTCTCGATCGCCGAGAACATCTTCCTCGGCAACGAGCGCCGTGGCCGCAGCGGCCTGATCGACTGGAACCGCACCAACGCCGAGGCCGCAGAACTGCTCGCCTCGGTCGGGCTGCCGGAGAACCCGGTGACCCCGGTGGTGCAGCTCGGCGTCGGCAAGCAGCAACTGGTCGAGATCGCCAAGGCGATCTCGAAGAAGGTCCGGCTGCTGATCCTGGACGAGCCGACCGCCGCGCTCAACGACGTCGACTCGGCGCATCTGCTCGACCTGATGCGCCGGCTGCGCGACCAGGGCATCACCTGCATCATGATCTCGCACAAGCTCAACGAGATCACCGCCATCGCCGACTCGACCACGGTCCTGCGCGACGGCCGCACGGTGGAACGCCTGGAGATGGCCTCCGGCGAGGTCACCCAGGAACGGATCATCCGCGGCATGGTCGGCCGCGACCTGGACAGCTTCTATCCCGACCGGGTCTCGTCACCGGGCGCGGAGGTGCTGCGGATCGAGGACTGGTCGGTGCGGCATCCGACGCAGGACCGGCTGGTCGTCCAGAACGCCGGCCTGAACGTCCGCGCCGGTGAGGTGGTCGGCATCGCCGGGCTGATGGGGGCCGGGCGGACCGAGTTGGCCATGAGCGTCTTCGGACGGTCGTACGGTCGGGACATCTCCGGGCGGCTGGTCATGCACGGCCGCGAGATCCGGGCACGGTCCGTCGCGGAGGCGATCCGCAACGGCATCGCGTACGCCACCGAGGACCGCAAGCGGTACGGCCTCAACCTCATCGACGACATCCGCCACAACGTCTCCGCGGCGGGCCTGCGCAAGCTCGCCCACCTCGGATGGGTGCACGACAACGAGGAGACCAAGGTCGCCGAGACCAGCCGGCGCGACATGCACATCAAGGCGCCGAGCGTGATGTCGGTCGTGGGCAAGCTCTCCGGCGGCAACCAGCAGAAGGTCGTGCTGTCGAAGTGGCTCTTCACCGACCCGGACGTGCTGATCCTGGACGAGCCGACCCGGGGCATCGACGTCGGCGCGAAGTTCGAGATCTACACGATCGTCAACCAGTTGGTCGCCGCCGGTAAGGCGGTGATCATCATCAGCTCGGAGCTGCCCGAGCTGCTCGGCATGTGCGACCGCATCTACACGATGTCGGCGGGGCGGATCACCGGCATGGTGCCGGTCGGCGAGGCCACCCAGGAGAAGCTCATGGAACTCATGGCGAAGGACAAGGAAACCGTCGGATGACCAGCACCAAGCCCTCCTCGGTGTCGAAGGGCCCGTCGACCGAGAGTGCTCCCGCCGCCGCGCTGCACGTCGGCAGCAGCGACCCCCGTACGTTCATCATGAACAACCTGCGGCAGAGCGGCATCTTCGTCGCCCTCGTCGTCATCGTCGCGCTCTTCGCGTTCCTCACCGACGGACTGTCGCTGAGCCCGGGCAACATCACCAACATCGTCCTCCAGTACTCGTACATCCTGGTGCTCGCGATCGGCATGGTCATCGTGATCATCGGCGGGCACATCGACCTGTCGGTCGGCTCGGTGGTCGCGTTGACCGGCGCGGTCTCCGCCGTGGTGGTGATCCGGCAGGGCCAACCCTGGTGGATGGGCGTGGTGGCCGCGCTGCTGGTCGGGTTGGCGGTCGGCGCGTGGCACGGCTTCTGGGTCGCGTACGTCGGCATTCCCGCCTTCATCGTGACCCTGGCCGGCATGCTGCTGTTCCGTGGTCTCACCCTGCGGGTGCTGGACAACATCTCGCTGTCGCCGTTCCCGGCCGAGTACAACAGGATCGCCGCGGGCTTCCTCAACGGACTCATCGGCGGCGACGGGTACGACGCCTTCACACTCCTCATCGGCGCCATCGCGGTGGCCGGTTACGTGGTGAGCTGCTTCCGCACCCGGGTGGCGCGCATCCGCTACCAGCAGCCGGTCGAGTCCTTCGCGCTGTTCGTCGCCCGGATGGTGCTTGTCGGCGCGGTGGTCATGTACTTCGCCTGGCAGCTCGCGAACGCCCGGGGTCTGCCCATCGTGCTGATCATCCTCGCCGCCCTGGTGCTGGTCTACGGCATGCTCACCCGGCGGACCGTCTTCGGTCGCCAGGTGTACGCCATCGGCGGCAACCTTCCCGCGGCGATGCTGTCGGGCGTCAAGGTGAAGTCCGTCAACTTCTGGATCTTCGTCAACATGGGCTTCCTGTCGGCCGTGGCCGGCATCATCTTCTCCTCACGCTCCAACGGCGCGCAGCCCGCCGCAGGCAACATGTTCGAACTCGACGCGATCGCGGCGGCCTTCATCGGCGGCGCGGCCGTCACCGGTGGGGTCGGCACGGTCGTCGGCGCGATGGTCGGTGGTCTGATCATGGCGGTGATGAGCAACGGCATGCAGCTGATGGGCGTGGACCAGTCGATGCAGTCGGTGGTGAAGGGACTGGTGCTGCTCGTCGCCGTCGCCTTCGACGTCTACAACAAGCGGCGTGCCGGCGCGAGTCGCTGATCGACGGGCGCGGGTCGACCGGTCCACGGTCGACCCGCGCTTGACGTCGTCCCACTGAGTGGACACACTCCCTCCCGTCGGCCGTACGTCCCGTCGCTGATGCCGGAGGTCGGGTTGGTCCAGGAGGAGATCCGTCGGCGCAACGCCGGCACGCTGCTGCGGCACGTGCACCTCGGTGGCCCGACGTCCCGCGCCGGGCTGGCCGAGCGGATGGGCCTCAACCGCAGCACCATCATGGCGCTGACCACCGAGTTGAGCCGGGCGGGCCTGGTCCACGAGGAACTGCCGACCGATACCGGCCGCGCCGGTCGCCCCTCGCTGATGGTCCGGCCCTCGGCCGACCGGTTCTATGTGCTCGCCTTCGACGTGGCGGTGGACCGGCTGGTCGCGGCCCGCGTGGGGCTGGGCGGGGCGATCCTGGACCGACGGGAGGCGGTACGCCCGCGCGCCGGGCCGGACCTGCACCGCGTGGTGGCCGTCCTGGCCCGGTTCGGTCGCCAACTGCACCGTGCCGCGCCGCCGCAGGCGCGATGCGTGGGCATCGGCGCCTCGTACTGCGGGATGATCCGGCCCGGTGACGGGATGGTCCGCTTCGGACCGGACCTGGGCTGGGTGGACCAGGACTTCGGCGCGGAACTCGGCCGCCGCCTCGGGCTCGGCCTGCCGGTCGCGGTCGGCAACGAGGCCCATCTCGGCGCCCAGGCCGAGCAGCGGCGCGGCGCGGGTGTCGGCTTCGACAACCTCATCTACCTGCACGGAGACGTCGGCGTCGGCGGGGGCATCATCGTCGGCGGACGGCTGCTCGGCGGCGACGGCGGTTACGGCTGCGAGCTGGGGCACATGGTGGTGAACCCGTACGACGGACGGCCGTGCGGCTGCGGCTCGTCCGGCTGCCTGGAGGCGGAGGTGGGTGAGCGGGCCCTGCTCGACGTCGCGGGCCGCCCCGCCGAGATGGTCGGCCGGGCGGCCATCCGGTCGGTTGCCGACGACGCCGATCGCGGCGATCCGGTCGCCCGCGAGGCGTTCCGACGGATCGGGGACTGGCTCGGCATCGGCGTGGCCAACCTGATCAACCTGTTCAACCCCGGCATGGTCGTCTTCGGCGGGATGCTGTGCGACGTGTACCCGGGTGCGGCGGCCCAGGTGCGCAGCCGGATAGCCCGCAACGTGCTGCCGGTGGCCCGGGAGAGCGTGCGCCTGCGTACCGCCGCGCTCGGTGACGACGCGACATTGGTCGGCGCGGCCGAACTCGGGTTCGCCCCGCTGCTCGACGACCCGTTGGGCATCTGCGCGCCGGTGCCGCAGGACACCATCACCGGCCGGTGTGCCACACCCACGACGGCCCGCCGCGAGCCGCCCGCCCGCTGCGGCTGAGTGCCGGCGTACCGGTCGACGCCCGTCTCGCGCGCACCCCCGGACGTTGGCCGCGTCGGGGCGTACCCGCCGGGGTGTCGACGTCCGGGCACGGCGGACCGGGCGGGTGTCGGGGCACCCGCCCGGCCCGTCACCCGGTCACGCCGGGCGACGGGTTCGCGCCGTCCGGGTCAGGCCCGGCTCCACCGTTGGTTGGCGGCGGTGTGGCAGTTCCAGACCAGGACCGTGGTGCCGTTCGCGGTCCCGTTGTTGTTCACGTCCAGGCAGAGGTTCGGGAACCGGACGTTGCTGACCGTGCCGTTGCCGTTGAAGGTCCACTGCTGGTTGGTGCCCCCGTTGCAGTCCCAGATCTGCACCGGGCTGCCGGCGGTGGCGGTGGTGGAGACGTCCAGGCACTTGCCAAGCACCTGGAGGCTCTGGCCGTTCTGGGTGAAGCTCTGGTTGCTGTTGCTGTGGCAGTCCCAGATCAGCGTGGCGGTGCCGTTGGCGGTGCCGCCGTTGTTGACGTCGAGGCACCGGCCGGAGGACTCGCTGCGCAACCGGAAGGTGGTCGGCGGGTTGGTCGTGCCGCCGCCGCTGACCCGGAAGACCGCCGTGCCGTGTGCCGGCACACTGGCGGAGATCGCGCCGGTGCTGGTCGAGGTGCCGTTGGTCCAGGCGTCGCGGAGCGTGAAGGAGCTGCCGGACTTGCCGATGGCCGCCGCCGTGGTGGACACGGTGGTGGTGGACGAGCCCTGGTTGAGCAGGGCCACCGCGACGTCGCCGTTGGCCAGCCGCTTGGCCAGCACCCGGCGGGTGCCGTCGTGGGACACCTGCACGGCCTGGAGGGCGAGCGGGTCCTGGTTGATGGCGATGAGCTGCGGGTTGCGCAGGATGGCCAGGGTCGCCGCGTTGGCGTTGCGGATGTCGTTGCCGGCGATCAACGGCGAGGCCATGATCGACCAGAGCGCGAAGTGGCTGCGCATCTCGGTGTCGTTCATGCCCCCGTTGCCGACCACCATCATGTCCTGGTCGTTGAAGGCGCCCGGTGCGGCCCACGGGGCGAGGGGAACGGTGACGTTGACGATGTTCTGCACGCCCATCGGGTAGCCGTTGGTCTGCCCGGTGTTCCACGAGTTGGTGATGTCCTCGGTGGTCCGCCACATGTTGGCGATGTCGCCCCAGTTGCGCTGCGGACCGGTCTTCTCGTGGATGCTGTTCGGGTTGATGCTGTAGACGATCGGTCGGCCGGTGGCGGCCAGCGCGTCACGCATCAGGGAGAAGCCGGCCACCTGGTCGTTGATGGTGCCCCAGGGCGAGCACCAGTCGTACTTGAGGAAGTCCACGCCCCAGGCGGCGAACTGGCGGGCGTCCTGGTATTCGTGTCCGAGGCTGCCGGTGGAGCCCGGCCAGGCGCCGAAGTACTGGGCGCAGGTCTTCTCCCGGGGCACCTGGTAGATGCCGAAGAGCAGACCCCGGGCGTGCAGGTAGTCGCCGAGCGCCTTCATGCCGCTGGGGAACCGGCCGGCGTGGGCCTGCAGGTTGCCCTGGGCGTCGCGGTTCGGGTCGAACCAGCAGTCGTCGACGACGACGTACTTGTAGCCGAGGTCCCGCATCCCGGTGGAGACGATCGAGTCAGCCATCTGATGGATCAGGGCCTCGTTGATGTTGCACCCGAAGGTGTTCCAGGTGTTCCAGCCCATCGGTGGCGTACGGGCCACCCCGTTGTTGAGTGCCTGTGCGGGTCTCGGCGAGTGGAGCCCGTCGACGACGACGGCCGTGAACGCCAGCATCAGGACGCTCAGGACGGCCAACCATCGTGGTCGTGCGCGCATGCGGACCTCCTTCAAGGTCACGGGAGCCAACAGGTGTCGTCCGTCGATGACCGACGACGAGGTGCCCGTGTGGTGGTGGGGGTGGTACGACGTGCGTGGTGCGTCGCCGGGTGGGCGCACCGGTGGTGGCAGAGCACCGGCCGGGCGAGGGTGCGCCGGTGACCGGCGGCGGTCGGCCCTCGCCGTCGGCCGTGGCCGCACGGAGTCCTCGGCCGGCCACGCTCAGCATGGATGTCGCGAATGTTATCGCTGACATTCAATTCTGTAAATCACTCGTGACGGGTGGTCGAGGTGTGTGCGGCAGGTCTGCCCTCGCTCTCATCGACCGTCGACGCGGTGATCGTGCACGTCAATGCGGATACGGACCCTTGCGGCAAGGCGGCGTGCGTGCGGTGGAAGGACGCCGGACGCGATCTGCCTTGATCGTCTGATGAATCGCCAATGTTAACGCTCATTTGAGGGTCGGCTGAACGGACCGGTCGCCGGGGCCGATCGGTGCCGCGCCGACGGTCGGACGGTGGCGGAGGTCGGTTCCCGGGTGCCGTCCACGGTGCCCGGTGTCCGTACGGATGTGCGCAGCTCGTACCCGGGTGCCGAGACCGTGCGGGTCCGGGTGCGGCGCTCCGGCGCGGGGCGCCCCGCGCGGTGATCGTGCGGCGGTCGTCGCGCGCCCGCGTCCGCTCCGGTCCGACCGGTCCGGCACGCCGTCCCAGCAGGCCGAAGAGGGCCGGGTGCGGTCGTCGTCCCACCCTCCGGTGCGCCCCTGGCGCCCGGCTCGCGTCGGCGGGGTTCGTGCCCGGCCCCACGGTGGCCGGTGCGCCGATGAGCCGGATGCGGCATGACCTGGGGTGGGGGCGTCGCCGCGCGCCACCCTTCGGTAACCTGTTGACGACGGTCTATTCCTCGGTGTACTCCGTTACGGAGCTGTTGCCGGCAGGTGTCTTGACGGCGCAGGATGTGAGCGTTAACACTGAGGTCCGTCATCGGCCGGAGGTGAAGATGAGCGGAGTGGACGAAGCAGGCGACCGGTACGTCGTCGGCGTCGACTACGGCACCCTGTCGGGACGGGCCCTGGTGGTCCGGGTCCGCGACGGTGCCGAGTTGGGGACTGCGGTGCACGAGTACCGCAGAGCGGTCATCAGCACCGCCCTACCGGACGGCGGCACCCCGCTGCCGCCCGACTGGGCGTTGCAGGACCCCGAGGACTACCGCGACGTGCTGCGCCACGCCGTTCCGGCGGCGGTGTCCGCCGCCGGGATCGACCCGGCCGACGTCATCGGCATCGGCATCGACTTCACCGCCTGCACGGTCCTGCCGACGCTCGCCGACGGCACCCCGCTGTGCGAGGTGCCGGAGCTGCGCCAGCGCCCGCACGCCTGGGTCAAGCTCTGGAAGCACCACGCCGCCCAGCCGCACGCGGACCGGATCAACGCGCTGGCCCACGAGCGGGGGGAGCCCTGGATCGGCCGCTACGGCGGCAAGATCTCGGCCGAGTGGCAGTTCGCCAAGGGCCTGCAGATCCTGGAGGAGGACCCGGAGGTCTACCGCCGGGCCGAGCGCTTCGTCGAGGCGGCCGACTGGATCGTGTGGCAACTCTGCGGCGTCGAGACCCGCAACGTCTGCACCGCCGGTTACAAGGGCATCCTCCAGGACGGTAACTACCCGTCGGCGGACTACCTGACCGCGCTCAACCCCGACTTCGGCGACTTCACGGCCAAGCTGGACGGTCCGCTCCTGCCCCTGGGCGCGAAGGCGGGCGGGCTCACCGCCACCGCCGCGACCTGGACCGGGCTGCCGGAGGGCGTCGCGGTCGCCGTCGGCAACGTCGACGCGCACGTGACCGCGGCCTCCGCCCAGGCGATCGAGCCGGGCCGGTTGGTGGCCATCATGGGCACCTCCACCTGCCACGTGGTCAACGGCACCGTCCCGGCCGAGGTGGCCGGCATGTGCGGTGTCGTCGACGGCGGCATCAGCGACGGCGCGTGGGGCTACGAGGCGGGGCAGAGCGGGGTCGGCGACATCTTCGGATGGTTCGTCACGCACGCCGCCCCGGCCGGGCTCGACTCGCACGAGCGGCTCACCGAGCTGGCCGCCGCGCAGCCGGTCGGCGCCCACGGCCTGGTGGCGCTGGACTGGTGGAACGGCAACCGGTCGCTGCTGGTCAACCACGACCTGAGCGGCATGATCGTCGGTCTGACCCTGGCCACCCGCCCGGAGGACGTCTACCGCGCGCTGCTCGAAGCGACCGCGTACGGCACCAGGATGATCGTCGAGGCGTTCGTGGACGCCGGCGTGCCCGTCGACGACCTGGTGATCGCCGGGGGGCTCACCTCGAACAAGCTGCTCATGCAGATCTACGCGGACGTCACCAACCGGCCGCTGGGCATCATCGGCTCGGCCCAGGGCCCGGCGCTCGGTTCGGCGATCCACGCCGCCGTCGCCGCCGGTGCGTACCCCTCGGTCCGGGAGGCGGCGCAGACCATGGGCCGCGTGCACGAGGCCGTCTACCAGCCGGACCCGGAGCGGGTACGCGCCTACGACGCCCTCTACGCCGAGTACCGCGCCCTGCACGACCACTTCGGTCGTGGCGCCAACGACGTGATGCTGCGCCTGCGGGCGATCCGCAACGCGGCGGTCGAGTCGACCGGGTCGCCGCAGGAGACCGTGGAGGTGCCGGCATGAGCGACGACCTGACCGCACTGGTGACCGAGTTGCGTGCCGGCGTCGCCCGGCTGCACGGCGAGCTGACCCGCTACGGGCTGGTCGCCTGGACGGCCGGCAACGTCTCCGCGCGGGTGCCGGGCCACGATCTGATGGTCATCAAGCCCAGCGGCGTCGACTACGACGACCTCTCGGCCGAGAACATGGTGCTCTGCGACCTCGACGGCGCACCGGTCGAGGGGGAGTTGTCGCCGTCCAGCGACACCGCGGCGCACGCGTACGTCTACCGTGCCATGCCCGAGGTGGGCGGCGTCGTGCACACCCACAGCACGTACGCCACCGCCTGGGCGGCGCGCGGCGAGTCGATCCCCTGCCACCTGACCGCGCAGGCCGACGAGTTCGGCGGGGAGATCCCGGTGGGCCCGTTCGCGCTGATCGGCGGCGACGACATCGGCAAGGGCATCGTCAGCACCCTCACCGGGCACCGGTCGCCCGCGGTGCTGATGCAGAACCACGGCGTCTTCACCATCGGGCGCAACGCCCGGGCCGCGGTCAAGGCCGCGGTGATGTGCGAGGACGTCGCCCGGACCGCGCACCTGGCGCGTGCGCTCGGGCAACCGGTGCCGATGGCGCAGGCCGACATCGACGCGCTCTACGACCGCTACCAGAACGTCTACGGACAACGCCCCTCGCCTCCGGCGAGCTCCTGACCGGTCGCGGGTCCCGGCGACCCGCGACCTGATTCGCACCACCCGCACAGGATCCGCACCACCGACTCAGGCCACCCGTGCAGCACGGCGGGGGGCGTGGACAACCGCACCCACTCGAGGAGATCCGATGAGGAACATGCGAATGCCGATGGCGCGTCGTCGCGCCATCGCGGTCGCCGCCGCCGTGCTGCTCGCCGGCAGCGTGGCGGCCTGCGGTAACAGCGACACCGGTAGCGACGCCGGTGGCGACGACGGCAAGCTCGTCCTGGGCTTCAGCCAGGTCGGCGCGGAGAGCGGCTGGCGGACCGCCAACACCAACTCCATCAAGGAGGCGGCGGCGGAGGCGGGCATCGAGCTGAAGTTCGACGACGCCCAGCAGAAGCAGGAAAACCAGATCAAGGCGATCCGCAACTACATCCAGCAGAAGGTCGACGTGATCGCCTTCTCGCCGGTGGTGGAGTCCGGCTGGGACACCGTGCTCAAGGAGGCCAAGGACGCCGGCATCCCGGTCATCCTGACCGACCGCGCGGTGGACTCGGCGGACAAGTCGCTGTACAAGACGTTCCTCGGCTCGGACTTCGTCAAGGAGGGCCGCCTCTCCGGTGAGTGGCTGGTCGAGGAGAAGAAGGCCGCCAGCGGCGACGTGAACATCGTCGAGCTCCAGGGCACCACCGGTTCGGCCCCGGCCAACGACCGCAAGAAGGGCTTCGCCGAGGCGATCGCGGCCGACCCGAAGCTCAAGGTCATCGCCTCCCAGTCGGGTGACTTCACCCGGGCCGGTGGCAAGCAGGTCATGGAGCAGTTCCTGAAGGCCCACCCGAAGATCGACGTGCTCTTCGCGCACAACGACGACATGGGTCTGGGCGCCCTCGAGGCGATCACCTCGGCCGGCAAGGTGCCCGGCCAGGACATCACCATCATCACCATCGACGCGGTCAAGGACGGCATGCAGGCCCTGGCCGACGGCAAGTTCAACTTCATCGCGGAGTGCAGCCCGCTGCTCGGCCCACAGCTGATGGACCTGGCCAAGAAGGTCAAGGCGGGTGAGGAGGTGCAGCCGAGGATCGAGACCGAGGAGACCACCTTCACCCAGGAGCAGGCCAAGGAGGCCCTGCCCAACCGCAAGTACTGATCGACGCCCGGGGTCGCCGCGCTGACGTGGCGGCCCCGCCGCGTCGCCCATTTCCCGACGGACTGGGCGCCTGGCCCGAGACCCCCGTGCCACGTCCGCCCGGTCGGCCCCACGGCTGACCGGGCGGACGCCACGGGGGCTCCGTGGCCCTTCCGTACAGCGAGAACCCAGAAGAGGATCTGATGGGATGACGGATAGCCGTCCGGTCCTGACGATGACCGGGATCAGCAAGTCCTTTCCCGGGGTGCGTGCACTCCACAACGTCGACTTCCGGCTCTACCCCGGTGAGGTGCACGCCCTGATGGGCGAGAACGGCGCCGGCAAGTCGACCCTGATCAAAGTGTTGACCGGCGTCTACGGCATCGACGAGGGCACCATCACCCTGGACGGCGAGCAGGTCGCCTTCAGCGGACCGATGCAGGCCGCCTCGGCCGGAGTCAGCACCGTCTACCAGGAGGTCAACCTCTGCCCCAACCTCTCGGTGGCGGAGAACATCTTCATCGGCCGGGAGCCGCGTCGCTTCGGCGCCGTGCACTGGGGTGAGGTCCGGCGACGGGCCCGGGCTCTGCTGACCCGCCTGGATCTCGACATCGACGTCAGCGCGCCGGTGGCGAGTTTCTCGCTGGCCGTGCAGCAGATGGTGGCGATCGCCCGGGCGATCGACGTACAGGCCCGGGTGCTCATCCTCGACGAGCCGACCTCCAGCCTGGACGCCGGTGAGGTGGCGCAGCTGTTCCGGATCATGCGGCAGCTACGCGACGAGGGCATCGCCATCCTCTTCGTCACGCACTTCCTCGACCAGGTGTACGGCATCGCCGACCGGATCACCGTGCTGCGCAACGGCACGCTGGTGGGGGAGTACCCGACCGCCGAGCTGCCGCAGCTCGCGCTGGTGGAGAAGATGATCGGTAAGGAGCTCGACGTCCTCGAACGCATCGAGGAGCAGCCCCGGCGGGAGTTGGCGGTCCTGGAGGACGGCACGCCCTTCGTCGAGGTGTCCGACCTCGGGCGCAAGGGCGCGGTCGCCCCGTTCAGCCTGACCATCCACGCCGGGGAGGTGGTCGGCCTGGCCGGCCTGCTCGGCTCCGGCCGTACCGAGGTGGCCCGTCTGCTGTTCGGCGCGGACCGCGCCGACCGGGGCCAGGTGGCGGTCAGCGGCAACGCGACCGGTCTGCGCAACCCGGTGCAGGCCATCGACCACGGCATCGGCTTCTGCTCGGAGAACCGCCGGGCCGAGGGGATCATCGGGGACCTGTCGGTCCGGGAGAACATGATCCTGGCCATGCAGGCGGCCCGTGGCTGGCTGCGACCCATCCCACGGCGTCGCCAGGACGAGCTGGTCGCCAAGTACATCAAGGCGTTGAGCATCCGCCCGCCCAACCCCGAGACGCCGGTCCGCAACCTCTCCGGCGGCAACCAGCAGAAGGTGCTGCTGGCCCGGTGGCTGATCACCGAGCCCCGACTGCTCATCCTGGACGAGCCGACCCGTGGCATCGACATCGGCGCCAAGGCGGAGATCCAGAAGTTGGTCGTCCAGCTCTCCGACGGCGGGATGGCGGTGTTGTTCATCTCCGCCGAGTTGGAGGAGGTGCTCCGGCTCAGCCACAAGATCGCCGTCATGCGGGACCGGGAGATGGTCGCGCACCTGACCAACGACGACACCGTGGACGCCGACCGGGTCATGCAGACCATCGCCAGCGGATCCCAGCGGGAAGGGGTTGAGTCATGAGCGAGCGGAGCGAGCGAATCGGCGGGCTCAGGGCGGTGGTGCCTCATGGCGGCACGGAGCGAAGCGGAGTGCCGTCATGAGCGAGCGGAGCGAGCGAATCGGCGGGCTCAGGGCGGTGGTGCCTCATGGCGGCACGGAGCGAAGCGGAGTGCCGTCATGAGCGAACGGATCAAGCCCCTGCTCGGGCACCGGCTGTTCTGGCCGATCGCCGTCCTGGTGGTGATGCTGGCGGCGAACACGATCTACCGCCCCGGCTTCCTGTCGATCGAGATGAACAACGGCCACCTGTACGGGACCCCGATCGACATCCTCCGGTTGAGCGCGCCGCTGATCCTGGTCGCGCTCGGCATGACCCTGGTCATCTCCACCGGCGGCATCGATCTCTCGGTCGGGTCGATCTGCGCCATCAGCGGCGCCATCGCCTGTCTGCACATCAGTCAGGCACCCGACCAGAACAGCTTCGTCACGGTGGCGACCGCACTGGCGATGGCGCTCGGGGTGGCACTGGTCCTCGGTGCCTGGAACGGCGTACTGGTCTCGGTGATCGGTATTCAGCCGATCATCGCCACGCTGATCCTGATGGTGGCCGGTCGGGGACTGGCGCAGTTGATCACCGAGGGTCAGATCATCACGATCAACTCCGGCCCGTACCGGGCGATCGGTCTGGGTCACTTCCTCACCCTGCCGTTGGCGATCTTCATCGCGCTCGGGGCGGCGTTGCTGGTCGCGGCCTTCACCCGCCGTACCGCGCTCGGCATGATCATCGAGTCGGTGGGTGGCAACCGGGAGGCCAGCCGGTTGGCCGGCATCCGGTCGGGCCGGATGGTCTTCCTGGTCTACGTGGTCAGCGCGGCCTGCGCGGCGGTCGCCGGCTTCATGATGACGGCCAACGTGTCAAGTGCCGACGGCAACGCCGCCGGCCTCTGGGTGGAACTGGACGCCATCCTCGCGGTCGTCATCGGGGGCACCGCCCTGGCCGGCGGACGGTTCTATCTCAGCGGCACCATCCTCGGCGCGCTGATCATCCAGACGCTCACCACCACGGTGTACGCCATGAACATCTCGCCGCAGACGGCGTTGCTGTTCAAGGCGGTCGTCGTGATCGCAGTCTGCCTCATCCAGGCACCGGCGTTCCGCGCCACGTTCAACCGCCGCAAGCGCGGCACCCCACCCCCGCCGGCCCCGACGCCGCAGCGCCAGAAGGAGGAGGCTTCGGCATGAGCGAGCAAAGCGAGCGAATCATCAGGTTCAGCGCGATGGAGTCTCGTGGCGGCATGCAGCGAAGCGGAGTGACGGCATGAGCAGTACGTCGTTGACCACCGGGCCGAGCTGGGCGCGGCTGCCCCGGCGGCACGTGCCGGTGCTGGCCACGCTGGCCCTGCTGCTGGTCATGTACGCGATCGGTGTGTCCCAGTACCGGGCCTTCTCGAACGTCCAGGTCATCTTCAACGTCTTCATCGACAACGGTTTCCTTCTCGTCGTCGCGGTGGGGATGACCTTCGTGATCCTCACCGGCGGGATCGACCTGTCCGTGGGGTCGGTGGTCGCGATGACGGCGATGGTCTCGGCGTGGCTGCTCCAGTCGGGTCTGCCCGCGCTACTGGTGCTGGTCATCGCGTTGCTCATCGGGCCGACGCTCGGGTTCCTGATGGGCTGTGCGATCCACTTCTTCGACATCCAGCCGTTCATCGTGACACTCGCCGGGATGTTCTTCGCCCGGGGCATGTGTACGTTCATCAGTGACTCGTCGATCCGCATCACCGACGGTTTCTGGACCACGATGGCGCAGCACCGGATCGGTGATCCCGGCGGCAACTTCGTCTCGGTGAGCGTGCTGGTCGCGTTCGCGGTGGTGCTCATCGGCGCGTACGTGCTGGCGTACACCCGGTTGGGTCGCAACGTGTACGCGATCGGCGGCAACCCGCAGTCGGCGCTGCTGATGGGGCTGCCGGTGGGGCGTACCCGGATCGCGGTCTACACGATCAGCGGTCTCTGCTCGGCGATCGGCGGGATCCTGCTCTCGTTCTACACGCTCTCCGGGGCGCCGTTGATCGGGATCGGGATGGAGCTCGACGTGATCGCGGCCGTGGTGATCGGCGGCACGGTGCTCACCGGCGGTTCGGGGTACGTCTTCGGCACGGTGCTCGGTGTGCTGGTGCTCGGCGTGATCCAGACGCTGATCACGTTCGACGGTAGCCTCAACTCCTGGTGGACCAAGATCGTTATTGGCGGCCTGCTCTTCGCGTTCATCCTGCTCCAGCGCCTCATCGGCATCCGCTACAAGTGACCGCCCCTCTCGCGGAAGGCAACTCCCATGGCAACGCATCCTGAACCCGAGGTCTGGTTCCTCACCGGAAGCCAGGCGATGTACGGCGAGGACACCCTCCGGCAGGTGGCCGAGCAGTCCCGTCAGATCGCCGCACTGCTCGACGACTCGCCGGACATCCCGGCCCGGGTGGTCTGGAAGCCGGTGCTGACCACCAGCGCGGACATCCTGGAGGTCTGCCGGGACGCCGCGGTGCAGGGTGCGGTCGGGGTCATCGCGTGGATGCACACCTTCTCGCCCGCGAAGATGTGGATCTCGGGTCTGGACGCGCTGCGTACTCCGCTGCTGCACCTGCACACCCAGGCCAACGTCCGGCTGCCCTGGGACGAGATCGACATGGACTTCATGAACCTGAACCAGGCCGCCCACGGCGACCGGGAGTTCGGTTTCATCCAGACCCGGCTCGGGGTGGCCCGCAAGACCATCGCCGGCCACGTCAGCGACCCCCGCGTGGTCACCCGTGTCGGCTCGTGGACCCGGGCGGCGATCGGCTGGTCGGCGATGCGTTCCCTGCGCCTGGCGCGGTTCGGCGACAACATGCGCGACGTCGCGGTGACCGAGGGGGACAAGGTCGAGGCGGAGTTGCGCTTCGGTGTCTCGGTGAACACCTACGGGGTCAACGACCTGGTGCGGGTGGTCGACGAGGTCGCCGACGCGCAGATCGACGACCTGGTCAAGGAGTACGACGACACCTTCCGGGTCGCCGCCGAGCTGCGTCCCGGCGGTGAGCGACACGACTCGCTGCGGTACGCCGCACGGCTGGAACTGGGGATGCGGACCTTCCTGGACGCGGGCGGGTTCCGGGCCTTCACCACGAACTTCGAGGACCTCGGCGGCCTGCGCCAACTGCCCGGCATCGCGGTGCAGCGGCTGATGGCCGACGGCTACGGCTTCGGCGGCGAGGGTGACTGGAAGACCTCGGTGCTGGTCCACACGCTCAAGGCGATGTCGGCCGGCGCGCAGGGCGGCACCTCCTTCATGGAGGACTACACCTACGACCTGACGCCGGGCGAGGAGTTGATCCTCGGCGCGCACATGCTGGAGGTGTGCCCGACGATCGCCGCGGACAAGCCGAACGTGGAGATCCACCCGTTGAGCATCGGCGGTCGGGAGGACCCGGTCCGGTTGGTCTTCGACGCCGAGCCGGGACCGGCGGTGGTGCTCGGGCTGGCGGACATGGGGGAGCGGTTCCGGCTGGTCGCCAACGAGGTGGACGTGGTGCCCCCGCCGCAGCCGCTGCGCCGGTTGCCGGTGGCCCGGGCGGTGTGGCGGCCACGCCCGCACCTGGCCGGGTCGGCCGAGGCGTGGATCACCGCCGGTGCCCCGCACCACACCGTGCTCTCGCACGCGGTCGGCGTGGAGGAACTGCACGACCTCGCCGAGATGAGCCGTACCGAGCTGGTCGTCATCGACGCGAACACCGAGTCTCGTCGTTTCGCCGACGAGCTTCGCTGGAACCAGGCGTACTACCGCCTCGCCCGGGGCTTCTGACCGCGCCGTCCGCGATGCGTCGGTGACGCCCCTCCGCTGGGCGGCACCGACGCACGCGCCCGCTTCCCCTGTGGCGGGGGTTCGGGCCTGCTAGGTGCGCGCCATCGTGTCCGCCGCCTCGGACAGGACGCGCCGCATGGTCTCGCTGCCGGTGTGCCCGGCGTCCCCGACGACGTGCAGACGTGCCCCGGGCCACGCCTGCGCGATCTCCCACGGCGTGATCGCCGGTCCGCTCACGTCGTTGCGGCCGTGCACCAGCACACCGGGGATGCCGGTCAGCTTCGGGACGTCGCGCAGGATCTCGCCGTCGGCCATGAACGCGCCGTTGCCGAAGTAGTGCGCGCAGATGCGGGTCATCGTCAGCCGCTGTCGCAGTTCCCCGGCGGAGTACTGGCCGGGCTGGCCGTTGCTCTCCTCGGAGATGAGCGCGTCCTCCCATGCGCACCATTGCGCTGCGGCCCGGGCCCGTACCGCCGGGTCCGGGTCGGCGAGGAGCTGGCCGTAGCGCAGCAGGACCGGTTCGATCGGTGGTTGGCTGTCGGTCGGCAGCGCGTAGCCCGGCACGCCGGCGTGGGCGACGAATCGTTGCCACGCCTCGGGGAAGAACCGGCCCCCGCCGCGGTACAACCAGTCCACCTCGGAGCGTCGGGTCATGGTCACCGCGACCAGCACCATGCCGCGTACCCGGTCGGGATGGTGCGTCGCGTACGCCAGCGCGAGCGTCGCGCCCCACGACCCGCCGTACACCACCCAGCGGGCGATGCCGAGGTGCTCGCGCAGCCGTTCGATGTCGGCGACGAGATGGGCGGTGGTGTTGGCACTCAGATCGGTGCTCGGGTCGGCCGCCGACGGCGTGCTGCGCCCACAGTTGCGCTGGTCGAAGAGCACGACGCGGAACCGCTCCGGATCGAGTGCCCGTCGGTGCCGGGTCGTGCTGCCGCTGCCGGGACCGCCGTGCAGGACGACGGCGGGTACGCCCTCGGGGTTGCCGCTGACCTCCCAGTAGACCTGGTTGCCGTCGCCGACGTCGAGCATCCCGGTGTCGTACGGCTCGATCATGTGCGCTCCTCGCGATATGACAGCGCTGTTACAGTACCCGCCATGGCAACCTCCGATCCCGGTCCCGGCGTCCTCGGCACGAGACTCGCGACGCTCATGGAGCTGCTCGACGGCGGCATCGGCCAGGTGTACGCCGAGATCGGCCTCCCCGGTCTGCGCGCGCGGTTCGCGCCGGTGCTCCTGGTGGTGGCCGACGACGGGCCGTGTTCGATCCGGGCCGTCGCGACGGCGATCGACGTGACCCATTCGGCGGCCAGTCAGACGGTCGCCGCGATGGCGCGTGCCGGGCTCGTGGAGGCGATCCCCGGCCGCGACGCGCGCACCAGGATGGTCACGCTCACCGACGAGGGGCGGCGCGTCCTGCCGGCGTTGCGGGCCGAGGTCGCCGCCACCACCACGGCGACCCGCGAGCTGGAGACCGAGCTGTCCATGCCGTTGCACGTGCTCGTGGACGAGGCGCTGGCCGCGCTCGCCCGCCGCCCGATGCGCGACCGGATCATCGCTGCCGACCCTGGCCTGCTCGGTGTTCGGGGCGGGGCCGCCGGGGCGGGCGGTCGCCGCGCGGGCGGCCCGCCGCACCCGCCGCGTCGACGGTGATCGGCTCGATCCCTGCCGCCACACCGCCCGGCGTGGACGACGCGTCCGCGCCGCCCCGTCGGGCGGTGGCTTCGTCGTGTCCGGGCGCGTGATCCGGCCCCGCGCAAGTCGTCGGTGTTACATCTTGACTAAGGATCTGTTATCGCTCACAGTCGATAGTGAAGACGGACGATATCTGCGGTCGACCGGGCCAGGCGCGTTCCGCTTCGGCGCAAGCGATCACCACGCCGCACGTGGGCACGGCGGCGGTTGTTAGCGATCACACCACGCGGGACGCATCTACCCCGCGACCGTCTCCTGTGGTCGCTCGGCTCTCTTCTCCCAAGGAGGATCATGGGTACCTTCGAGGTCCCCCGCGTCGCTCCGCGTCGGCGCGGGTGGTTGTCCCGGGCCGTCGCGGCGGTGGCGGCGGTCGTGGTGGGCGGCACGCTGGTGGCGGTCGCACCGTCGCCGGCCGCGGCGGCGACGGTCGACACCAACGCGTGGTACGTGTTGGTCAACCGCAACAGCGGTAAGGCCCTGGACGTGTACAACCTGGCCACGAACGACGGCGCGCGGATCACCCAGTGGACGCGCAACAACGGTAACCAGCAGCAGTGGCAGTTCGTCGACTCCGGTGGTGGCTACTACCGGTTGAAGTCCCGGCACTCGGGCAAGGTGCTGGACGTCTACAACTTCTCCACCGCCAACGGCGCGAACATCGTGCAGTGGAGCGACGGCAACGGCACCAACCAGCAGTTCCGGCTCGCCGACTCCGACGGCGGGTACGTCCGCCTGATCAACCGCAACAGCAACAAGGCGATGGAGGTGCAGAACGCCTCCACCGCCGACGGCGGCAACATCGTGCAGTACGACGACTGGGGCGGCACCAACCAGCAGTGGCAGCTCGTCCGCGTCGGCGACACCGGCAACCCGGGCACCCCCGGCGGCAACTTCACCAACCCGGTGGTCTGGCAGGACTTCGCCGACGTCGACATCATCCGGGTCGGCGACGTCTACTACATGTCCGCCTCGACCATGCACTACTCGCCGGGCGCGCCGGTGCTGCGCTCGTACGACCTGGTGAACTGGGAGTTCGCCGGGCACTCGGTGCCCCGGCTGGACTTCGGCACCAAGTACGACCTGCCCAGCGGGCAACACGCGTACGTGAACGGGATCTGGGCCTCGACGCTGAACTACCGACCCAGCAACCGGACGTACTACTGGGCGGGCTGCATCGACTTCGCCCAGACCCACATCTACACCGCCTCCGCCGTGGACGGCACCTGGAGCCGGCACGCCACCATCCCCAACTGCTACTACGACGCCGGCATGCTGATCGACGACAACGACACCATGTACGTCGCGTACGGCAACGGCACGATCAGCGTGGCGCAGCTCTCCGCCGACGGACGCTCCCAGGTACGGGCCCAGCAGGTCTACCAGACGCCGTCGAGCATCGGCACGCTGGAGGGGGCCCGCTTCTACAAGCGCAACGGCGCCTACTACATCTGGCTGACCCGTCCGGCCAACGGCCAGTACGTGCTCAAGTCGACCAACGGCCCGTTCGGCCCGTACGAGCAGCGGCAGGTGCTGCTCAACATGCAGGGGCCGATCTCCGGCGGCGGCGTACCGCACCAGGGTGGGCTGGTGCAGACCCAGAACGGGGCCTGGTACTACATGGCGTTCACCGACGCGTACCCGGGCGGCCGGATGCCGACGCTGGCGCCGATCACCTGGACCGCCGACGGCTGGCCGCAGGTGCAGACGGTCAACGGCGCGTGGGGCGTGAACTACCCCAACCCGTTGCCGCTGCGGCCGGTCAAGCCGCTCACCGGGGTGGACACGTTCGCCGGCACCCAGCTCGGCGTGCAGTGGGAGTGGAACCACAACCCCGACACCAGCCGGTTCTCGGTGAACAACGGACTGCGCCTGCAGACCGCCACCGTCACCAACGACCTCTACCGGGCCCGCAACACCGTCACGCACCGTATCCAGGGGCCCACCTCGACCGCGACGGTCGAGCTGGATTACTCCACGATGCGCGACGGGGACCGCACCGGCCTGGCCATGCTGCGCGACAACTCGGCCTGGATCGGTGTACGCCGCGACAACGGCGCGACCCGGGTGGTGATGACCAACGGCCTCACCATGGGCAGCAACTGGAGCACCACGAGCACCGGCAGCGAGATCGCCAGTGCCGCGGTGTCCGGCGGCCGGATCTGGCTACGGGCCAACGCCGACATCAGACCCGGCTCCGGGCGGCAGGCGCGCTTCTCGTACAGCACCGACGGGGTCAACTTCGTCTCGCTGGGCAACGCCCTGACGCTCAACAACAACTGGACGTTCTTCATGGGGTACCGGTTCGGCATCTTCAACTTCGCCACCAGCGCCCTTGGTGGTGCGGTGACGGTGCGACGCTTCGAGTTGACGACGCCCTGACCTCGATGTCAGGGCGCCCTCGGGGCGGGTGCGGCGCGTACCTCCGACCGCGCCGCCCGCCGGTACGGACGGTCACCGCGCTCCGGTGACCGAGGGGGTGGTGCCCGGCGACCGGCCGGGCACCACCCGCGTCCCGGCACAGCACGTCATGCGGAATCCCGGTGTACGCCGTCGACCGGGTCGGACGCCGGAGCCCTCGGCGCGACGCGGACTCGGCCCACGGCCTGGCAACGATCGGGATCGGCGCTGACGTAGACTGTGCGTGATCGAGCGCTCTCCACTCGGACGGCACGGGCCGGTGTGGGTACCGCGAGAGGGGATCTTTGTACCCTTAGCCGTTCCAGTCAGCGTCGACCGGTCGCGGCGCCGACCGACATGCGGGGAGTCTGAGATGGCCGTACGCGATCCTGCGATGACGGACGTGGCTCGCCTCGCTGGTGTCTCGCACCAGACGGTGTCACGAGTGCTCAACGGCCACCCGAACGTCCGCGAACAGACCCGACTGCGGGTCCAGGCCGCCATCGCCGAGCTCGGTTACCGCCCCAACCGGGCGGCGCGCGCGTTGGTCACCGGTCGTTCGCAGGTGATCGGCGTGGTCGCCCAGAACACCACCCTCTACGGCCCGGCGTCGCTGCTCACCGCGCTGGAACAGGTCGCCGCCGAGTCCGGCTTCGCGGTCAGCGTGGGCAGCGTCCGGGACCTCGACCACCGGTCCATCTCGGCGGCGGTGGAGCGGCACCTGGCCCACCGGGTCGCCGGCATCGTGGTGATCGCGCCGGTGGAGTCGGCCGGCGAGGCGTTGGAGCGGCTGCCGAAGGACGTCCCGCTGGTCACCGTCGACGGGGATCCGCGCCGACCGATGCCACTGGTGACGGTGGACCAGGCCGCCGGTGCCCGGGCCGCCACCCAGCACCTGCTCGAGGCCGGGCACCGTACGGTGTGGCACGTCTCCGGTCCGTCCGACTGGTTCGACAGCGCGGGCCGGATCGAGGGCTGGCGGGAGGCCCTGCTCGCGGCCGGGGCGGAGATCCCACCGCTGGTGCCGGCGGACTGGTCCGCCGCCGCCGGTTACCGCTGCGGGCAGATGTTGGCCCGGATGCCCGACGTCACCGCCGTCTTCACCGCCAACGACCACCTCGCGCTCGGGGTGCTGCGGGCGTTGCACGAGCACGGTCGCCGGGTGCCGGACGACATCAGCGTGGTCGGCTTCGACGACGTGCCCGAGGCGGCCTACTTCATCCCGCCGCTGACCACCGTGCGGCCGGATTTCGACGCGGTGGCCCGGGCCAGCCTGGAGATGCTGCTGACCCAGATCGAGTCGGCCAGCGGGGGCGCGCTGCGCGAGACGGTCGCACCGACCCTGGTCTCCCGGCAGAGCGTGGGGCGGCCACCGGTCCGCTGAGGCGGTCCGGCGTGCACCCGTGCGGCAGGCAGGGTCCGGCCCGGCCATGCCGGACCGGACCCGCTGCCGGTGGGTGGTCAGCTCGCCGTGCAGGTGGGGGTACCGGACGGACCCGTTCCGGTGCCCTGGAAGCCGAATTCGGTGCTGCCGCCGGCACCGACCTGGCCGTTGTAGCCGACGTTGGCGAAGTTCACCGTGCCGCTGCTGCCGCTGGCCTGGGTGTTCCAGGTGCCGGTGACCGCGGTGCCGCCGGGCAGCGCGACCCGTACGCTCCAGCCACGGATCGCGGAGTTGCCGGCGGTGACCTTGACGGTGGCCACGAAGCCGCCGTTCCACGAGTTCAGCGACACCGATGCGGTGCATCCGCCACCGGTCGACGGGGGCGGGGTGGTGGTGGGCGGCGGGGTGGTCGGGTTCGGCCCGCTGACGCTGTTCAGCGCGTTGAGCACCGACTGGTACGCCGGCTTCTTGTTGCCGTTCGCGTCGAAGAGCAGCGGGTTCTCGTTGCGCCGCCACGAGTCGTTGTCGCGTACGCCCCACACGGTGATGCCGGTGCACCGGGCCACCGCCAGGCAGGCGCGGGTGACCCGTTCGTAGATGCTCGCCTGGTTGGACCCCTGGGCGACGTCCAACTCGGTGATCTGCACGTCCACGCCGAGGTCGGCGAAGCGTTGCAGGTTGGCCTGGTAGTCGCTGGAGAGCGTGGTGCCCAGGTGGGACTGGAAGCCCACGCAGTCGATCGGCACCCCACGGGCCTTGAAGTCGCGCACCATGTTGTAGATGCCGGTCGACTTCGCGTTGACCCCGTCGGTGTTGTAGTCGTTGTAGCAGAGCTTGGCGCTCGGGTCGGCGGTGCGCGCGGTCCGGAACGCGACCTCGATCCAGTCGTTGCCGGTGCGCTGGAGGTTGGAGTCACGCCGACCGCCGCCACCGCCGTCGGCGAACGCCTCGTTCACCACGTCCCAGGAGTGGATCTGGCCCCGGAAGTGGCCGGCGACCCGGGTGATGTGGTTGGTCATGGCGTTGCGCAGCGCGGTGCCGGAGAGGTTCTGTGCCCAGCCCGGCTGCTGGGCGTGCCAGACCAGGGCGTGCCCGCGTACCGACATGCCGTTGGCCCGGGCGTGTGCGACGAGCCGGTCGCCGCCGGTGAAGTTGAAGCCGTTCTGCTGGGGTTCGGTGGCGTCCCACTTCATCTCGTTCTCGGCCACGATGGAGTTGAACTCGCGGTTGAGGATCGTCACGTGTTGACCGTTGAGCATGAACGAGTTGGTGGCGGCGCCGAAATAGCGCCCACTCTGGGCCGCCGCCGCGCCGAGTGTGCTGGCGGCGGCGTTGGCGGCCGGAGCGACGAGCATGGTCGAGGCGAGCAGCGCGGTGCCCGCCACGATGGAGAAGAGCAGGGCGCGCGGCCGGATCGTCGGGCCCCTGTCGTCGGTGGATCTGTGATTCATGACAGACCTCTCGTGGTGGTGGTCGGTACGCCTCTCGGCCGACACGGGACGAGCGGCGACCACACCCGGGGGCGGCCAAGGCTCGGCCCGTCGGGTGCTGGGGCGATCGGTGGAGTTCGTGCGGGCGCGGTGGCCCGGCCGTGGTGCATGGGATCCGGTGCCACCTGCGGTCGGGGCGGCTCGGACGGCCGGCGCGCTGCGCCTTGTCGGCGGGCCCGGACAGGTCACCGGCGGGTGCCGCGATCGGCCGGCGTGCCCTGCCGGCCGGGTCGATGACCTCGAAGGAGCGTGCCCTGCACCCCTCGACCGGAAGTTAGCATGTTATCGATAACACGCTCAAGTGACAGCAGTAAATATGCTCTGGTCGCCTGGTCGGGCGGCGTCCGCTCCGGGACGCGGCGTGCGGCGGGTGTGCACGAGCACAACGAGCGGGCCCGGTGCCACGGGCGCAGGTGGCGCGCCCGCGGCACCGGGCCGCGTACTCGGTGACGGCCGGGTCGCCGTCAGGTGTCGATCAGATCCGGGTGCCGGCACCGGTCGACGTCGCCGCGCCCGTGTCGTGGTGCGACCGGGGCCCGGCTCGTCGGCCGGCGTCGCTCACTGGCAGCCGAGCCCGTTGAGGGTGAAGCCGGTGGGTGGGTTGTTGGTGCCGTTGTGGGTGGCCTGGAAGCCGAAGCTGACGCTCTGGTTACCGGGGATCGTGGCGTTCCAGGCGACGTTGCGCGCGGTCGCCTGGCTGCCGCTCTGGGTCACCGTGGCGTTCCACGCGCTGGTGACCTGCTGGCCGTTCGGCCAGGTCCACTGCAACGTCCAGCCGTTGACCGGGTTCGGGGTGTTGTTGGTGACGGTCACCGTGCCGACGAGACCGTTGTTCCACGAGTCGGCCGAGTACTGCACCCGGCAGGTCGTGGCGCCCGGCGGCGGAGTGGTGGGCGGCGGCGTGGTGGGCGGCGGGGTGGTCGGAGGTGGGGTGGTGGGCGGCGGCGTGGTCGGGGGTGGGGTGGTGGGCGGGGGAGTGGTGGGGGTGGAGGTCAGGCCGAAGAAGTCGATGGCGGCCCGGGCCATGCCCGTCGACGGCAGGGTGTGCCCGGCACCCTGGATGCTGTACGCCTCGACCTGGACCGTGCCGGAGGAGTTGGCGAACCGCCGCCGGTTCCAGTTGGCCTGCGGGGTGTCCGAGGACGTCGGCGTCTGGCTCAACCCGAAGACGTTGGTCCACTGCTCGACCGCCTCCTGCAGGAGCTGGAACGGGATGAGCGTGTCGTTGGTCCCGTGCCAGAGCTGGATGCGGGGACGCGCACCGCTGTAGCCGGGGTACGCCTGCCGCACCGCGTCGCCCCACTGCTGCGGGGTGCGGTCCATCCGGCCGTTGACGCACTGGCTGTTGGTCGGCGGGAAGTCGGCGGCGTTGGCGAAGCAGTTGAACGGCACGCCCATGAAGGCCGCGCCGGCCTTGAACACGTCCGGGTAGAGGGCGAGCAGGGCCTGGGTGGCCATGCCGCCGGAGGAACTGCCGGTGGCGTAGACCCGCTGCGGGTCGCCGCCGTACTGCCGCTGGGCGTAGCTGACCATCGACATGATGGAGACCGGGTCGCTGCCGCCGTCGCGGCGCTTCGAGGCGGCCGACCACACGTCGAAGCAGTTGCCGAAACCGGCCTGTTGGGTCGCGGTGGGGTAGATGACCAGGTAGCCGTACTGGTCGGCGAGCCGGGCGAACTCGCTGCTGGAGTAGAAGCCGGTGCCGGATCCGCCGCAGCCGTGCATGGCGACCACGATCGCCGGATTGGCCGGCCGGTTGTCCGGCGCGTAGATGTGCATGCGCATGTTGCCCGGGTTGTTGCCGAAGCTGGTCACCTCGACCAGCGACGCGGCGACGGCCGGTGACGGGGACAGGGCGACGCCCGCCACGGCGAGAAGTAACGCGGTGGCCAGGGATGCCAGCAGCCCCGCTCTCGTTCGGGTCATGTTCACCTCTCCGGTGGTTGGGTCGACGCCGGAACCCGGGCACGGTGGACGTCGGGGTCAGCCGACATCGACCGGGGGGCGGGGACCGGGCGTCGCGGTGCGGGAGGTGCTGCCCTGCGGAGGGATCCGCTCACCTCGCCGTGACGATGACACTTTCGTGCCGATTCGCGGCTCGCGCGCAAGCCAAAGTATGGAGTCGCGCCGAGAGCGCCAGCAACAAGATGACATTGATCGATATTTTCAGTCGGCCGCTGCTCGGGCGGCGCTGACGGCATCCCTGGACGCGGGGCCTCTCGGGCCTGCCGCGACCCGACGCGAAACACGCTAGCAACACGAGGGGCGTCGATGTTAACGTTCGCAGAGGCGTCGATGTGCTGACGTGGCATCGATCGATCACCGTGGTGTGATCGCCAACATCGGCCCGGCGCGCCCGATCTGGCGGCCCGTGGGTGAGCGTACGCCGTGATGCCGAATTGATGTGATGTATCGCGACCCTCCGCGTTGCCTGCCCGCCGCGCCTCCTGCCGAAAAACCGGCCCTGGCGGGCGATCTAGGCGTTGACGCTGTGCGCCCGAAACGAATAACGTCTGATGTCTAAGCCCGTGCCAGCGACACCACCCCTACGCCGTCCGTGTTTTGGAGGGATCCCCATGTCCCGTCCCCGGCTCGCCCCGGCCACCCGTCCGCGGATCACGAACGCCGCCGACGGCCCGATGTCGGACGGTCGCGGCGGCATCGCCTCCGGCTCGCCCTGAAACACCTGCGGCGACGACCGCGGCTGTCTCCCGTGGACGTCACCGCCGCCTGATCGCACCTGCTCCGTCGGACGTCCGTCGCCGCGCCCGGGTGGTCGCGGCGGCTCCGCCGTCGACGGCATCCCGATACGGAGGACACACCATGGAACGTAGAGCTCTGCTGAGCGTGGGGCTGACCGTGCTGCTCGGTGCCTCGGCCACGCTCGCCGCCGGGTGCGGCGCGGACGGTACCGGCTCAGGCGGGACGACGCAGCTCGTCGGCGTCGACTACCCGCGATCCGACACCGACTTCTGGAACTCCTACATCAGGTACGTGCCGCAGTTCGCCGACGAGCTGGGCGTCGAGATCAAGACCACCAACTCGCAGAACGACATCGCCAACCTCATCTCGAACACCCAGGCGTTCATGAGCCAAGGGGTCAAGGGCGTGGTGATGGCACCGCAGGACACCGCCGCCATCGCGCCCACCCTGACGCAGTTGGAGAGCCGGGACATCCCGGTGGTCACGATCGACACCCGACCGGACACCGGCAAGGTGTTCATGGTCGTCCGTGCCGACAACCGCGCCTACGGCATCAAGGCCTGCCAGTTCCTCGGCACCAAGCTCGGTGGCAAGGGCAAGGTCGTGATGCTCCAGGGCGGCCTGGACTCGATCAACGGCCGGGACCGCACCGAGGCGTTCAACGAGTGCATGCGCAAGGACTTCCCCGCCATCACCGTCTTCGGCGAGGCCACCGACTGGAAGGCCGACGTGGCGGCGTCGAAGCTGCAGACCCGGTTCGCCTCGGACCCGGACGTCAAGGGCATCTACATGCAGTCCTCGTTCGCCCTGTCCGGCACGCTGCAGATCCTCAAGCAGCGCGGCCTCCAGGTGCCGCCGAGCGACCCGAAGCACGTCTTCGTGGTCTCCAACGACGGCATCCCCGAGGAGCTGAAGAACATCGGCGAGGGCCTCATCGACGCCACCGTCAGCCAACCCGCCGACCTGTACGCCAAGTACGGGCTGGAGTACGTGAAGGCGGCGATGGACGGCAAGACGTTCCAGCCCGGCCCGACCGACCACGGCAGCACCATCATCCAGGTGCGCGACGGCCTGCTGGAGGACCAGCTCCCGGCGCCGCTGGTGACGGTGGACGGCGCACCGGTCGCGGGTGAGCCGACGCTGAAGTTCGACGACGCCTCCCTGTGGGGCAACAACGCATGAACACCGTCCCACACCACTCGGCCGACGGGCCGGCCGGCGACACCCGGCCCGTCGTCGAGGCGGTGAACATCACCAAGAGGTTCGGGTCGACGGTGGCCCTCCTCGACGCGGGCATCGTGGTCCGGCCCGGCGAGACGCACGCTCTGGTCGGGCGCAACGGCGCCGGCAAGTCGACGCTGGTCGGCATCCTCACCGGACTCCAGGCCGCCGACGGTGGCGCGGTGGCATTCGCCGGCCGGCCCGCTCCACCGTTGGGTGACCGCGACGCCTGGCGCCGGCAGGTGGCCTGCGTCTACCAGAAGTCCACGATCATCCCCACCCTCACCGTGGCGGAGAACCTGTTCCTCAACCGCCACGCCCGGGGCGTGGCCGGGCTGATCCAGTGGTCGAGGCTGCGCCGGCAGGCCGAGGAACTGCTCGCGACGTGGTCGGTCGAGGTGGACGTACGCCAGCCCGCCGCGTCGCTCTCGGTCGAACAGCGGCAGTTCGTGGAGATCGCCCGCGCGCTCTCCTTCGGCGCCCGGTTCATCATCCTCGACGAGCCGACCGCCCAGCTCGACGGCGCGGGCATCAACCGTCTGTTCACCCGGATCCGGGACCTGCGGGCCCAGGGTGTGACGTTCCTGTTCATCAGCCACCACCTGCAGGAGATCTACGAGATCTGCGACCAGGTGACGGTCTTCCGCGACGCGCGGCACATCCTGACGGCCCCGGTGGCGCAGCTGCGCCGGCCGGACCTGGTCGCCGCGATGACCGGTGAGGACGTGACGATGCCGGAGGCGGACCACCGACCGCTCGCGGCCGACGCGCCGGTGCTGCTGTCGGTGCGTGACCTGACCACCGCCTCCGGTGTGGAGCTGTCGCTCGAGGCCCGGGCCGGCGAGGTGGTCGGCATCGCGGGCGGCGGTGGCAGCGGCAAGGTCGAGGTCGCCGAGGCGATCGTCGGCCTGGCCCGCGCGGCCGGGGGATCGGTCGTGGTGGACGGCCGCACACTGCGTCCGGGCAGCGTGCCGGACGCGCTCGACGCCGGCGTCGGCCTGGTGCCGCAGGACCGGCACCGGGAGGGGCTGGTGCCGCTGCTGTCCATAGCGGAGAACGTCACGATGACCGTGCCGGACCGGGTCGCGCGACGGGGCCTCATCTCACCGGCCCGACGCGACGCGCTGGCCCGTGGCACCATCGCCGATCTGGCGATCAAGGCGTCCGGGCCGCAAGTGCCGGTCTCCGACCTGTCCGGCGGCAACCAGCAGAAGGTGGTGATGGGTCGGGCGTTGGCCAGCGAGCCCAAGGTGCTGGTGCTCATCACCCCCACCGCCGGTGTCGACGTGCGGTCCAAGCAGACGCTCCTCGGTGTCGTCGACGAGGTCCGTCGGGGCGGGACCACCGTGCTCGTGGTCTCCGACGAACTCGACGACCTGCGGATCTGTGACCGGGTGCTGGTGATGTTCCAGGGCCGGGTCGTCGGCGAGATGGCACACGGCTGGCGCGACAACGATCTGGTAGCCGCCATGGAAGGGGTGGACCTCCACCATGTCTGAGACGCTGACTCCCACCACCCCACCGGCGGCGGCACCACCACCGTCCAGGTCCGCCTCACGGAGTCTGGCCGTCGCCCGGCTACGCGACCTGGCGCTGGTGCCGGCGATCATCGCGGTCGCCGTCGTCGGCTCGATCGTCAACCCGGTCTTCCTCAGCAGCGACAACATCATCAACGTGCTGCAGAGCATGTCGGAGATCGCCATCGTGGTGCTCGCCCAGACCATCGTGCTGATCACCGGCAAGATGGACCTGTCGCTGGAGTCCACCTTCGGTCTGGCGCCCGGCATCGCCGCATGGCTGGTCATCGACCCCGCCCTCACCCGAGGTCTCGGGCTCGACGTGGTGCCGGACGCCTGGGCGGTGCCGGTGGTCCTGCTCGTCGGCGCGCTCGTCGGTGCCTTCAACGGCCTGCTCATCGTCCGCTTCGGCCTCAACGGCTTCATCGTCACGCTGGGCATGCTGATCGTCCTGCGTGGCCTGCTCACCGGCATCTCGGGCGGCCAGACCTTCTTCGCGCTGCCGGAGTCGATGACCTATCTGGGCTCCGCCTCCTGGGCCGGGGTGCCGGCGTCGATCTGGGTGTCGCTGCTGCTGGTCGCCGTCGGCATCGTGGTTCTCGGCTACACCCGTGCCGGCCGGGCGCTCTATGCCATCGGTGGCAACGCCGACGCCGCCCGGGCGGCGGGCATCCGCACCGACCGCGTGTTGTGGGTCGCCCTCATCGTGGCCAGCGTCCTCGCCGCGCTCGCCGGCCTGTTGATCAGCGGTCGGCTGGCGGCGGTGCCAGCGGCGCAGGGCAGCGGCGCGATCTTCCAGGTCTTCGCGGCGGCGGTGATCGGCGGCGTGAGTCTCAACGGCGGCAAGGGCAGCGTCTTCGGCGCCTTCACCGGTGTCCTGCTGCTGTTCATGATCATCAACGTGCTGACCCTGGCCGGGGTGCCCGCACAGTGGACGAACTTCCTCAACGGCACCGTCATCCTGGTGGCCCTGGTGGTCTCCCGCATCACCGGAGGCAAGGCGCAGACATGAGGCCGGCGGTCCGCCGCACCCCAGACCCGAAGCCGGGCCCGACCCGGCCAGCTGTTCGACCCCCAGGAGTTTCGGTGAGTGAGCGCATCTCGTCCGTAGAAACCATCGACGTACGGTTCCCCACGTCCCGGCACCGCGACGGGTCGGACGCCATGAACCCGTTCCCGGACTACTCCGCCGCGTACCTGATCCTGCGGACATCGGCCGGCGCGGAGGGACACGGACTGGTCTTCACCGTGGGGCGCGGCACCGAGATCCAGGTCGCGGCCGTGCAGTCGCTCGCCTCGATGGTGGTCGGTCAGCCGGTCGACGAGGTGCTCGCGGACCCCGGCGCGCTGGCCCGGCGGCTCGTCGGCGACAGCCAGATCCGGTGGCTCGGCCCGGAGAAGGGAGTGGTGCACATGGCGGCCGGCGGGCTGGTCAACGCGGTGTGGGATCTCGCCGCCCGCCGCGCGGGCAAGCCGCTGTGGAAGCTGCTCGCCGACCTCGCCCCGGAACAGATCGTCGCGCAGGTCGACTTCCGCTACCTGCGCGAGGCGCTCACCGAGGACGAGGCGCTGGACCTGCTACGGGCCGCGCAGGGCGGGCGCGCCGCCCGGGAGCAGCGCCTGCTGGCCGAGGGCTATCCCGCCTACACGACCACGCCGGGCTGGTTGGGCTACGACGACGAGAAGCTCGCCCGGCTCTGCCGGGAGGCGGTCGACGACGGGTACCGGCTGATCAAGATCAAGGTCGGCGGGGATCTGGCCGACGACGTACGCCGGATGGGTATCGCCCGCCGCGCGGTCGGGCCGGACGTCCGCATCGCGGTCGACGCCAACCAGATCTGGGGGGTGCCCGAGGCCATCGGGTGGATGCGGGAGCTGGCGCCTTTCGAACCGTACTGGATCGAGGAGCCGACGTCCCCGGACGACGTGCTCGGGCACGCCGCCGTGCGCAAGGCCCTCGCCCCGGTCAAGGTGGCCACCGGTGAGCACGTGCACAACGCGGTGATGTTCAAGCAGCTCCTCCAGGCCGACGCGGTCGACGTCGTGCAGATCGACGCCTGCCGGGTCGCCGGGGTCAACGAGAACCTGGCGATCCTGCTGCTCGCCGCGAAGTTTGGGGTGCCGGTCTGCCCGCACGCCGGAGGTGTTGGGCTGTGCGAGCTGGTGCAGCACCTGGCCATGTTCGACTTCGTGGCACTCAGCGGCACCACGGACGACCGGGCCATCGAGTACGTCGACCACCTGCACGAGCACTTCGCCGACCCGGTCCGCGTCCAGCATGGACGCTACCTCGCACCGCGCGTGCCGGGCATGAGCGCCGAGATCGTCCCCGCCGCACTGACCGACTACCGGTTCCCCGACGGCCCGGAGTGGACCACCGCGCCGGTCGTGGCGGGAGCGCCGGCATGATTATCGACGCGCACCACCACCTGTGGCAGCCGGACCACGGCTACGACTGGCTGGACGATCCCGCACTGGCCGCCATCCGTCGACCGTTCACCCCGGCGGACCTCACCACCGAGCTGACCGCGACCGGCGTGGACGGCACCGTGCTGGTGGAGGGCGGTCGCTGTCATCCCGACGAGGCCGCCGAGTTCCTCGGCCACGCCGCCGACACACCGGCCATCCTCGGCGTGGTGGCCTGGCTCGACATCGCGGCCGGCGACGTCTCCGCAACCGTCGCGGGCTACCGTCGGCTGCGCGGCGGTGAGCTGCTGGTCGGGGTACGCCCGCAGGTGCAGGGGGAGGCAGACCCCGACTATCTCGACCGGCCCGAGGTGCGGCGCGGCCTCGTCGAGGTGGCCGATGCCGGGCTCGTGTTCGACCTGGTGATCCGGGCCGACCAGTTGCCGGCGGCGGCCCGGGCGGCACGGGCCGTACCGCAGCTCCGGTTCGTCCTCGACCACCTCGGCAAGCCCCGGATCGACGCGGGAGAGGCGGGTCTGCGGGCCTGGCGCGACCCGTTCGCCGCGCTCGCCGACCACCCGAACGTCACCGCCAAGCTGTCCGGCCTGGTCACCGAGGCCCGGCCGGAGTGGTCACCGGCCGACCTGAGCCCGTTCGTCGCGGTCGCGATCGACGAGTTCGGCCCGGATCGTCTGATGTTTGGCTCGGACTGGCCGGTGTGTCTGCTCAGGTCGGACTACCCGGGTGTCCGTCGGGCGCTGGAGGCCGCGTTACCGCCGCTGTCGGCCCGGGAACGGCAGGACGTCTTCGCCGGCACCGCCCTGCGGACCTACGGACTGCCCCGGCGGTCCCAGCCCGACGGGGCGGCCGGGTGAACCCCGTCGTGCGGGCATCACGCGTCCGCCGCCTTGGCGGCGAGCACCGTACGCAGCCACGCCTCCGAGGTGTTGACGTGCATCAGGGCGCTGGCCTGGGCGAGCAGTTGATCACGCGACCGCAGCGCGAGATAGATCGCGTGGTGCTCGTCGATCGTCTTGTGTGCCGCGTTGCCCTCGATCAGCCCGCGCCACACCCGCGCCCGCAGCGTCCGGCTGGAGAGCCCGGCCAGCAGCGACGTGAGGGTCTCGTTCCCGGTCGTCGCGATGACCGTGTGGTGGAAGGCGGTGTCGAACTGGATCAGCTTCTCGGCGTCGTCGGCGGCGGCCCGCATGTCCTCCAGGATCCGGGCGAGCTCGTCGAGGTCGGTGTCGGTCATCCGCAGCGCCGCCAGGCCGGTCGCCACCGGCTCCAGCATCCGGCGGACCTCCATCACCTCCAGCAGCGTGTCGTCGCGCAGCAGTTCCACCGCGACGCCGAGGCCCTCCAGCAGCAGGCGCGGGGCGAGGCTGGTGACGTACGTGCCGTCGCCGCGACGCACGTCGAGCACCCGCGCCGATTCGAGCACCTTCACCGCCTCCCGGACCCCGCTGCGGGACAGCCCCATCTGCGCGGCCAGTTGCGGCTCCGGTGGCAGCCGTGCGCCCGGCGGCAGCTCCCCGCTCTGGATCATGCTGCGGATCCTGGCGATCGCGTCGTCGGTGAGTGCCATCCACGCCCCCTTCGGACCGGCCCGCGCTGGGGCGTCGACATGGGTCCGCCACCGCCTGTGGCAGACACCGGCAGCCCTCACCACTATAGAGACGTCGGACGTTTGGTGCCCTCACGGCACCCTCGGCGTCCCAGCGATCCACCGCTGGCAGGTGCACTCGGTCGGGCCCGGCCGAGCGGCTCGCGGGAGAAGAACAGCCCACCGGAGAGACCCGAGGAGGCGGCGTGAACCGCAGCGCACAGTACGTCGGCGAGCAGACCTTCGTCGTCGAGGAGACCCCCGTCGTGCCGCCCGGTCCCGGCCAGGTGCGCCTCGACGTCGCGTACACCGGGATCTGTGGCACGGACCTGCACATCGCGCACGGGGCGATGGACCAGCGGGTGAGCGTACCGGCGGTGATCGGGCACGAGATGTCGGGCCGGGTGGCCGAGGTCGGCGCGGGCGTCGAGGGATTCCGGGTGGGGGACCCGGTCACCGTGATGCCGCTGGACTGGTGCGGTGAGTGTCCCGCCTGCCGTGCCGGACACACGCACATCTGCCACCGGCTCGACTTCGTCGGCATCGACTCGCCCGGCGCGATGCAACGGTCGTGGACCGTATCCGCGCGGCTCCTGGTGCCGCTGCCAGCGGACCTGTCGCTGGTCCACGCCGCGCTCGTCGAGCCGACCGCGGTGGCGGTGCACGACGTGCGCCGCTCCCGGCTCGTCGCCGGCGAACACGCGGTCGTCATCGGCGCCGGGCCGGTGGGTCTGCTCATCGGCACGGTCGCCCGGGCCACCGGTGCCGAGGTGACCGTGCTCGAACTCGACCCGCGCCGCCGGGAACTCGCCACCGACCTCGGTCTCACCGCCGTCGACCCGGCGACGGTCGACGTCGCGCGGTACGTCCGGGAGGCGACCGCCGAGGCCGGCGCGGACGTGGTGTTCGAGGTCTCCGGCTCGGCGGCCGGTGTCCGGACCGCGACCGACCTGCTCGCGGTCCGGGGACGGCTCGTCGTCGTCGCCATCCACCCCACCCCCCGCGAGGTGGACCTGCACCGGATCTTCTGGCGCGAGCTGGAGGTGATCGGGGTACGGGTCTACGAACGCGGGGACTACGCCGAGGCGGTCCGCCTGGTGCACACCGGTCAGGTGCCCGCCGACCGGCTCGTCTCCCGGATCGTGCCGTTGGCCGACGTGTCGCGGGCCTTCGAGGCGCTCGCCGCCGGTGGTGACGTGAAGGTGCTCGTCGACTGTGGAGGAGACACGTGAACCTGTTCGACCTGAGCGGCCGGTTGGCCGTGGTGACCGGGTGCCGACGCGGCATCGGACTGGCGATGGCGGAGGCCCTGGCGGCTGCCGGAGCCGACGTGATCGGGGTGAGCGCGGCGCTGGAGGAGACCGGTAGCGAGGTGGCCGACCGGGTGGCGGCGCACGGGCGCGGGTTCGTGCCGTACCGGGCGGACCTGTCCGACCGCGCCGCCGTCCGCGCGCTCGGCGACTGGCTCGTCGGGGCCGACCGGCCCGTCGACATCCTGGTCAACAACGCCGGCACGATCCGTCGCGCGCCCGCCGCAGAGCACTCCGACGCCGACTGGGACCACGTGCTCGAAGTCGACCTGTCCGCGCCGTTCGTCCTCGCCCGGGAGCTGGGCCGGGAGATGGTCCGGCGGGGCAGCGGGAAGATCATCTTCACCGCGTCGATGCTGAGCTTCCAGGGCGGCGTGACGGTGCCCGGATACGCCGCCGCGAAGTCGGGGATCGCCGGTCTGACCCGCGCGTTGGCCAACGAGTGGGCGCCGCACGGGGTCAACGTCAACGCGATCGCGCCGGGTTACATCGGCACGGACAACACCCGGGCACTGCGGGACCAGCCGGAGCGCAACCGGGCGATCCTGGAACGGATCCCGGCCGGGCGGTGGGGGCGCCCCGACGACCTCGCCGGAGTCACCGTCTTCCTCGCCTCCGACGCGGCCGCCTACGTGCACGGCGCCGTCATCCCGGTCGACGGAGGTTGGCTGGCCCGATGAGGTGCGTCCACCTCATCGCAAGAACATCTACTCCTTGCTATGTTATCGCTCACAGACTACTTTTCGTCAGCAAGAGTGCAGACTTCCCCTCACTCGCGACGTGCTCACCCGGGTGCTCGGCGTCCACCGTCCCGGCCGGCCGAGCCGGTCACCGCGACGCCCCGGCGGGCCAGGTTCGCGTGCGGGACGGACGTCCGCCGCCACGCCACCTGATGTCTGACGAGGAAGGGGGGCTGTCATGCGCGTACCTGCCACCGCCGCGTCCATGGGCGTCCGCACCGACCGGCGCCCGTCGGCAAGCCCGGTCCGACCGTCCGACACCGCCGTGGTGGTGGACCGCGCCGACCGGATGGAACGTCTGTTGAGCACCATGATCGACGAGGTCGGCGGCGCGGAGCCGGTCGTCGACCAGCGGACCGGAGAGGCCGCCACCTCTCCCTTCGACCTGGCAAACGAGTCGGTCGGCGTCGACCCGGCGGCAGCCCTGCTCGCCGCCTTCGACCTGGCCTACCGCGATCTGCCCGCTCGTGGGCAGCGGTTGGTCCGCTACCTCGGCCTGCATCCCGGCCCGGACTTCGACGCCGACGCGGCGGCGGCGCTGTGCAACCTGACCCTCGTGCAGGTCCGACGGGGTCTGGGGGAGTTGCGCGAGCGCCGCCTGCTCGTCCGGTGCGGCAGCCGCTACCGGTTCCCCGACCGGGTCGTCGACCACGTGCGGCGGCTCGCCCTCACCGAATCCGCCGTGGACCGTGACGCGGCCCTGGCGCGGCTCGGTGACGCCCGACCGGGCACGACCGCCCGAGGTGGTACGGCCGCCCGGCGCTGATCGCGGCGGGCTCCGCACTCCGCCGACCCCGCCCCGGGGCGATACATGTGATGTATTCAGCCCCTCGTCGGGGCGCCCCTCCGTGTCGTCGCTGATCGGCCCGGCCACGCGAGAAAGTCTGGCGACGGGCGCGGGCCACTCCGTTGTGCCTGCACATCGGTGTGATCGGTAGTGAATTGCCCGTGGGCGTCAGGCATCATCATCGACCATTGCCTATTTTGTCGTCCCGGAGTAACCTTCGCGAAACACATCAGATGTCTGGCTGTCTCCGTGGCGCTCGGGTCTCGCCCGACACGTCCCGCCCGACGTCACCGAACAGCTCCGGCATGTCGGCTTTCCACCCTGTTCCCGCGCACCGGCGTGGCTCCTCGGGCCACCGGTTGGAGGATCGATGTCAGACCTGACCCGACGGCAGGCTCTCAAGATGGGCGCGGCCGGCGCGAGCGGCGCCCTGCTGCCGCTGCCGTGGACCGCCCTGGCCCGCGCGGACTCCGCCCCACCAGCCCAGGTGCTCGCCGCCGGTGACCTGGCACTGTGGTACGACGAGTCCGCCGGGACCGACTGGCTGCGCGCGCTCCCGATCGGCAACGGTCGGCTCGGTGCCATGGTGTTCGGCAACGTCGACGCCGAACGGCTGCAACTCAACGAGGACACCGTCTGGGCCGGCGGCCCCCACGACCCGAGCAACACCCGGGGGTCGGGGGCGCTGGCGGAGATCCGGCGGTTGGTCTTCGCCAACCAGTGGACGCAGGCGCAGAACCTGATCAACCAGAACATGCTCGGCAACCCGGTCGGGCAGTTGGCGTACCAGCTCGTCGGCAACCTGCGGCTGACGTTCCCCACCTCGGGCGGGGCGTCGCAGTACGAGCGGCAGCTCGACCTGACCACCGCGACCAGCTCGGTCAGCTACCTGATGAACGGCGTCCGCTACCAGCGCGAGGTGTTCGCCAGCGCGCCGGACCAGGTCATCGCGATGCGCCTGACCGCCGACCGGAGCGGGTCGATCTCCTTCACCGCCACCTTCGACAGCCCGCAGCGGACCACGCTGTCCAGCCCTGACGGCACCACGATCGCCCTCGACGGGGTCTCCGGCAACCAGGAGGGCGTCACCGGCGCGGTGCGGTTCCACGCCCTGGCGAACGCGACCGTCAGCGGCGGCACGGTGACGAGTTCCGGCGGCACGCTGCGGGTCACCAACGCCACCAGCGTGACCCTGTTGATCTCGATCGGATCCAGCTACGTCACCTACCGCAACGTCGGCGGGGACTACCAGGGCATCGCGCGGCGCCACCTGACCGCCGCCCGGGCCAGCAGTTACGACCAACTCCGCAGCCGGCACGTGGCCGACTACCAGGCGCTGTTCGGCCGGGTCAGTCTCGACCTCGGCCGGACCGCCGCCGCCGACCAGCCGACCGACGTGCGGATCGCGCAGCACAACAGCGTCAACGACCCGCAGTTCTCCGCGCTGCTGTTCCAGTTCGGCCGGTACCTGCTGATCTCGTCCTCCCGGCCGGGCACCCAGCCGGCCAACCTCCAGGGCATCTGGAACGACTCGCTGACCCCGGCGTGGGACTCGAAGTACACGATCAACGCCAACCTGCCGATGAACTACTGGCCGGCCAACACCACGAACCTGGCGGAGTGCCACGCACCGGTCTTCGACATGGTCCGCGACCTGGCGGTCAGCGGTGCCCGCACCGCGCAGGTGCAGTACGGCGCGGGCGGTTGGGTCACCCACCACAACACCGACGCCTGGCGGGCCACCTCGGTGGTGGACGGCGCGTTCTGGGGCATGTGGCAGACCGGCGGTGCGTGGCTGGCCACCCTGATCTGGGACCACTACCTGTTCAACGGCGACGTCGAGTTCCTGCGCGCGAACTACCCGGCGATGAAGGGTGCCGCGCAGTTCTTCCTCGACACGTTGGTGACCGAGCCGTCCCTCGGCTACCTGGTCACCAACCCGTCGAACTCGCCGGAGATCGGCCACCACACGGACGCCAGCGTGTGCGCCGGCCCGACCATGGACAACCAGATCCTGCGGGACCTCTTCGACGGCTGCGCCCGGGCCAGCGAGATCCTCGGGGTGGACGCCACGTTCCGGGCCCAGGTCCGCGCGACCCGGGACCGGTTGGCACCGACGCGGGTCGGTTCCCGGGGCAACATCATGGAGTGGCTCTACGACTGGGTGGAGACCGAGCGGAACCACCGGCACATCTCGCACCTGTACGGGCTCGCGCCGAGCAACCAGATCACCCGGCGCGGCACCCCGCAGCTGTTCGAGGCGGCCCGGCGCACCCTGGAGATCCGGGGTGACGACGGCACCGGCTGGTCACTCGCCTGGAAGATCAACTTCTGGGCCCGGATGGAGGAGGGCAACCGCGCCCACGACCTGATCCGCTTCCTCGCCACCCCGGCCCGGCTCGCGCCGAACATGTTCGACCTGCACCCGCCGTTCCAGATCGACGGCAACTTCGGCGCCACCGCCGGGGTCGCCGAGATGCTGCTCCAGAGCCATGCCGGTGAACTGCACGTCCTGCCGGCCCTGCCGACCGCGTGGCCGAACGGGCGGGTATCCGGCCTGCGTGGCCGGGGCGGACACACCGTCGGCATCGCGTGGACCAACGGCCAGGCCAGCGAGGTCCTCGTCCGGCCGGACCGGGCCGGCACGGTACGCCTGCGCGGACGGCTCTTCGCCACCACGTACACGGTGGTCGACGTCGCCGACGGCACGCCCGCGCGGACCACGCGGATCGAGTCGGACCTGGTCGAGGTGACCGTCCAGGCAGGTCGCACCTACCGGGCCACCGGGCAGGGCGTCGCCCTCCCGACGCTGGAACAGAGCTTCACCAACGTCAGCACCACCAACGACACCAACACCGGCGTCGGCAACTTCGACGGCAACGGTGCCTCGCTCTCCGCGCAGGCCCTGGCCGCTGCGGGCGTCACCCCCGGCGCCACCCTGAGCCGCAACGGGGTGACCTTCCGCTGGCCCAGCGTCGCGGCGGGCGGAGCGGACAACGCCATCGCCTCCGGGCAGTCGATCAGCGTCACCGGCACCGGTCGTACGCTCGGCTTCCTCGCCACCGGCACGTACGGCGCGGTGTCCGGCACCGGCACGGTGGTGTACGCCGACGGCACCCGTCAGACCTTCACGCTGAGCACCCCGGACTGGTACGGCGGGCCGCACAGCGGGGCCACCGCGGCCGTGGTCAGCGCCTACCAGAACCGGCCCGGCAACCAGCGGCAGAACACGGCGGCCTGCGTCTACTTCGTGGGCGTGACGGTGCAGAACAAGGCGGTCGTCCGGGTCGAGCTGCCCAACATCAGTGCCCGCCCGGCGGCCAACGTGCCGACCATGCACATCTTCGCGATCGCCATCGCGGCCTGACGCGCCGGTCCGGGGCGGCGCGACGGGAAACGAGGGCGGGGTCGCCGTGGACCGGCGGCCCCGCCCTCAGCGGATCACTCGAAGAGGGACAGGGTCAGTGTCGAGGTGTACGCGCCGGCGGCCACGTCGGCCGGGGTGCGCAGGAACAGGTCGGCGTCGACCGAGTATGCCCCACCGGCGACCGCACCCGAGTCGAACGTGGAGACCAGCAACTCCTGGTCGACCAGACCCACGTTGTTGCCCGGCTGCGTCGGCTCGTCCAACACGGTGACGACCTCTTCACCCTCACTGACCAGACCGGTGTCCCCACCGTCGATTAACCGAGGTTTCCAGCCCAGGTGCCCGGCACCGATCGGCTCCTGACCGTCGGCCCCGGTGAAGTCGGTGGCACTACCGAGCACCGCCCACGCCGCACCCGAGGGCACCTCGTCGGCGGTCCGGGTGTCGGTCACCGTCACCGTCGGCAGACCACCGACGAACTGCCGCACCAGCAACGTCGACCCGTCCTCGGTCAACGCCACCGAGTCACCCGCGATCGACATCGCCAGCACGCCCGGCTCCACCAACTCCTCGATCTCCACCGTGACCGTCACGTCACCGGTGTCAGCCGGATCGGCCGAGGCGGGCGCAGCCGCCATCACCGACCCGACCAGCAGGGCCCCGGCGGCACCCGCCGCCAACAGCCGCCTGCGATTGTCCGTTCTCATCTGCATCTCCGCGTCACTCGTGATCGACAGTGGGTAGGGATGATCAGCAGGTGGCAGCGGGGTGCTCGACGGTGCGTACCGTCGTCACGTCCCTGCCGTCGATCGACCCGGTCACCCGGACGGTCGCCGTGCCTGCCTGCGTCGCCGCCGTCCGGCTGTTGAACTGCTGGAACGCGCTCGCGCCCGGCGCCACGGCCGACACCGACCGCTGCCCGTACGCGCTCTCCAGCACCACGTCCACCGCAGCGTCGTGGTCGTTGCGCGCCTGCACCGCCACGTACGCCTTACCGCCGACACACCGCGTCTGCGCGCTGACCGTCACCGGCAGGTCGGCGGTGGCCGCCTCGAACGCCCAGGTGTCGATCTCGAACAGGTCGCCACCCGCCGGTCCGGCGTAGGTGAAGTACACGTCGTGCACGCCGGCCACGCCGTCGAGCTCGGTGCTGAGCTCCGTCCACTCGCCGATCGGCCCGTCGACCGGGATGGTCGCCACCACCGGGGCGGTCACGTCACCGAGCCGCAGTTGGATCGATCCGCCGGCCACCAGCGGCCGGACCTTGGCGGTCAGGCTCCTGGCCCCGGCCCCGAAGTCGACCGAGGAGAGCGCGGTCCAGTCGCCGTTGTCGATGTCACGGACGACCAGGTTGGGTGCCTCGTCGCCGAACTGGGCGGACCCGCCGTCGATCTTCACGGTCGCGATGCCCTTGCTCCAGCCGAAGGTCTCCGCCTCGAACACCCGGTACGGGTCGAAGTTCCGGACCTGGTCGACACCGGCGTAGTCGCCCACCACCTGCCGGATGGTGCCGTCCTCGTTGAAGCTGAGTTCCTGGATGTGCGGGCTGCGGTAGCCCTGGGTGGTGTTGCCGTTGATGCGCTTGTTCAGCGTCGGGCCGTGGTACGTGAAGTAGTACTTGCCCTCGTACTCGAAGGCGGACTGGTGGTTGTTGCCGCCGGTGCCGGTGCCGAAGAACTGCGACTGGTTCGGGAACAGCACGCCCGCGTAGGTCTCCTTCGGCCAGACCATCGGGTCGTCGGAGATCATGTAGCCGATCTGACCGCCGCCGGGGTACCCGGGCAGCGGCGTCTGGTTGCCACCGAAGTCGTTGCCGCCGAAGTGCGACGAGTACGACAGGTAGTACTTGCCGTCGCGCTTGAACACCTGGGCCGCCTCGAAGGCCACCGGGGCGTCCACGACCGCCGCCGTGCCCTCGGTCGACACCATGTCGTCACCGAGCTTGATCGACCGCAGGTTCTTCGGGTTGTTGAACCGCTCGGCCGCCGGCATGCTGGTCGCCGCCGGACCGCCGCCGAAGTAGAGGTACGCCTCGCCGTCGTCGTCCACGAACGGCGCCGGGTCGAACTTCCAGGCGACCGCCTCGGCACCCGGGGTGCGGCCGTCGATCAGCGTGCTGGTGCGCTCGCTGGTCCACGGGCCCACCGGCGACGCACCGGTGATCACGTTGCTGGAGCCGCCGCCGTTGGCGTAGTACAGGAAGAACTTCTCCTGCCCGTCGACGATCTTCTTAGCCATGCCCGGCGCCCACGAGTTGTTCGTGAACGGTGCCACGCCGTTCGGCCCGGCGACCTGGATCTCACCGTGGTCCGTCCAGTTGACCATGTCGGTCGTGGAGATCACCGTGATCTGGTTGATGTCGCCGTAGTTGATGCCCGGCGAGACACCGGTGGTCGGGTTCGGGGCGTACCCCTGGGTGTCGTTGGTCATGTACATGTAGACCCGGCCGTCGTGGACGAAGCCGTACCCGTCGGCGCCGAACTTGTGGCCGATCAACGGGTTGTGCTCACCGGGCAGCTTGCCGACCACCTCGATGGTCTTGGACGCGGGCGGCGGCGGCGCGGCGCCGACCACCGATACGTCGTCGAGCGTGAAGTCCATGAGGTGCAGGTTCGCATCGGCGCCCGGGTCACTCGTCCACGGGGTCTCGAAGAACAGGCGCGCGGTGCCGACGCCCTGGCTCGCCGGGATGGTGAACTGCCCGTTGACGTGCGCCCACTGTCCCCGGGTCGCCGTCACGCTCACCAGGTTGGTGTAGGTGGAGCCGCCGTAGTGCATGGTGGCGAAGAACTGCTTCGTCGCGGGCGAGGCCGCGTTCTCGTACTTGAGTCGGGCGCTCAACGTGTACGTCTGCCCGGCCTGGACCTTGCCGGAGAGGTCCTGCATCGGACCGGACCCGGTGGTCGTCCGGTTGGTGACCCGCACCGCGCTCGACCCGGAGTAGGCGTCGGTGGTGAGGGAGAGGGTCGCGCTGTCGGTGGCGTTGCCGTTGTTGACGAACCAGTTCGCCAGGCCGTTCTCGAACCCGCCGTTGACGACGAGATTCGTGTCGGCGGCCTGGACCGGTGCCGCCGCGACGAATCCGGCGAGCATCACGCCGGCCGTCGCGATGGCGGCGACCCGTCGGCGGGCCCCCGTTCGTGGACGCGGTGTCACGAGATGTCCTCCTTGAAGTGGAACGGGCAGGGGAGTTCATCGGCACCCCGGAACCGGCGTGGAACCGGCTCCGGGGCAGATCGGATGGGTGGGGATCAGCCGCCGCAGGTGGTGGCCGGGTACGCCGCGGTGCGGACGGTGGTCACGTCCCTGCCGTCGACCGTCCCGGTCACCCGGACGGTCGCCGTACCCGCCGGGGCGGCGGCGCCGCGGGCGGCGAACTGCTGGAACGCATGGGCACCCGGTGCCACGTCCGGAACCGATCGCCGGCCGTACGCGCTCTCCAGCACCACGTCCACCGGAGCGTCGTGGTCGTTGCGGGCCTGCACCGCCACGTACGCCTTACCGCCGACGCACCGCGTCTGGGCGGTCACCGTGACCGGGAGTGTGGCACTGCGCAGCACCCCGAGCCGGGCCAACTGGTAGCTCAGCGCCCGTTCCGGCGCGTCGATCTGGTTCTGGGTGCCGAACGTGCCGGCCCGGGCCGTCGTGGCGGCGGCGAGCGTGGCACGCATGGCGGCCCAGGCGTCGGCCGGGTACGCCGACTCGTCGAGCGTGGCCGCGTACGCGATGGCCGCGTCCAGCGCGCCGGTGTCCAACGGCCGGTTCTGCGCGGTGAGCGTGTCGCTGAGCAGGTAGTGGTCGAAGTCGACCTGACCACCGGTCTGCTGGGTGGCGTAGTTGAACAGGCCGACCCGGTGCCCCATGAAGTGGGCCAGACTGCCGTCCAGCGTCTGCGGACCCACCCGGTTGCCCATCTGCGTCCAGGTCACCCCGTCCAGGCTGTAGTGGAACGTGGTCCAGAGCTGCCCGGTGGGCGAGGCGAAGTCGAGGTCCGCCTTCACGTGCACCTCGGTCGCGTCGCCGAGCGGCACCGTCGTGCCGGGCAGGAAGTTCTCCAGCGTCGCCTGGTCGAGGTCGACGGCGAAGGGCTGCCCCCGGTTGACCACGCCGAGCGTGTTCACCCCACCGGCACGCTTGACCGCCACGTACGAGAAGCCCCGGTTGTAGGCGGCCAGACCCGCGACGTCGCCGTCGGTCATCCGGGAGATGTCCATCCTGGTCTCGACGGACTGTCGGGGCCCGAAGGTCCGCTGCGACAGCGTGTTGCGGGCCTCCTCGAACCAGGCCAGCTCGGCGCGGTTGGAGAGCTTGGTGTAGACGTAGCCGCCGGTGACCACCTTGCCGGTGGTCAGCCGCAGCCAGCCCGCCCGGTCGGTCAGCGACCAGTGGCGGTTGTCCGGCGCGTGGTTCCACTCCCAGGCCATGTCCAGCCGCGATCCGTTGGGCCTGATCTCCTCCTCGATCTCCGGCGTCGGGGCGGTCCACTCCTCGTCCATGTACGCCCTGTGCGGTGCGTCGTTGGCGAAGTCGTCCGAGACCACGATGGACTTCTGCCGCTCGAACCGCTCCTGCTCCGGGCTGAGCGCGATCGGCTTGGCGAACGCGCCCTCCACCGGCACCACACCGTTGGTGCCGAAGGTCGGCCAGCCGTCCTCGGACCAGGTCGCGGGGATGAGCGCCGGGATGCGGCCGATCGGGAAGGTGTCCCGGAAGAACATGCCGTGCCAGTCGGTCTGACCACCCTCTCGGGCGATCGGCACGAGGCTGCCCTGCGCGAAGCCGTTGGAGTTGAGCACGCCGCGCGCCTCGTAGGTGTTGACCCCGCCCTCGGAGGTGTGGCGCCCGAGCAGCTCCGGCGAACGGAGCATGACGACCTGACGTCCCTGGCCGGAGGGCCAGGTGATGATGACGGCGTAGTAGTAGCCGTTGATGTGGTGGAACTGGGCGCCCTCGAAGAGTCCGCCGATGAAGGGCCGGCCGGCGTAGTCGTTGGCGGTGAAGACGTTCGGGTAGTCCTGCACGACGGCGGTCAGTGCGGAGTTGAGCCGCACCGCGCTGATGTTTCCGTTGCCGTAGAAGATGTACGCCGTACCGTCGTGGTCGAAGAAGAGGGACGGGTCGTGCAGGCCGCGACCGAGGGCCGTGCGCTGCCACGCGCCGTTCTCGATGTCGTCGGTGCGATAGATGTAGGCGCCGCCGAGGTTGTTGGTGTTGAAGGCGACGTAGAACATGCCGTCGTGGTAGCGCAGAGACGACGCCCACTGGCCCTGGCCGTACGAGTTCTGGCCGTTGCGCAGCGAGAACGAGTCGCCGATGCTCGCCCGGTCGAAGACGTAGTTGACGATCTCCCAGTTCACCAGGTCGTACGACTTCATGATCGGCGCACCCGGGCTCAGGTGCATGGTGGTGCTGATCATGTAGTAGATGTCCCGGCCCTCGGCGTTCTCCGCGGCCGGCACCCGTTCGACGCCGATGTCCGGCACGTCTGCCCGGAGCAGTGGCACGGTGTAGGTGCCGTCACCCCGGTCGGTCGAGGTGTACGACGATCGGGGCGACCAGGGCTCGGCGGCCTGCGCGGTGCCGCCGGTGGTGACCAGTCCGGCGCCGAGCAGCGCGGCGGTCGCGGTGAGGGCGGTGGCCCGCCGACGCCGGATCGCGGCGCGGGACCGCTGGGCCGGGGCGCGACGGCCGACGGTGAGCATCCGTCTGAGGAGGGGCCGGAGGCGGGGCGTGCGAGAGCCGACGAACACCTGCATACGAGCTCCAGAGGCGAGGTGACGGGCCCCTAGCTTGTTAGCGCTAACATGGATCGTCAAGAGTTTCCGCGATACTCGTCTGAAATGTCCGCGTAACACCGTCGTCGATGCGTACTGGGCGCGCTCCCATGGGCCGGGCCGTCCGGTGCGGGTGTCGAGGGTGGCTCTGACGCGCCTCGACACCCGCACCGTCCTGGCTAGACGAACCGCCAGAGGTTGGCGTTGCCGCCGGTGTCGTCGGCGAGCACGATCTGGGCCCCCTGGGCGGACGAGGAACCGCTGACGCCGAGAACGCGTCCGCCGGTGCCGGACTGGATCCGGAAGGCGCCGGCGGAGCCGTACCGCAGCCGCCATCGGTTGGCTCCCGCGCCGTTGTCGGCCCACTGCACCACCCGCGTGCCGGCCCCGGTGCCGCTGTTCTCCAGCCCCAGCACCTTGCCGCTGTGCGAGTTGCGGAACCGCAGGTAGCCGTTGCTGTCCACGAGCGCGGTCCAGAGGTGGTCGGCGGTGCCGGTGTCGCCCCACTGGATCACCAGACCACCGTCGGCCGTGGACATGTTCTGCACGCCCAACACCTGGCCGCTGCCCACGTTCTGGATCCGTCGCGCACCGTTGGGGAGGAACCGCCACTGGTTGTCCGGCGTGCCGTTGTCCGGGTCCTGCACCACCCGGGCGCCCTGGGCCGTCGAGCCGTTGAGGACGGCGAGCAGCTTGCCGGTGTGCCCGTTGCGGATCTTGTGGGAGCCGTCGCCCACGTCCACCACCGTCCACCGGTGGTCGGCGGTGCCGGTGTCGCCCCACTGCAGGACCTGGGCGTTGTCGGCGGTGGACATGTCCTGCACGCCGAGGACCTTGCCGCTGTGGGCGTTGCGGAACCGCACCGCCGCGCCGTCGACCACGAGCTGCCAGTCGTGGTCGGCGGTGCCGGTGTCGCCCCACTGCAGCGCGGGGGCGCCGTCGGCGGTGGACATGTTCTCGACCCCGAGGACCAGTCCGCTGGCGACGTTGACCAGCCGGAACGTCGCACTACCGGTGCCGCCCTGGCCGCCGGCGCTCCAGTAGACGGTGTAGTTGTGGCCGTGCGCGTCATAGAACGGGATCAGGTTGACGGTGGCGCCGTTCGCGGTCGCGGTGAAGGTGAGCGCCGTGCTGCTGGTGCGGGTCACCGAGGCGGTCACCAGGGCGGGCAGCGCCGACAGCGCGGTGTTGCCGTAGTTGCCGGAGAGCACCGTCGGGCCGTACCGCAGCGCCACCACGGTCGAGTTGTCGTTGGTCGGCTCCGCGACAACCCGCATCGGCAGGCGGACGGTCACCGTGTCGCCCGAGGACCAGTTGCGGGTCAGCGCGGCGTACGTGCCCGGTGCGGTGGCGATGTTCTGCGCCGTGCCGTTGACGCTGACCGTCGCGCCCTGCGTCCAGGCCGGGATGCGGATCCGCATCGTCCACGATCCGCCGACGCTGCCGGTGACGGTCAGCGTGGTGGTGTCGCCGGCCGGGAAGCTGGTGGACTGGGTGACCGTGATGCCGCGCTGCGACCAGGTCAGCACCGACGGCATGAACAGGTTCACCGTCAGCGTGCTGCCGTTGTGGAAGTAGATCGCGTCCATCAGCGTGGTGTTGCTCTCCAGGCCGGTGCCCTGGCAGCACCAGAAGGAGTTGTAGTCGGTGCTCCAGGTGCCGCCGCCCCAGGCCGGACCCACGCCGCGACGGCCACCCGGTTGCAGCGGCGTGAAGTAGGTGACGTGGCCGTGGGCGTCGGCCGGGTTCTGCGCCCCGATCAGGTGGTTGAGCAGCGCCCGCTCGTAGAAGTCGAAGTACGCGACCCGGTTCGGGTCGAGCAGCCACAGCTCCCGGGTCAGCTTGAGCATGTTGTACGTGTTGCAGTGCTCGCAGGTGTCGTTGCGCAGGTACCCGGCGATGGCGTTCGGTGCCCGGAAGTGTTCGGCCTGGCTGTTGCCGCCGATCGCGTAGGTGCGGGTGTTGACGGTGAGGTTCCAGGCGTTGCCGGCGATGTCGCGGTACCGGGTGGTGCCGGTCGCCTTGAACTCCCGGGCCGCACCGATCCACTTCGGGATCTGGGTGTTGGCGTGCAACCCGTTGAGCTGGTCGGAGTTGGCGGCGAGCGGGTTGAACACGGCGGCGTGGTCGAAGCGCTGGGCAGCGGCCAGCCAGCGCGCGTCGCCGGTCTGCTGGTACAGGTCGGTCAGCACCGCGTTCATGCCACCGAACTCGGTGCCCAGCATGGCCTGCATCTGCGCGGAGCTGAGCCGCCCGGTACGCCAGTCCACCCAGCCGGCGAGCGCCAGCAGCACGTCGCGGGCCTGGGTGTTGCCGATGTGCCGCCACACGTCGAGCAGCCCGGCCATGGTCTTGTGGATCGTGTAGTACGGCACGTTGCCGTTGCTGAGCGTGCGGTTCTCCACGGCGGTGAAGTCGGACTCGGGATAGCCGCAGAGGTATCCGGTGTTGAACCCGGCCGCCGCGTTGTTGGCCTGGCACTTGGCCAGCTCGGCCACCATCAGGTTGGCCTTGTCGCGGCACGTCGTGTCGCCCAGCACGGCCCACATCTGTGCCCAGGCGGTCAGGAAGTGCCCCTGGGAGTGGGTCCGGAAGGGGAAGGACGGCGCCTCCCACCCGCCGAGCGCCGCAGCGCCGCCGGTGGAGAGGCGGTGGTTGGCGCGGAAGTTGTAGAGCAGCCGGTTGACGTCGACGAAACGCAGGTAGGTCAGCGTCCGGTTCTGGTTGTCCAGCCACCGGCTCGCGGTCAGCCGGACCTGACCCGGGTCGAAGGCGTACGCGGAGACGCCGATGTCGGGCCGGGCCGGAGGGATCGCCGCACCTGCGGCCTGGCCGCCCAGCACGGGGCCGACGGTGCCGGCGACGGCCGCCACGCCGGCGGCCTGGAGCAGGTGACGACGGTTCAGGGACGGGTGGGGCATCAGGACCTCCGGAGTCGGGACGGGCGTCGGTCGGGCTCGTCCGGGGGCGGGGTGGCGGCCGGTCGAGCCGTACGGGAGGCCATGTCCGGGCGGGGGGTGCCGGTGTCGAACCCCCGGCGGCGGGCCACGGGCGGACCCGTCACGGGGGCGGCGTCGTGTGCGGTCCGTGACGACGTGGGTGCCTCGGACGTCTTGCCGCCGAGGCCCGACAACCTATGCACCTAGTTCGATGTTAGCGCTAACGTAGCGGTCTGTTAACACGTGCGCAAGCCTCCGATTTCCGGGAGATGGCACCGGAAACCGGTCGGCAACGCGCCTGCGGCCGGGTGCCTGCGAAGCCGCGGAGCCGTTTGACCCTCGACCCGGTCGAGGCCGCACTCTCCGTGCCGGGAAGCCGGGCCGGCGCCGCACCCGGTGGCGCCGCCGGTCCCGTCGACGGGGGGGGAACGTGAAAGTGGCGGGTGGTCGGGCGACGGTGCCCGGCACGTACTGGGCCTGGCTCGGCGGGACCGCGGTGAGCCTGGTCGGCGTACAGGCCCTGGCGTTCGCGATGGCCTTCGTGGCGGCCGGGTACGGCGGTCGCTTCGCCGCCCTGGTGCTGACCGCGATCAACCTGCCCCGGGCGCTGCTGCTGATGGCCGGTGGTGCGGTGGCGGACCGGGTCGGACCCTGGCGCGTCATGATCGTCTCCGACGCGGCGATGGTGGTGGTGACCCTGTCGCTGGCCCTCGCCGCCTGGTCGTCGACCGACCCGCGCCCGCCGCTGCTGATCGCCGCCCTGGCCACCGGCGTGGTGGACGCCTTCCACCTGCCCAGCAGCGGGTCGATGCCGCGTCGCCTGGTGCCGCCGGCCGTCCTGGCGCCCGCGATGTCGGCACGCCAGCTCGCCGGTCAACTGGCCCTGTTCGCCGGCCCGGCCCTCGGCGGTCTGCTCCTCGCGTCGGTCGGCCTGGCCGGTGCGGCGCTGGTCAACGCCGCGACCTTCGCGGTGATGCTGTCGATCCTGGTCGCCCTCCACCGCCGGTACCGGTCGACCGACGACGCATCCGCGTCCGGTCCGGAGGCGGCACCGGTGTGGCGGGCCGCCCTGGACGGGCTTCGCGTCTCCGCCACCCACCCCGCCCTGCGCCCCACGTTGCTGCTCACCGGAGCCGCCGCAGGGTTCCTGCTGCCGGTCTCGTCCCTGGTGCTGCCGTTGCTGGCCCGCGAGCGCGCGTGGTCACCGTCGGCCACCGGCACGGTCGTCGCCGGCCTCGCTGCGGGTACCGCCGTCGTCGCAGTGACGGTGCTGGTGCGGGGCGCGGCATCCCGGCCGGGCGCGACGGCGGTCGCCGGACTGCTGACGGCCGCCGTCGGGATGGTCGCCCTGGCGGTGGGCGGCGCGCCGGGATGGTCGGTCGCCGCCGCGGCCACCGTCGGCGTCGGGTCGGGCCTGTTCGCCACCCACGTCGGCCCGCTGATCCTGGCCGCCGCCCCGGCGACACACCTGGCCCGGGTGCAGTCCGTGCTGGTACTAGTGCAGAGCCTGCCGCTGCTGCTGACCACGGCGCTGCTCGGCACCGTCGCCGAGATCGCGGACGCCTCGCTGGTGCTCCACGGCTGCGCCGGAGCGCTCACGGTGTCCGCCCTGACCGCGTTGGCCTCACCGGTGCTGCGCGGATGACGGGGCCGGTCCTGGTGCGGTCCAGATCACCTGACTAAAGTCAGCAATCGTGGATCGTGGACTGGTCGACGTGGTGCGGCGCTTCAACCGCACCGTCACCCAACGGGTCGGCGCACTCGACGACGACTACCTCGCCCGCCACCGGCCCCTGGGGCAGGCGCGGCTGCTCTGGGAGATCGGTCCGGCCGGAGCCGAGGTGGCCGCGCTGCGTACCCGGCTGGATCTCGACGCCGGTCACCTGAGCCGGCTGCTCCGCACCCTGGAAGCGGCCGGGCTCGTCGTGGTCGGTCCCGGCGACGGCGACCGGCGCGTCCGTGCCGCTCGCCTCACCGAGGACGGGCACGCCGAGTGGAACCTGCTCGACCGCAGGTCCGACGAGTTGGCCTGGTCGATGCTCGCGCCGCTGACCGACGGGCAGCGCGGCCGGCTCACCGCCGCCATGGCCGAGGTCGAGCGGCTGCTGATGGCGTCACTGGTCGACATCGCACCCTGTCATCCCCGCGACCCCCGGGCGCGGGCCTGCCTGCGGGCGTACGTGCGGGAGCTGGACGAGCGCTTCGAGGCGGGTTTCGACCCGGGCGGCGACGACGAGCCCGACCTCGTCGAGCCGGACGGATTGTTCCTGGTCGCAACGCTCGCCACCGAACCGGTGGGCTGCGGCGGACTGCGTTTCGACCCCGGCGCGCCCGCCGAGATCAAACGCCTGTGGGTGTCCGGGTCGGTACGCGGACTCGGGGTCGGCCGGAGGTTGCTCACCGAGTTGGAGCGGCACGCCGTGGCGGGCGGGGCGGACGCCGTACGCCTCGACACGAACGGCGCTCTCACCGAGGCGATCCGGCTCTACCGCAGCGCGGGCTACCACGAGATCCCGCGCTACAACGCCAACCCGTACGCGCACCACTGGTTCGCCAAGTCCCTGACGGCCACGGGCCAGGGTTGACGGCTCCGCCTCGGGAAACTGGATGATGGTTCGCGCCCGCACCGCCGAGGGGAGTCCCGCACGTGGCCACGCACGAGGTGTTCAACCAGGTTCCGCCGTTGGTCGGTCACGACGTCGCCGACGACCCGGCGCTGCTGGCCGGACTGGCCCGCGAGGGCGCCGACTGGGCAACGGCAGACCTGCATGAACTCGGCCGACTGGCGGGCGGCGAGGCCGCCGCCGAGCACGGTCGGCTGGCCAACGAACACCCGCCGACGCTGCGCACCCACGACCGCTACGGCCGCCGGGTCGACGAGGTGGAGTTCCACCCGTCCTGGCACGAACTGATGCGGACCGCCGTCGGCCACGGGCTGCACGCCGCGCCCTGGGCCGACCCGCGCGCCGGCGCACACGTCGCCCGCGCGGCGGGGTTCTACACGTGGCGGCCGGACGCCGGTCACGGGTGCCCGATCTCGATGACCTATGCCGCGGTGCCGGCGCTGCGGCACGCACCGGAGCTGGCCGACCGCTACGAGCCGCTGATCACCGCCCGGGTGTACGACTTCGGGCTGCGTGAGCCACTGGGCAAGCGGGGACTGCTGGCGGGCATGTCGATGACGGAGAAGCAGGGCGGCTCCGACGTCCGCGCGAACACCACCACCGCGCGCCCCCAGGCCGACGGCAGCTACCGACTGGTCGGGCACAAGTGGTTCACCTCGGCACCGATGAGCGACCTGTTCCTGACGCTGGCCCAGACCCCGGAGGGACCGACCTGCTTCCTGCTGCCCCGGGTGCTGCCCGACGGCAGCCGCAACCCGATGCGGCTGATGCGCCTGAAGGACAAGCTGGGTAACCGGTCCAACGCCTCCGCCGAGGTCGAGTACGACGACGCGGTCGCCTGGCGGGTCGGTGACGAGGGGCGGGGTGTCCGCACCATCATCGACATGGTCAACCTGACCCGGCTGGACTGCGTGATCGGCGCGGCGGCCGGGATGCGGCAGGGCGTGATCACCGCGGCGCACCACGCGGCGCACCGGCGGGCCTTCGGCCGCTATCTCGCCGACCAGCCGCTGATGCGCAACGTCCTGGCCGACCTGGCGGTCGAGTCCGAGGCGGCGACCGTGCTGATGATGCGCCTCGCCGGGGCGACGGACCGCTCCGTGCGAGGTGACGCGGTGGAGACGGCGTTCAAGCGGATCGCCCTGGCCGTCGGCAAGTACTGGGTCTGCAAGCGGTGGCCGGGGCACGCCGCCGAGGCCCTGGAGTGCCTGGGCGGCAACGGTTACGTCGAGGAGTCCGGGATGCCCCGACTGTTCCGCGAGTCGCCGCTCAACTCGATCTGGGAGGGCTCCGGCAACGTCGCCGCGCTGGACGTGCTGCGGGCGTTGACCGGGCAACCCGAGGTACGGGCCGCGTTCGAGGCCGAGGTGGGCATGGCGGCCGGGGCGGACTCCCGGCTCGACGCGGCGGTGCACCAGCTCCAGGTCGCCCTGGACGACCCGGTGGACCTGGAGGTGCGGGCCCGTCGGGTGGTCGAGCAGTTGGCCCTGGTGGTGCAGGGCGCGCTGCTGGTGCGCCACGGTCATCCGGCCGTCGCCGACGCCTTCTGCGCCTCCCGCCTCGGCGTCGACCGGGGGCACGCGTACGGCACTTTGCCGGCCGGCGTCGACTTCGCCGCGATCATCGACCGGGCCACCCCCAAGGTGGCCTGACCGCCGACGTCGCCACCGAATCGGTCCGGCGCGTCGTTGAGTCCACGTCGGAGCGTGTGGGATTCTGATGCGTCGATGCCGGTCGCGTGAGCGCGCTGACCGTCGCCTCAGGGGCACCCGGAGCCGCCACGGCCTCCCGGGAGGCGGCGGACGAGCTGTTGTCGTGGCGTCCGCCCGCGTCCGGAGCTGCCTGCCTCGGACGCCGGGCCGGGCGGGTCGCCGCCGTGAACACACGAAGGACGACCATGACCATCTCGAACAGGCACGGTGTTCGACCCCTGAACCCGCCGTTGCGACTCTCCCGGCGCGGCCGAGCGGCCCTGGCGGCGAGCCTGCTGCTCGCCACCGGCGCGCTGCTCGGTGTCGCGCCGCCCAGCGTCGGCGCGGCGACGGCACCGGTGGCGGTGACGGTGAACGCGCGGGCCGGGCTGGCCGCCGTGCCGGACACCGCCCTCGGCGTGAACCACGCCATCTGGGACTCGCAGTTGGGCACCACGGAGACGTCGGACCTGCTGCGCGCGGCCGGCGTGCAGATGATGCGGTACCCCGGCGGTTCGTACGCCGACATCTACCACTGGCGTGACCACACCGCACCGGGTGGGTACGTCGCGCCGAACACCGACTTCGACACCTTCATGGCCGGGGTACGCCGGGCCGGCGCCCAGCCGATGATCATCGCGAACTACGGCACCGGCACGCCGCAGGAGGCGGCCGAGTGGGTGCGGTACGCCAACGTGACCAAGGGATACGGCGCCCGCTACTGGGCCGTCGGCAACGAGAACTACGGCAACGGCCACTACGGATCGGCCTGGGAGGCCGACGAGCACCCGGACAAGAGCGCCACGTACTACGCGAACCTGGTGGTCGAGTACGCCGACGCGATGAAGGCCGTCGATCCGGACATCAAGGTCGGCGCGGTGCTGACCATGCCGGCGAACTGGCCGGACGGGCTGACCGCCGGTGCCGACCCGGGACCCTGGAACCAGACCGTCCTGTCGATCGCCGGACCGAAGATCGATTTCGTCGACGTGCACTGGTACCCGGGTGGCAGCCCGGCCGAGTCGCTGCCCCGGACCAGCCACATCACCGACGCGGTGCACCTGCTCCGGCAGCAGATCAGCCGGTACGCCGGACCGGACGCGGACCGCATCGGCATCAGCCTCACCGAGGTGAACGTGACCGCCGAGGGGATGACCAGCCAACCGGCCGCGTTGTTCCTGGCCGACGCCTACAGCGCGCTGCTCGCCAACGGGGTCTTCACCGTGCAGTGGTGGAACGTGCGCAACGGCATCGGCAAGGTGACGACCGTGGCCGGGCAGACCGACTACGGCGACTTCGGGATGCTCTCCAGCGGCACCTGCACCTCGGACGGGTCGGTCTGCGAGCCGCCGCTGAACACGCCGTTCGCGTCGTACCACGGGCTGACCATGATGAGCCGGTTCGCGCGGACCGGCGACCAGTTCATCCGGGCCGGCACCAGTGACCCGCTGGTCGCCGCGCACGCGGTGCGCCGCGCCAACGGGGAGGTCGCGGTGCTGCTGATCAACAAGGACCCGGAGAACGCGCGGGAGGTCAGCGTCGACTACGCCGGGTTCGCCCCGTCGGCCGCCGCGCCGACCGTGCACACCCACACCAACGGCGCCACCGCCGTCACCACCGCGCAGTCCGGCAGCGCGACCAGCCGGACCCTGCCGCCGTACTCGCTGACCACGCTCGTGGTGCGTCCGGCCGCCGCGCCGGGCGGTCAGCCGGGCGCACCCGGCCGACCCACGGTCGACGACGTCACCCACCGCAGCGCGACCATCTCCTGGCCGGCGGCCACCCGGGGCGCCGCCCCGATCGCCAAGTACGAGGTGTACCGGCAGTACGGCGCGGTCAGCGAACAGCTCGGGGAGACCTCGGGCACCAGTCTCACCGTGGACAACCTCGCCCCCGGCGCCCGGTACACGGTCAACGTGTTGACCCGTGACACCACGGGTCGGGTCTCCTGGTCGTCCCCGCCGCTCACCTTCACCACCGGCAGCCCGGCGAGCAGCACCTGCGCCGTCCGCTTCGCCAGCACCACGGACTGGGGCAACGGTTACGTGGCCGACGTCGAGGTGGCGAACACCGGGACGAGTGCGGTCGACGGCTGGACGCTGACCTGGACCTGGCCGACGAGTTGGCAGCAGGTCAGCAGCGGCTGGAACGCGAACTGGGAACAGGTCGGCACCGCCGTGCGGGTGACCGCCACCGACGACAACCGCCGGATCCCCGCCGGGGGGACGGTCGGCACCGGGTTCGTCGGGGCGTACAGCGGCCCGAACGTGACGCCGACCGCCTTCCGGCTCAACGGCACGCTCTGCTCGGTGCGGTGAACCGGGCCGGGGTCGCCGGTGGGCAGCGTCCACCGGCGACCCCGATGACTGGCGATTTTGCCGATGCGGTGCTGGTCGGACATCTCGAACACTGATCGCAGTCGATACCGCCCGGACCGAGGGAGTGCCCGACGTGCGATCCTCCACCACCACCCGTTCCCGTTTCCGTCCCCTGGTGGCCCGGCTGGCGACGGCCGCCGTGCTGGCCGCCACCGGCGGCCTCGTCGCCACCGGCGCGCCCGCCCACGCCGCCAGCCCGTACGAGCGCGGGCCGGCACCGACCGACGCGATCCTGGAGGCGAGCCGAGGCCCGTTCGCCACCTCCTCGACGAGCGTCTCCTCGTTGAGCGTCAGCGGCTTCGGTGGCGGCGTGATCTACTATCCGACCAGCACCAGCGAGGGCACCTTCGGTGCGGTCGCCATCTCGCCCGGCTACACCGCCTCCTGGTCGAGCCTGGACTGGCTCGGCCCCCGGATCGCCTCGCACGGGTTCGTGGTGATCGGCATCGACACCATCACCCGTCTCGACCAGCCGGCCAGCCGGGGGCGCCAACTCCTGGCCGCGCTGGACTACCTGACCCAGCGCAGTTCGGTACGCGGCCGGGCCGACGCCAGTCGGCTGGCGGTGGCCGGTCACTCGATGGGCGGCGGTGGCAGTCTGGAGGCCGCCGCGAGCCGACCGTCGTTGCAGGCCGCCGTGCCGCTGGCACCCTGGAACCTGAGCAAGAACTGGTCGAACCTGCGGGTGCCGACGCTGATCATCGGCGCGGAGAGCGACGGCGTCGCCCCGGTCGCCTCGCACTCCGAGCCCTTCTACACCAGCATCCCGGCCTCGGCGGAGAAGGCGTACCTGGAGCTCAACAACGCCGGGCACTTCTTCCCGAACACGGTGAACACGCCGACCGCGAAGCAGGCGGTGTCCTGGCTCAAGCGGTTCGTAGACGACGACACCCGGTACGAGCAGTTCCTCTGCCCGGGACCGAGCGGCCTGGCCGTCGAGGAGTACCGCAGCACCTGCCCGCACTGACACCGACGCCGGGGCGGCCGTCGCCGGCCGCCCCGGACGGGCGCCGCCGGTCCGCCGATCGGCGGCTTCGCTGTGCATGGACAGTGCACAAAGGCCGACTGATGGCACGTCCCGTCGCATCGGGCGGCGGCCTTGCCTGCGCGGATGTCACGGACGGCGAGGGCTTGACGTCAACTTTGTGAAACGTACACTCCGAGTGTAATTAGTTTGGCGCCGACGCGAGGAGGTGGGTCGATGACCGACGGCCTCGCGATGCACGGCATCGGCGTGCGGTTCGGCGGCCTCACGGCGCTCGACGACGTCTCGCTGCGGGTCTCCCCGGGCGAGGTGGTGGGCGTGATCGGTCCCAACGGCGCCGGCAAGACCACGCTGTTCAACGTGGTCTGCGGCTTCGTCGCCCCGCACCGGGGCACGCTCACCCTGGACGGTCGACCGCTCCGGCCCGCACCGCACCGACTCACCCGGCTGGGCATCGCCCGGACGCTCCAGGGGACCGGCCTGTTCACCGGCCTCAGCGTGCTGGAGAACGTGATGGCCGGTGCCACGCACACCAGCCGGACCGGCCTGCTACCGGCGTTGCTCGGGTTGCCCCGCAGCGACCGCGACGAGCGCCGGCTGCGTCGGCACGCGATGACCGTCCTGGACGAACTGGGTGTCGCGGGGTACGCCCCGGCGGCACCCGACACCCTGCCCCTCGCCATCCGCCAACGCGTCGGCCTGGCCCGGGCACTCGCCGCCCGCCCCCGGCTGCTGCTGCTCGACGAGCCCGCCGGAGGGCTCGGCGGCGAGGACGTGGACGCCCTGGCGGACCTGGTTCGCGCGCTCCCGCACCGGGCCACCGACCCCTGTGCCGTCCTGCTGGTGGAACACCACATGGACCTGGTGATGGCGGTCTGCGACCGGATCGTGGTGCTCGACTTCGGCCGGGTCGTCGCGACCGGAACGCCGGAGCAGGTCCGCGAGGACCCGGCCGTGCTGGACGCCTACCTCGGCGCGGCCGTGCCCCAGAACGCGGCGACGGTGCCGCAGGACGCGGCGCGCCCCGGTGGGGCCGAGTCGTGAGCGGGCCGGCGGCCCTGCTGAGCGTCGAGGCGCTGGCCGTCGGGTACGGCCCGGTGCCGGTGCTGCACGATGTGGACCTGCGGGTCGCCGCCGGCACCATCGCCGCCGTGCTCGGCGCCAACGGCGCCGGCAAGACCACTCTGCTGCGGGCCCTGTCCGGCGTGCTGCGTCCCACCGCCGGCACGGTCCGCTTCGCCGGTGAGGACCTGCGCGGCACCCGGGTCGAGCACCTGGTCCGGCGCGGCGTGGCGCACGTGCCGGAGGGGCGTGGCGTGATCGGCGAGTTGACGGTGGAGGAGAACCTGCGGCTGGGCGCGCTGTGGCGGGCGGACCGGGCGGACGCCGCCCGCGCCCTCGACGAGGTCTACCACCTCTTCGCGCCGCTGGCCCGGCGGCGACGCCACCTCGGCCACCAGCTCTCCGGCGGTGAACGGCAGATGCTGGCGCTCGGACGGGCCCTGGTGGCCCGACCCCGGCTCCTGCTGCTCGACGAACCGTCGCTCGGCCTGGCACCCCGGGTCGTGGCGCAGACCATGGCGCTGCTGCGGCGGCTCCGCGACGACACCGGGCTGACCGTGCTGCTGGTCGAGCAGAACGTCCGCAGCGCGCTCGCCGTCGCCGACCAGGGCATCGTGATGGCGCTCGGCCGGGTGGTGCTCACCGCCCCGGCGGACCGGCTCCGCGCCGACACCGACCTGCGCCACGCCTACCTCGGGTTCTGACGCAGAAGGAGGATCGTTGGACCGCTTCCTCTTCCTCACCCTCGACGGCCTGTCCCGAGGGGCGGTCCACGCGGCGTTCGCCCTCGCCCTGGTGCTCATCTGGCGGGCCGGTCGCATCGTCAACTTCGCCCAGGGGGCGATGGCCGTCGCCGCCGCGTACGTCGCGTACGCGGTGACCGCCGCCACCGGCTCGTACTGGGCGGGGTTCGTCGCCGCGCTGGTCGCCGGCGTGCTGCTCGGCGCACTCGTCGACGTGGCGGTGATGCGGCTGGTGGACCACCGGTCACCGCTCAACCCGGTGATCGTCGCGCTCGGGCTGGTGCTGCTGATCCAGGCCGTCCTCGGCATGATCCACGGCAACGAGTACCTGCCGGTCCAGGCACCGTTCAGCCGGACCGCGCTGACCGCCGGCGGGCTGGCCGTGCTCTCGCCGTACGACCTCTTCGTCCTCGCCACCGTCGGCGTGGTCGGCGCGACCCTGGTCTGGATCTTCACCCGGACGGCGGTCGGGTTGCGGATGCGCGCGGCGGCGTTCGCGCCCGAGGTCTCCCGGCTGCTCGGGGTCGACGTGGCCGGGATGCGGACCCTCGGTTGGGCGCTGGCCTCCGGTGTCGGTGCCCTGGCCGGGATGCTGGTCGTGCCGACCGAGTTGGGCCTGCACCCGCACGCGATGGACCTGGTCTTCGTCACCGCGTTCACCGCGGCGGTGGTCGGCGGGCTGGACAGCCCGCCCGGCGCCGTCGTCGGCGGCCTCGGCGTGGGCCTGCTGCTCTCCTACGTCAGCGGGTACGCCGGTGGCGACCTCATTCCCCTCGCGGTGCTCGCCCTGCTGCTGGCGGTGATGCTGCTGCGACCCGGTGGCCTGTTCGCCCCGGTGAACGCGAGGCGGGTGTGAGCGCCACCCGGGTGGCGTCGCCGCCGCGTCCCGCCGTCGACCCGCCCGCCGGACCCCGCTCGGTGCCCACCCTGCTGCGACACCTCGCCGTCGCGCTCGTCGCCGCACTGGCGGTGCTGGTCCTCAGCTACCAGCTCGACCCGTTCCGCAACTTCCAACTCGCCACCGTGGCCGCCTACGTCTGCGCGACCGCCGGTCTGACCGTCCTGACCGGACTGTGCGGGCAACTCTCCCTGGGGCACGGGGCGTTGATGGCCGTCGGCGCCTACACCGTCGCGCTGTGCCAGCACGCCCTCGTCGACCGGGGCCTCACCTCCGGTGCCCTGCTGCCGGTGTCGCTGGGTGTGGCGGTGCTGGTCACCGTGCTCGTCGGAGCGGTCGTCGGGGTGGCCGCCGCCCGGTTGCGCGGCCCGTACCTGGCCGGGCTCACCCTGGCCGTCGCGGTGGTGGTGCCGGCCTCGGCGGTCACCTTCGACGGTCTCCTCAACGGGGAACAGGGCCTGACGGTGCCGACCGCCCCCGCCCCGGCGGCCCTGGGCTCCGCCTTCCCCTACGAACGGTGGCAGGTGTGGCTGGCCGCCCCGGCGGCACTGCTCTGTCTGGTGCTGCTGGCGAACCTGGTCCGCAGCCGGTACGGCCGTGCCTTCCGGGCGGTACGCGACGACGAGGTGGCCGCCCGCCTCGCCGGCATCCACGTGGCGCGTACGCAGGTCGTGGCGTTCGTGGTCAGCGCCGCCGCCGCCGGTCTCGGCGGTGCCCTGCTGGCGGTGCTGGCGCAGAGCGTGTCGCCCGGCGCGTTCGGCCTGACCCTGTCGCTGTTCCTGGTGATGGCCGTGGTCATCGGCGGTCTCGGTCGCCTGGCCGGCGCGGTGTGGGGCGCCGTCGCGCTGGTCGCCCTGCCCGACCTCGCGCACTCGGTGACCGACCTGCTCACCCTCGCCCCGACGACCGCCCGACGGCTGGAGGGCAACCTGCCGTTGGCGATCTTCGGCAGCACGTTGATCGTCGTCATGATCGCCGCGCCCGGTGGCGTGCAGGGCGCGCTGTCCCGCCTGGGCCGGGCGCTGCGGAAGCGACGGCCGACACACCCCACCCACCACCCCGCACCACCGGACCGATGAAAGGTCGGTGTCCCATGCGATCCACGACCCGGCGCTCCCTCGCCACCGCCACCGCCGTCGTCCTGCTGGCCGGCTCCGTGGCCTGCGGCGGCGACGATCCCGCCGGCACCGTCCCCGGTGTCACCGACACGGAGATCGTCGTCGGCACCCACATGCCGCTCACCGGTCCGGCGTCGGCCGGCTACTCGAAGATCGCCCCCGCCACGAAGGCGTACTTCGACCACGTCAACGCCAACGGCGGCGTGCACGGCCGGAAGATCACCTACAAGGTCGTGGACGACGGGTACAACCCGGCGAACACCCAGCAGGTGGTCCGGCAACTGGTGCTCCAGGACCGGGTCTTCGCGATCCTCAACGGCCTCGGGACGCCCACCCACACCGGCGTGCTCGACTTCCTGCACACCAACCGCGTCCCGGACCTCTTCGTCGCCTCCGGCAGCCGCAACTGGGACCAGCCCGACCGCTACCCGGGCACGTTCGGCTTCAACCCGGACTACACCGTCGAGGGCAAGATCCTCGCCCACCACGTCCGGACCACGCTGCCCGGCCGGAAGGTCTGCTTCCTCGGGCAGGACGACGACTTCGGGCGGGACGCCCTGGTCGGGGTGGAGCAGGTGCTGGGTGCCGGTGCGATCGTGGCCCGCCAGACGTACGTCACCAGCAACACCAACGTGGCACCGCAGATCGGCGCGTTCAAGGCGGCCGGCTGCGAGGTCGTCATCCTGGCCACCGTGCCCGGCTTCACCGCGCTCTCCGTCGGCACGGCCGCCCGGTTGGGCTTCCGGCCGCAGTGGCTGGTCTCGAACGTCGGCGCCGACCAGCCGACCCTGGCCCGCCAGCTCGGCGACGCCGCCGGCCTGCTGGAGGGGATGGTCGGGCTCAACTACCTGCCGATGCCGACCGACACCGCCGACCCGTGGATCCAGCTCTTCAGCAGGGTGAACGCCGAGTACAACGGCGGCGCGGACCTCGACGGCAACGTCATCTACGGCATGGCGGTGGGTTACCTCTTCGTGCAGGTGCTGCTGGCCGCCGGGCCCGAGCTCACCCGGGACGCGCTGCTGGCGGCCGTCGCCGAGGGCGGCTACCAGGGGCCGGGTGTGGCGCCGCTGCGGTTCTCCGCCACCGACCACTCCGGGTACGGCGGCGGCCGGTTGAGCCGGGTCGACGGGGGCGTGCAGCGCTACTTCGGCCCGACGTACCAGACCGACGAGGCGGACGGGCCGGTCGCGGAGTACACCGTGCCACCGGTGACGCCCCCGGCCGACGGGGTGCCGACGATCTGACCGCCGATACTCCGACCCGCCGGACACACGGCACGGCATATCGGGCGCAAACCCCCGCCGTGGCACGCGTCTAGACTCGGCTCGCACAACGGAACGTGACGGTGGGGGAGGCGGGCGCGGATGGGTGGGGCCGAGGCAGCGGGTCGGGCGGCGACACCGACGGCGGCCGAGGCGACAGGCCGCGTCGACGGACGGACCGCCCGGGCCGAGCGCACCCGGGCGGCCATCGTGGAGGCGCATCTCGCCCTGATCTCCGAGGGTGACCTGCGCCCGACCGGTGAGCGCATCGCCGAGCGGGCCGGGATCTCGCTGCGGACCCTCTGGACCAACTTCAAGGACATGGAGACCCTGTTCGAGGCGAGTGGCCGGGAACTGCTCCGCCAGCAGGACGCCGCCTGGCGGCCGATCTCGCCGACGTTGCCGCTGGCCAAGCGGGTGGACGCGTACTGTCGGCAGCGGGCCAGGCTGTTGCAGCTGATCGCACCGGCGGCACGGGCCGCCCAGATGCGCGAGCCCTTCTCCGCGCAACTCCGCCGCAACCGGCTCAAACACCTGGCCCGGGTGCGCGGCGAGGTCGAGGAGCTGTTCGCCGCCGAGTTGGCGCGCGCCGGTGCCGGTCGGGAGCAACTGGTCCACGCGGTGGTGGCGGCGAGCACCTGGCCGGCCTGGTCGACGCTGCGCGACGGTCTCGGTCTCGGCGTGGACGCCGCCCGTGCCGTGCTGTCCCGCACGGTGGAGGCCCTGTTCAGGACCGTCGTCGAACCCTGACCCCCTTTCCAAGCCGCCCGACGTGGGTGAGACTCGATGCATGGTTAATGCATCACGAGTGCAAATAACCTTCATCTGCGGACGGCAGCACGAGTGCCGACAGATCCAGGACCTGCTCGCCACACCACCGGGGGCGGCGTTGCTGCTGCACGGTGAGCCAGGCGCCGGCCGCACCACCCTGCTGGCGTACGCCCACCGGCACGCCGGCGGGCGGACGGTGCTCAGTGCGGCCGGGCTGGCCGACGAGGCGGAGCTGCCCTATGCGGGCCTGCAACGGCTGCTCGACCCGGTCCGTGACCACGCCGTCGACCTGCCCGAGCGGCAGCGTCGGGTGCTGCGCCGCGCGCTGACCGGGGACGGCTGCGGCGACGACGACCAGCTCGTCCTCACCATGGCCGTACTCGGACTCCTGGGCCGGGCCGCCCGGGAGCGTCCGCTGCTGTGCACCATGGACGACCTGGACACCGGCGACGCGCCGACCGCCCGGATCCTGGCCTTCGTGGCCCGGCGGTTGCGGCACCTGCCGGTCACCCTGCTGCTCACCGCCGGTGACGGCAGCCGGGTGGCCGGGATACCCAGCCGCCGGCTGCCGCCGCTGGACGAGACCGCCAGCCGTGCGCTGCTCGCCGACCGGTGCCCCGGCCCGCCGCCGCCGGAGCCGGTGCTCGCCACGCTGGCCGCCGTCGGCGCGGGCAATCCGCAGGCCCTGGTGGACCTGGGCGACGCGCTCACCCCGGGCCAGTGGCTCGGACGGGAACCGCTGCCGGGGGCGCCGCCCACGGACGGCAACCTCGGCCGCGCGTACCGGGCCATGCTGGACCGGCTGCCCGCCGACACCCGGCGCGTCCTGCTGCTGACCGCACTCGCCGCCGACATCGGCTCCGGCGTGCTGGCCCGTGCCGCCCGGGCCGCCGGCACCGCCGTCGAGGCGCTCGCTCCGGCCGAGGCGGCGGGTCTGGTGCGGACCGACCCGTACGGTGACGTCGCCTTCGCCCGGCCGCTCGCCCGCGCGATGGTCGAGGCCACCGCCTCGGCGGCCGACCGGCGGGCGGCGCACCTGCTGCTCGCCGCCGCGTGCGGCGCTCCCGGTCAGCGGCTGCGGCGCGTGCTGCACCGGGCCGCCGCCGCCGACGGCCCGGACCCGGCCCTCGCCGCCGACCTGGCGGCGGTCGCCATCGACGGCGGCTACTCGGTCGGCGCGGCGGCGGCGCTGGCCCGGGCGGCCGAGCTGACCGACGACCCGGCGCTGGCCGCCGAGCGGCGGGTCGCCGCCGCCCGGCACGCCTGGACGGTCGGGCGTACCGGTCAGGCCCGCGCCCTGCTGCGCGCGGTGCCGCCGCCCGGCGCACCGGAGGAGGCCGCCGGTGCGGGCGGGCCGAGCACGCCCCGGGACGTCGGCCCCGGCGGCCGGGCCGCGCTGCTACGCGGCGAGATGCGTCTGCGCTGCGGCGCGCCGTCCGCCGCGCTGCCCGTGCTGCTGGCCGCCGCCGACGCGCTGACCGGCACCGATCTCGCGGCGGCCCGGCTCGCGCTGCTGCGGGCCGGCGAGGCGGTGTGCTTCTCCGGGGAGCAGTACCGCTACGCCGAGGTGGCACGTCACCCGGCCGCGGCGCGTCACGACGCCGACGGCCCGGAGGCGGAACTGTTGACCACGATGATCGCGGGGGTCGCCGCGACACTGCGGGGCGAGCACACGCGCGGCGGCCCGCTGCTGCGCCGCGCGGTCGTCCTGGGCGGCCGGTCCACCGTCGCCCTCACCCCGACCGCGCTGACCGGTGCGGCCGTCGCCGGCCTGCTGGTGGCCGTGGACGCCGCCGCGCACCGGCTCGCCGACCGTGCGGTGGACCTGGCCCGGAACCGGGGCGAGGTGTGCCTGCTGCCGCGCGCCCTCGAACTGCGGGCGATGAGCGAGTACTGGTTGGGTCGGCACGACGCGGCGGCCCGTAGTTGCCGCGAGGGGTTGCTGCTGGCCCGCTCCGGTGACCAGCACGCCAGTGCCGAGGTGCACCTCGGTCTGCTCGCCGTGCTCGCCGCGGTCCGCGCCGACCGGGACACCGGGCTGCGGTACGTGGCCGAGATCGGGGACAGCGCCCCGGCGGGAAGCCGCCCGTACGCGCTGGCCCAGTGGGCGCTGTCCGTGCTCGACCTGGTCGACGGCAGGTACGCCGACGCCGCCGACCGGCTCACCGCGCTGGCCCGTCCGGGCACCGGCCGGGGTCAGGTCCTGGTGCAGGTGATGGCCACGCCACACCTGGTGGAGGCGGCCGTCGGCGCCGGTCGGCCCGCGCAGGCCCGGACCGCGCTGGCGGTCTTCGACCGCTGGGTCGGCAGCACGGCCAGCTCCTCGCGACGGGCGCTGTCCGCGCGGTGCCACGCACTGCTGGCGCCCCGGGGCAGCGCCGAGGCCGAGGACCTGTTCCGGGCCGCCCTGCGACTGCACCCGGCCGACGTCGCCACCTTCGAGCGGGCCCGCACCGAGTTGCTGTTCGGGCGGGAGCTGCGGCGTCGCCGCCGTCCACGCGACGCCCGGGCGTACCTGCACCGCGCCCGGCAGGCGTTCGTGCTGCTCGCCGCGCACGCCTGGGCCGAGCAGGCGACGGCCGAGCTACGCGCGGCGGGGGAGTCGGTCGGGGTGCCGCAGCGTCCGGCCGAGCGGCTGCTCACCGGCCAGCAGCTCCGCATCGCGCGGTTGGTCGCCGAGGGTGCGACCAACCGGGAGATCGCCGGGCGGATGTTCCTGTCCACCCGCACCGTCGACCACCACCTGCGCAACGTGTTCCACCGGCTCGGCGTGCGGTCACGCACCGAGCTGACCCGGGCGCTGGACGGCACACCGCCGCAATATTCAACCTATTCATGACGGGCGTCAGAAATTATTGACATCTGGTGCTCGGGTGACTGACCATGGCCACCACGGCAGGGTGACCCCACTCACACCCGAACGCGTCCGCACCCCCGAGGCATCCGCCGTGTCGACGCACCCCACCACCCCCGCCCAGGAAGGGCCCCGTCCATGAAGAAGGTCATCACTTACGGGTTGGTCGCCGCCGTCGCGATCGCTCTCACCGCCTGTACCGACTCCGACGCGACCGGCTCCGAGCCGGCCGACGGCGACCTGCGCCAGGTGCGGGTCGCGGCGCTGCCCATCACCGAGACCGCCGCGTTGTGGGGCGGCATCAAGGCGGGCATCTTCGCCAAGCACGGGCTGGGGGTCGAGGTGCTCCCCGCGCAGGGCGGCGCCCAGGCGATCCCGGCGCTGATCAACGGTGACATCGAGTTCGCCATCGGCCAGCCGTTCGGTCCGTTCCGGGCCGACCTGCAGGACCTCGGCGTGGTGATGATCGGCAACTACGCGTCCTCGTACGCCGACGGCGACGACATCAACGCCGTCGTGGCGTCGGCGGCCTCGGGCATCACCCGGCCCGCCGAACTCGCCGGCAAGCGGGTGTCGGTGAACAGCCTGGGTGCGGCCGGTGACGTGACCATCATGGCCGCGGTGGAGAAGGACGGCGGTGACCCGTCCACGATCAAGTTCGTCGAGGTCGCGTTCCCGGACACCCCGGCCCAGCTGGAGGCCGGCAACATCGACGCCGCCTGGGTGCCGGAGCCGTTCGTCACGCAGCTGCGCGGCCGGGGAGACACCTTCGTGGTCGCGCCCTACCAGTCGGTCGTCCCGGGGCTCGCCACCCTGACCACGATCACCACGAAGGAGCGGACCGAGTCCGACGCCGAGCTGATCTCCGCCTTCTCGACGGCCATGAAGGAGACGCTCCAGTGGGCGCAGGACCCCGCCAACGAGGCGGACGTCCGGCAGGCCATCAAGGACAACCTCCAGCTCCCCGAGCCGGTGGCGGACTCGGTGCGGCTCCCGGAGTTCGGCTGGGAGCTGGACCGGGAGAGCCTGACCACGCTCGCCACGCTCGCCGGGAAGTACCAGGTGCTCGACCGGCAGCCGAACCTCGACCGCCTCATCCAGCAGCAGTAGCCCTCGCGGTCCCGCCCTTCCCGGTCACCGGCCGGGAAGGGCGTCGCCGCCGACCACGGGAGCGACATGCACGTGCTATCCATCCGGCGGACACGCCCGCCGCGCAAGGTGCTGCTGGGCGCCGCGGGTCTGGCGGGATTCCTCGTCGTCTGGCAGTTGGTGCCGACGCTCGGCCTGGTCAACTCGGAGTACCTGCCGTACGTCACCGACGTGCTGGTCCGGCTCGCCGAGGAGTTCCGCGACGTCGCCTTCTGGCGCCGGCTCGGCCACACCATGACCTCGTGGGCGATCGGGCTGACCGTGGCGACGGTCGCCGCGCTCGTCCTGGGCACCGTCGTCGGGCTGGTGCCCGTCCTGCGTCGCGCGACCCACACGATGGTCGAGTTCCTGCGTCCGATCCCCTCGGTGGCACTCATCCCGCTGGCCGTGCTGATGTTCGGCATCCAGATGAAGGCCGCGCTCGTGATCATCATCTACGCGTCCTTCTGGCAGGTGTTCGTCCAGGTCATCTACGGGGTCGCGGACGTCGACGCGGTGGCCCGGGACACCGCGCGCAGCTTCCGGCTCACCCGGCGCGAGCGCCTGGCCTACCTCGTGCTGCCCACCACCCTGCCGTACCTGATGACGGGTGTCCGGCTGGCCGCGGCGGTGGCGCTCATCCTCGCCATCACCTCGGAGATGGTGATCGGCAACCCCGGTCTGGGGCGGATGATCGAGCTCTCCCGCTCCGCCGGTGACGCGGTCGGCCTGTACGCCCTGGTGGTGGTCACCGGTCTGCTCGGACTCCTGGTGAACCTCGTCTTCCGGTTCGTCGAGCGGCGCTCGTTGTCCTGGCACCAGTCCGTCCGTGGGGAGGAGCCCCGATGACCACGCGTGTCGAACGGACCACCGCCCGGCCGCGCGGGCAGGGTGTCGCCCACCGTGTCGCGTCGAGCTTCCTCTATGCGCTCGGGCTGCCCTTCCTGCTCCTGGTGCTCTGGGGCGCGGCGTCGACCGTGTCGACGAACCGGTTCTTCCCCGGCCCGCTCACCATTCTCGAGGCGTTCCGGGAGACCTGGATCGGCCCGGCGTTCGTCCACGACGTGCTGCCCAGCCTCTATCGGCTCGCCCTCGGGATCGCCGCCTCGATCGTGATCGGCGTCGCCCTCGGCACGCTCATCGGACTGTTCCGGTGGCTGAGCGAACTGCTGGAACCGCTGCTGGAGTTCTTCCGGGCCATCCCACCGCCGGTGCTGATCCCGGTGATGATGCTGCTGCTGGGCATCACCGACACGATGAAGGTGGTGGTCATCGTCTCCGGCGCCGTCTGGCCGATCCTGCTGAACACCATCGACGGTGTCCGGGCCACCGACAGCGTCATGTCCGAGACCGCCGACTCCTTCCGGATCACCTGGTGGGAGCGGCTGCGGTTCCTCGTGCTGCCGGCGGCGAGCCCGCGCATCATGGCCGGTGTCCGGCAGGGGCTCTCGGTGGCGCTCATCCTGATGGTGATCTCGGAGATGTTCGCCTCGTCCGCCGGGCTGGGCTACCGGATCGCGTACTTCCAGCGGAACTACCTCATCGCCGAGATGTGGAGCGGCATCCTCCTGCTCGGACTCGTCGGCGTCCTGCTCGCCGCGACCTTCGGTGTCGTCGAACGGCGGGTGCTGCGTTGGTACCACGGAATCAGGGAGGTCAACCGTGCCTGACCGGAACATGTTGCTGAAGGTGGAGCACCTGCGGAAGGTGTACGAGTCCGCGTCCGGGGACGTCGAGGCGATCGGTGACGTCAGCTTCACCATGGCCGCCGGTGAGTTGGTCTGCGTCGTCGGCCCGTCCGGCTGCGGCAAGACCACGCTGCTGAAGTGCCTGGCCGGGCTGCTGCGACCGACCAGCGGGCTGGTCGAGATGCACGAGGCGCCGGTGACCGGCCCGAGTCCCGCCATGGCCGTCGTCTTCCAGGAGTACGGCCGCAGCCTCTACCCGTGGCTGACCGTGCGGGGCAACGTCGAACTGCCGTTGCGCCACAAGAAGTTGTCCCGGGCGGCGCGCGAGCGGCTCGTCACCGACGCCATCGAGGCGGTGGGCCTCGGGCACGCCGCCCGCAGCCACCCCTGGCAGCTCTCCGGCGGGATGCAGCAGCGGGTGGCGATCGCCCGCGCGGTCGCGTACGAGCCGGAGGTGTTGATCATGGACGAGCCGTTCGCCGCGGTCGACGCCCAGACGCGCGCGGACCTGGAAGACCTGGTGCGCGAGTTGCACGCGACCCGCAAGATATCGATCGTCTTCGTCACGCACGACATCGACGAGTCGGTCTACCTGGGCGAACGGGTTCTAGTATTGTCCAAGTCGCCGACCTGGGTGCAGGAGGATCTCGCCATCGACCTGCCGCCGGAGCGTGACCAGATCACGACTCGCGCGCTACCCCGCTTCACGGAGCTGCGGACCCACGTCTACGACCAGATCCGGCGCGCCAAGGGCGCCCAGACCGTCGCCCCGTGACCGTCGCCGGGTCGGAGCCGTCCGAGAGGGAGGACTGTGCGCAGTCGTCAGCCGAAGCAACTGCTGCTCGCGTTCTTCGGTGAACACGTCGTCGACGACGAGCCGGGGCCGGTGCGCGCCAGTGTCCTGATCGGGGTGCTGGAGGGGGCCGGCGTGGCCGCCCCGGCTACGCGGGCCACCCTCGACCGACTCGTGCAGACCGGCATCCTCGCCCGCAGCAAGAGCGGCCGGGAGATCCAGTTCTCGTTGACCGAGCACGGCGTGGCGGTGCTGCGCGAGGCGACCGAGCGGGTCCGTGGCCCGCGCCCGTTCGACCCGCAGGGCACCGGCTGGACCCTCGTCACGTTCACCATCCCGGAGGGGCAGCGGACCCTGCGTCACCGGCTGCGCTCCACGCTGACCTGGGAGGGCTTCGCGCCGCTGCGCGACGGGCTGTGGCTGGCACCCGGCGAGGTCGACCTCGCCGGATCGCTCGAGCCGTTGTGCCAGGACCTGCCGCCGAACACGGTGATCGCCTTCCACGCCCGCGAACTGGCCGGGTTCCCGATCGCCGAGAGCGTCCGGGCGGCCTGGGACATCGAGGCGATCCGGCGCGAACACCTGGCCTTCATCGAGGTGTGGGACGACCCGGACGCGGCGACGCAGGCGCCCAGCGCGCTGACCGTCCGCACGATGCTGGTGGCGGACTGGCTCGCGTTGCTGCGCGCCGACCCGCGACTTCCGCGCGAGTTCATGGACGCGCAGTGGCCGGCGGCCCGGTCGACGCAGGTCTATCGGCGGATGCACGAGCGGCTGGCCGACGCCTCGGCCGCCGAGTTCGCCGCGCTGGTCACCACTCGCGCTGCCACCACCCGCCGAACCGGCTCCGCAGGTCCGCCTTCCGCACCTTCCCCGACGCGGTCCGCGGCAGTTCGTTCACGATGACCACGTTCTTGGGCAGCTTGTAGCGGGCCACCTTGCCGTTCAGGAAGTCGCGGACGGTGTCGACGTCGACGGCGGCGCCCTCGCGGATCGTCATGATCGCCCAGGGCACCTCGCCCCAGCGCTCGTCCGGGACGCCGATGACCGCCACGCCGGTCACCCCGTCGATCTCGCCGAGCAGCACCTCGACCTCGGCCGGGTAGATGTTCTCCCCACCCGAGATGATCATGTCTTTGAGGCGGCCCGCGACGTGCAGGTAGCCGTCGTCGTCCAGGTAGCCGAGGTCGCCGGAGCGGAACCAGCCGTCCGTGGTGAACGCCCCGGCCGTCGCCTCGGGCATCCGGTGGTAGCCACGGAACACGTTCGGACCGGCTATCTCGATCTCGCCGATGCTGCCGGCGGGAGCCGCGCCGCCGTTCTCGTCGGCGACCCGTACCTCGGTGAAGAAGTGCGGCAGGCCCACGCTGCCCTGCTTCGCGCGGGTCATGGTCGGCGGCAGCGAGGTGGCCCCCGGTGACGCCTCGGTCATGCCGTACCCCTGCGAGAACGACAGACCCCGCTCCTCGTACGCGTTCAGCACCCGGACGGGCACGGCCGAGCCGCCGCAGGTGAGCTTGCCCAGCGTGGACAGGTCGGTGGAGGCCCAGTCCGGGTGGTCGGCCATGAGCTGGAAGGTGGTCGGCACGCCGCTGAGCATGGTGACGCCGTGCCGGGCGATCTGGGCGAGCGCGCGTCCCGGCTCGAAACCCTTCTCCAGCACCAGGGTGCCGCCCTTGAGGATGACCGGCAGCGCGCCCATGCCGAGCGAGGCGACGTGGAACAGCGGCGAGATCATCAGGGCGATGTCGGTCGACACCACGTCGTAGTCGACGATGCAGTTCAGCGCCGTCCAGGTCAGGTTGCCGTGGGTCAGCACGGCACCCTTGGCGCGACCGGTCGTGCCCGAGGTGTAGACGATCGCGGCCGGGTCCCGCATCGTCACCCGGACCGGCGTGTCGTCCCGGGGTGCCGTGGCGGCCAGCCGGGACAGACCCGGAGTCTCGGCGCTCCCCGGGCCGGTCGGCACCACGTGCGCCGGGCGGGACGCCGCCGCGACCGAGGCCACCCGGGCGGCGAACTCGGGATCGTGGATCAGCACCCGCGCACCGCTGTCGCTGAGCACGTGGGTGATCTCGGGGGTCGCCAGCCGGGTGTTGACCGGCACGAAGGCGGCACCCAGCCGGGTGACGCCGAACATCACCTGGAGGAACTCGGGGCTGTTCTCACCCAGGTACGCGACCGTGTCGCCCTTGCCGACGCCGAGGTGCCGCAACGCCGCCGCGACGCCGTCCGTGGCGTCGGCGAGCTGCCGGTACGTCATGGTCGCCTGCTCGCCGTGGACGAGCGCGATCTTCTCCGGTGACTTGAGTCGGCGCTTGGCCAGCCAGCCGCCGATCCCTTGGTGGTGCATCAGCAGTCTCCTGGTGGTGGAGGGCGGTGGCCGGGCGGCTGTGGTCCCGGCAGGTCAGGCGTAGAAGCGGTAGATCCCCCGGGCGACGACTGCGGGCTTGCCGCCGCCGTCGATCTCGATGGTCTGGTCGACGGCGATCTGGTAGCCGCCCGCCACCTCGGTGACCTCGGCGACGACGGCCCGCATCCGGACCCGTGACCCGACCCGCACCGGTGCCGGGAAGCGCACCTTGTCCAGGCCGTAGTTCACCTTCGTGGACACGCCGGTCACGTCGAGCAGCTCGGTCCAGAACGGCACGGCGAGGGAGAGGGTGAGGAAGCCGTGGGCGATCGGCGCGCCGAACGGGCCGTCCTTGGCCCGTTCCGGATCGACGTGGATCCACTGGTGGTCGTCGGTCGCGTCGGCGAACAGGTCGATCTGGTCCTGGGTGACCGTGCGGTACTCGGTCTGCCCGAGGTCGGTGCCGCCGAGGCCGGCGAGCTGGTCGTAGGCGATGGTGGTGGTCACGGGGGTCCTTCCGTCGTCATCCGGCCAGGCGCAGCAGCCGGGCGGCGTTGTCCTTCAGGATGCCGGGCAGCACGTCGGGCTTGAGGTCGGTGCTCGCCACGTCCCGCAGCCAGCGGTCCGGGGTGAGCAGCGGGTAGTCGGTGCCGAAGAGCACCCGGTTCTTGAGGATCGAGTTGGCGTGGCGCACCAGCTCGGCCGGGAAGTACTTCGGGCTCCAGCCGGACAGGTCGATCCAGGTGTTCGGCTTGTGCGTCGCCACCGACAGCGCCTCGTCCTGCCAGGGCACCGACGGGTGGGCCATGATGATCTGGAGGTCCGGGAACTCGGCGGCGACCGGGTCGAGCAGCATCGGGTTGGACAGCCCGAGCCGGAAGCCGTAGCCGCCGGGCAGTCCCGCGCCGATGCCGGTCTGCCCGGTGTGGAACAACGCCGGCAGTCCCGCCTGCTCGATCAGTCCCCACAGCGGCGCGTACTCCTCGTGGCTCGGGTCGAAACCCTGCACGGTGGGGTGGAACTTGAACCCGCGTACGCCCTCGTCCTCGATCAGCCGGGCGGCGAGTTCCAGGGCCGCCTCGCCGGTGCGCGGGTCGACCGAGCCGAACGGCACGAGCACGTCGGCGTGCTGGGCGGCGGCGCGGGCGATGTCGGCGCTGGACAGCGGCGGGTGCGCCAGCTGCGTCCGCGCGTCGACGCTGAACACCACGGCGGCCATGTTCCGTTCGCGGTAGTACTGCGCGACCGCGTCCACCGCCGGACGCGGGCCGTCGGTGCGGAAGTACTTCGAGGCGGCGGCGACGAGCGGATCGGGCAGCGAGGCGTGGCCGTGGTCGTCGATCTCGATGTGCACGTGCATGTCGATCGCGGTGACGGCGTCCAGGTCGATCGCGGGCTGGTACATGCTCGGGAACCTTCGTCCGGCGGGTCAGGAGGCGGTGTCGCGGAACTCCTCGGGCAGCTCCGGGAAGCGCTCGCCGACGCTCTGCGACGCAGCGGCGAACTCGGTCGGCCACGCGGCGACCAGCGCGTCGTAGGACCAACCGCCCTCGTGGTGGGCGGTCAGCGCGACCTCCGGGTGGGTCCAGATCTGGATCCGGTCGCCGCCCACGCCGATCACCTGGCCGGTCACCTCGGCGGCGCTGTCGGAGCCGAGGAAGGCGACCAGCCCGGCCACGTCGTCGGAGGTGCCGAACCCGAGGTCGTGCCGGAAGAAGGCGGGCATCGGCTCCCCGGCGGCCTCGGCGCGTACCGCGGCGGCGAAGTAGGGGACCGTGGCGGTCATCGCGGTCGCGGCGACCGGGACGACGGCGTTGACCGTGATGCCGGCTCGCTTGAGCTCCAACGCCCAGGTCCGGACCATGCCGACGATGCCCGCCTTGGCGGCGGCGTAGTTGGTCTGGCCGAAGGTGCCGCGTTGGCCGGTGGGGGAGCCGATGCAGATGATCCGCCCGCCCTCGCCGGCCTGGCGCATGTGCCGCACGGCCTCGCGCACGGTGGTGAAGGTGCCCCGCAGGTGCACCCCGATCACGGTGTCGAAGTCCTCGTCGGTCATCTTCCAGAGCACCGTGTCGCGCAGCACCCCGGCGTTGGTGACCAGGACGTCCAGTCGGCCGAAGCTCTCGACGGCGGCGGCGACCAGGGCCTGTGCGGTCTCGGTCGGACCGACCGGTGCGACCACGGCGACGGCGCGTCCGCCGGCCGCCCGGATCGCCGCGACGGCGTCGGCGGTCGCCTGCTCGTCCACGTCGTTGACCACGACCGCGGCGCCCTGCGCGGCCAACTGCCGTGCGTAGGCGAGGCCGAGACCGCGTCCGGCTCCGGTGACGATTGCGACTTTGCCGTCCAGGGACATGGGCACTCCTTCGCGTCGAGGTCGATCGGAACATGGACCGTTGAAAAAGTCAATTATTGGTAAGGCTTGCTATCATCGTCGCCGTGCCCCCTCCCGAGAGAGCCCGACCGGCCGACGGCCTGCGGGACAGCGTGCTCGGCCGGGATCTGAGCTTCCTGCTGGTGCGCGCCAACGCGCTCACCCTCGCCGCGGCCAACGCCGCCCTGGCCGAGCACGGACTGAAGGCCCGCTCGTACTCGGTGCTCGCGCTGGCCGCCGACGACACCCGGCCCACCCAGCGGGAGCTGGCCGAGTTCCTCCGGCTGGACCCGAGCCAGGTGGTGGCGCTCATCGACGACCTGGAGAGACGCGGTCTGGTCGAGCGCCGCACCGACCCCGCCGACCGGCGCGCCAACGTCCTGGTCGCCACCGACGAGGGGCGCGAGCTGTTCGCCCGCGCCCAGTCCTCCGCGCACGCCGTGGAGCTGGGCCTGCTGGCCGCGGTCACCCCCGAGGACCACGCCCGGCTGGCGCAACTGCTGCGCCTGCTGGCCTTTCCGGACTGAACCGGTGGCGGACCGAGCGGTGCCGGAGCGAGCCGGTGCCGGGCGGCGGGGGATGACACCGCCCGACACCGGTGCGCTCAGAAGCGGATCCAGGTGCCGGTCAACGGGACCTGACCGACGCCGGGCCGGGACCAGTCACAGACCCCGTCCGGGAAGACCGCCCGCAACCGCTGCCACTGCTCGTCGGTGAAGTCGACGCCGTACGCCGCCCGGTCCAGCGGCGCAAGCCGGCACTTGAGCACGGCGGAAGTGGTCGGCCCGCCCGCCTCCACGCGCGGGTTGCGGTGGAACGGGAAGAGCTGGTTGCACCGGGCCGCCGGGTCGAGGGTCAACGTCTCCACGATCCGCTCCCCGTCCGCCGCGACGCAGTGGTCCGCCAGCCCGGCCGGCCGGGACAGCCGGGTCAGTGCCGTCTCGTCCAGATGGGGTCGGCTCGCCGCCAACGCCGTCCGGGCGGTCAACCAGGCGTCCATGTCCACCAGTGCCTGCGTCTGACTCGTCGACGCGGGCGCCCCGGACGCGCCTGTGACACTGATGTGGTTGTCCGCGTGACCGTTGGCCGCGAGCAGTCGCTCCCGCATGGTCCAGGAGCGGAAGCGGTCGTGGAAGTCACCGCTCGGGTCGGTGTAACCACGGGTCTCGATGATCGGCGTCCACCGCAGACCACCGTCGAACTGGTTGACGCGTCCGGTCGCGTACGCCACCTCGATCGCGTCGACGTTCGCCGAGGTGCGGTGCGGGGTGCGGGTGCCCTCGACGTCCAGACCACCGATGCCCTCGTTGAGCCGGACGAACTGCTCCGGGCTGATCACCCCGGCGTCCAGGGTGCGCAGCCCGTACTGCACGCCGACGGTGTCCGGGACGATCGGCCGCCCGGCGCCGGTGGTCGGGTCGACGCCGTACACGTTGGAGATGAAGTCCGCCATCGCGCAGCGGATGCCGTCCGGGTTGGTCACCGGGTGGTAGCGCAGCCCGGCGGGAACGTGGCTCGGGCAGCTGGCGGGCCAGTCGACGCTGTCGAAGTTCTGGTAGCCGCCGCAGGTGTTCGGGCTGGCGAAGCCGGTCACCGCGGTCCGCTGGGCGGTGGAGAGCCCGGCCGCCGGGGCCGCCTGGGAGATGAACCGGCACTCGTGCCCGGTGAGGGTCACCGAGCGCTCGTCCGGGTAGCCGATCTGGCCGATGACCCCGTCCAGGATCCCCGGGTACGCGTTGGCGATCAGCAACTGCTGCATGGTGCCGGCCGAGCCGCCCCAGCCCATGGTGAACAGCGGTACGCCGTACGACTCGACGAAGTGTTCCTTGACCATCATCGCGGTCTCGGCGGAGGTGACGTCGTTGCAGTTGTTGGCGAAGACGTTGAACGTCGCGCTGGCCACCGCGTAACCCCTGCTGAGCAGGCTGTGGTTCATCACCCCGCCGGTGCTGGTGGCCTGGGTGTACCCGATGCCGCAGGCGCCGCCGAAGGTGTAGACCAGCCGGTCGTTCCATCCGTCGGTGGTCGTCCACGGGTCCGGCGGCGCGGTGCCCGGCCGGTGCAGCAGGGCGATCTCGTAGACCGCGCGGTTGATGGTGCCGCGCTCGACCCGGACCACGTACGGCACGGTGCGGCCGTCGCTGGTCGTGGTGGTGGCCACGTCGGCCGGGAGCGGGCCGTCCGGCAGCGCGACGAAGCTCCCGGCGGTGGTGCGGTACTGGTAGGTGACCCGGGGTTGCGCCACGTGGCAGTCCGCGTCCACCGGGCCCAGGTTCCACGGGTTGCCCGACGCGGTGCAGAACAGCGGGATGTGCGGGCCGGAGATGACCGGTCCGGCGGCCGGATGGTTGCGCAGGGTCAGCGTGGCGCGGGGGCGGCCGTGGCCCTGCCCGTTCGCGCGGACCTCGAGCTCGTTGGCGCCCAGCGCCAGCCCGTCCACGAGACCGAGCAGCGTGCGCTTGTCGTCGGTGGCCCGGAACCGGTCGGTGACGTCCCGGCCGTCGAGCCGGACCTTCACGTGGTGTGGGGGTACGGTGCGCGGCACGGCGACGCGCACCAGCGCGTCACCGCCGCTGACGGTGTCGGCCCGTCCGGACAGGACGGTCACCTCGAAGGCACGCTCGGCGGGACCGGCGTGGGGTGGCGGCGCGGCGAGGGCCGGTGCGGTGGAGCCGGCGAGCAGCGCCGCCGTGGCGGCCACGGCCAGCGCTCCCTTCCATGATCGTGGTCTGGTGCGCTCCTGAGGTCGATCGGTGGGCATGACGGGACCCCTTTCAGCCGGAGACGGACGGCTGGACCTGCTGGTCAGGCACGTGTGGCGAACATAATGCGAAATCTGATCGCGCGTCAACGATTCTGCATCGTATCTATGGATGGCGAAGATCGGCGGCGTAGTCGCCTCTGCTCAGCCCCGCTCGGGAGTCCGGACCAGTTCCTCGAAGCGCTGCTGCGCCGGCTCGGCCAGCGCCGTCGCGGTCCGCAGGAACATCACCCGCGCCTGTGCCCGGGGAAAGGACGCCGGCAGGAACCGGGCCGGCAGGTCCGGATCGTCGCCCACCAGTGCCCGCCAGTCGTTGACCAGCTCGGTCCGCGCGACCAGCGCCGCCGACGGGCCCACCGCACCGGCGTCGGCCCGCCGCGCCACCGTCCGGTGGCGCTCCAGGAACCGCTGGTACCCGTCGGCGAGCACGTCGATGCGCCAGGCGGCCTCCAGCCGGGCGCGGGTGCTCGGCAGCAGCTCGAAGTCCCGCGACCGCAACACCACCGCGTCGGTGACACCCAGCTCGCCGAGCTGCTCGTGTACCTCGTCGAACCGGTCGTGCGGGGTCACCCAGGTCGCGTCGTACAACGGCCAGAACGTCAGCCAGCGCAGCCGGGCCCGCAGCAGCCGGCGCTGGTGCGCGTCGTCGAGCGGCAGGGTGAAGGCGAGCAGCGTCCAGACCCCGTCCCAGTCGTCTGAGTCGCTGCTGGCGAAGATGCGCCGGGCACCCCGGCGCAGGGTCTGCGACGCCGACTCGGTCAGCCGGTAGCTGGTCCGCCGGCCCTCCTTGGTGCGTTCCAGCATGCCGCGCTGGGTCAGGCGGGCCAGCGTCGCCCGGGCGTTGGCCGGGGCGATGCCGAACTCGGCCAGCACCGCGACCAGCCCACCGGAGGGCAGCGGGGACCGGCCGGCGTGCCAGTGGTCACCGAGGAGCGTCACCAGCAGCCGCTGCGCGCGGGCCCGACCCACCGCCGCCCGATCCGACGGCGTGGCCGGCTCCGGCTGCCACACCCGGCCCTCGGTCAACACGGTGCGCCGGGTGACCCGGTCGGGCCGGTCCGACGGGCCGCACAGGGGACAACACGCATCCGGACAAACTACTGCCCACGGGGGCGTCGGGGTAACGGCGCCGGCCGGGTCGACGCGGACGGGCGACCCAGCGACCGGGAGACCACCCGACCGGCCGCCTGCACCAGCGGCGCCAGCGCCAGCGGATCGGCCCGGTCGTACGCCACCACCAGCGAGATCGCCGCCACCACCCCGTCCGGCCCGGCGATCGGCGCGGCGACGGAGAGGGCGTCCATGGTGACCTGCCGGTCGCTGATCGCGTACCCGGCGCGGCGCACCTCGGCGAGCTGGCGGCGCAACCGCACCGGATCGGTGACGGTCAGCTCGGTGTACCGCTCCAACGGCGCGGCGAGGACCCGCTCCTGCACCTGCGCCGGTGCGTGCGCCAGCAGCACCAGCCCCACACCGGTGGCGTGCAGCGCGAAGCGACCGCCGACCCGGGTGAGCACCGGCACCGCGTGCCGTCCGGCGATCCGCTCGATGAAGACGAGTTCGAGGTCCTGCCGGACGGCGAGCTGGACGTTCTCGTGGGTCACCTCGTACAGGTCCTCCAGCACCGGCAGCGCCAGCTCGCGCAGCCCCAGCCCGCGCGGCGCCAGCGAACCGACCTCCCACAGGCGCAGGCCGACCCGGTAGCGCGCGTCGTCACCGCGTTCCAGCGCGCCCCAGGCCACCAGTTCGGCGACCCGGCGGTACGCGGTGGGCAGCGGCAGCTCGGCCCGCCGGGCCAGCTCGCTCAGGGTCAGCGCCGGCTCGCCGGGGCTGAACGCGTCGAGCAGCGCCAGCACCTTGCTGGTGACCGAGCGTCCGGGCCGTGCCTGCACCCCGCCATCATCCCCGCCGACCGGTCACAGCTCCAGCACGAGCCGCCGGGTACGCGCCCGGGACACGCAGATCAGCATGGTGTCCCCGGCAGCCCGTTCCGCCTCGGTGAGCAGGCTGTCGCGGTGCTCCGGCGTGCCGTCGAGCACGGTGGTCTCGCAGGTGCCGCAGGTGCCCTCGCGGCAGGAGGAGAGCACCTGCGTACCGGCCTGCTCCAGCGCCGCCAGGATCGAGGTGCCCGGCGGTACGTGCACCGTCCGGCCGGAGAGCGCGAGGTCGACCTCCACGGCGTGTTCGCCCGTGCCGGCCCCGGCCGCCGGGGCGAACCGCTCGACGTGCAGCCGACCGGGTGGCCACGTCCGGCAGCGCTGCTGCACGGCGTCGATCAGCCCCTCCGGCCCGCAGCAGTAGACGACCGCGTCGGCCGGGTCACCGATCAGCGTGTCCAGGTCGAGCAGGCCCGTCTCGTCCTGCGGACAGAGGCGCACCCGCTCGCCGTACGCCTGCCGCAGATCGGCGGCGAAGGCCATGGAGCTGCGGCTGCGTCCGCCGTACACCAGTCGCCAGTCGGCACCGGCGGCGTCGGCGGCGGCGACCATCGGCCGGATCGGCGTGATGCCGATGCCCCCGGCGACGAAGAGGTACCGGTCGGCCTCGACCAGCCGGAAGGCGTTGCGCGGCCCGACCACCCGCACCGTCGCGCCGGGCGGCAGGCGTTCGTGCACGTGCCGGGAACCGCCACGCCCATGCGGCGCCAGGTGCACCGCCACCTGGAGCGCGGTGCGGTCGGCCGGGTCGCCGCAGAGCGAGTACTGGCGCACCAGCCCGGGGCCCAGGTCCAGGTCGACGTGCGCGCCCGGGGTCCAGCCCGGCACCTCGCCACCATCCGGGCGGCGCAGGGTCAGCACCACCACGCCGGTGGCCACCGCCTCCCGGCCGGCGACCACCAGCGTCGTCTCCGTCGCGGTCATGCCGGCACCACCACCCGCTGCGTCGGTGCCGGTGCGGGTGCTGCCGGTGGCCGGTGGTCCCGGGGATGGGCGAGCAGCCACTCCCACAACTGCACCGGCTCCTCGGCGATCCGCTCGGCACCGCAGTGGCAGATGCCGCGCAGCGTGTCGGTGCCCGGCAGCCAGTGGATCCGATAGACCCGGTCGCCGGTGAGCCCGCCGGCCGGCGCGGTCACCGGGGCGCCTCCACCGTGGACGACTCGACCATCCGGGCGAGCAGCCGTCGGGCGGCCAGCCCGCCGGTGTCGATGTTGATGCTCAGTTCCTGGCAGCGCTCCGGCTCGCCTGTGATCACCCGCTCCAGGATGTTCAGGGCGGTGACGTCCTGCATGACCACGGTGTGGTTGCTCTGGTACAGGTACTCGCTGACCGACTCGTCGTCGACGGCGAAGTCCCGCGCCACCGCCCAGAAGTCGTACGTGGTGTGCGCGGTCGACGGGGTGATGGCGTACACGATCTCGGCGTGGAACGCCTGGTCGTCGTCGCCCTCGGCCGGCGGGTAGACGCCCTGCGGGGCGATCCGGCTGTGCAACACGTACAGGCAGGGCGGGTGGTACTCGATGTCCTGCCAGCGGGTGATCCGGCCCTGGATGCCGGTCGAGCGGGCATAGAACGGTGGGCACTCCGCGTCGTCCATGTGCCGGCTGACGTAGACGACGCCCCGGTCCTCGTCCACCTCGGTGGTGATCGGCGTGTTCGCCACCTCGGGCGTACCGATGTAGCCGCCGTGCAGGTACGTCTCGTGGGACAGGTCCATCAGGTTGTCCACCAGCAGGCTGTACCGGGCGTCCAGCGGCGCCATGCCACGCACCGTCGTGTAGCGGGGGTCCCCGAGCCAGGGTGCCCGGGGGATGGTGGAGGCGTCGGCCCGGTCCCGGTCGCCGATCCAGACCCAGACCAGGGTGTCCTGCTCCACCACCGGGTACGCGGCCACCCGCGCCGTCCGGGGGATGCGCTGCTGCCCGGGTACGAAGACGCAGGCGCCGCTCGGATCGTAGGTGAAGCCGTGGTATCCGCAGACCACGGTGTCCCCGTCGAGGCGGCTCTCCGACAGCGGGTACCGCCGGTGCACACACCGGTCGGCGAGCGCCACCGCCGCGCCGGACTCGGTGCGGTAGAACACGAGCGGCTCGCCCAGCACGGTACGGGCGAGCAGGTCCCGCCCGACCTCGTTGCTGAACGCGGCCACGTACCACTGGTCACGTGCGAACGTCATCCGGGCCTCCTGTCGACGTACGACGGTCAGTCGGATGGTCCCGGGCCCACCCCCTCGGCCGGGAGCCGCGTTCTCACTCAGTGAAAGTCGGGGCGGTCCGCGTCGGCGGTGCCGATCGCGTCGCGTACCTCCTCGACGAGTGCCCGCATGGCGGTCTCGGCGCCCCGGGCGTCCTCGGCGGCGACCGTGTTGGCGACCTGCTCGTGCAGGTCCAGGGCGACCGGTCGCGGGCACTTGGGCATCAGCCCGTGCTCGGTCCGGCCGGCGAGCACCTCGGCGATCACCCCGGTCAGCGCGGTGAACATCTCGTTGAGGCAGGCATGGAGCAGCAGTGCGTGGAACTCGACGTCGGCGGCGAGGAACGCGTCGAGCTCCCCGGCCTCGCCGAGCTGACGCATCTGGGCGGCCAGCGCGCGGAGTCGCTGTCGCTCCTCGGCGGTGGCGTGCCGGGCGGCCCCGGCGGCGGCGAGTGGTTCGACCGCCACCCGCAGCTCGGTGAGCGTCCGTAGCTGCGCGGCGCGGCCGGGACCTTCGAGCCGCCAGCGGATCACGCGTGGATCGAGCACCCGCCACCGGTGCATCGGCTGGACCACCAGGCCGACCCGGCGGCGCGAGGCCACCAGGTGCAACGACTCCAGGATCCGCATCGCCTCCCGCATCACGGTGCGCGAGACGCCGAAGCGGTTCTGCAACTGCTCCAGGGTGAGCGCCTCTCCGGCGACGTGCCGACCGCTGGTGATCTCCAGCCCGAGCGCGTCGAGCACGGCGTCGTGCAGCACGGGCGCTGCGGGCCGCGCCGCGTCGCGTGTCGCCTCACCCATCAAGGATCCCCGATCACTCGCTTCCGGAGAGACTAGCGCGCCGGGCACCGCTGGCCGTCCGGTGCGGCGCGGAATGGCGGCGAAAGGTGTCACCAATGTGTTTACAAAGATATCACCTTTGTGTGACGATCACGTTAATCAGCAGTTGGCGCCGCACGACGGGCCCGGTGCGACCCCGCACCGCACCGGGATCGGAGCGCCCTGGCCGCCGTCCGGTCCCCGTCGGTCCACTCCGGACCGTCACGGACCGGCCACGAACACCAGGGGAGAACCGACTCGTCGACACGCCACCACTGGTCGCCCGTACGGCATCCCCGGGACGAACCGGTCGACCAGCCGATGAAGGGAAACGCACACATGCCCGTTGCTCATCCTCACCCCGCGCCGACCCGCCGGCTCCGCCGCGCGTTGGCCGTCTCGGCCGTCGCCGGCCTGACGGTCGCCTCCGGAGCCCTCGCGGCTCCCGCAGCGTCCGCTGCCCCGGCCGCCGCCCTCGGACCGAAGGTCGTGCAGACCAACCAGGCACCCACCGGTCACTCGGTCACCTTCCGCTACCGGGCCCCCGCCGGTGTGCAGTCGGTCCAGATCTACGGCGAGTGGTGGTTCTCCCAGCCCGCGAGCGTGACCTGCGTGGGCTGCGGTGACGCCCGCACCGGCGCGCAGTGGCAGCCCGGCGACATCCTCGCCGACCCATGGCGTCCGCTGCCGATGCAGCAGGGACGCGACGGGGTGTGGACGTTCACCACGCCGCTGCCCTCCGGCACCTTCCGGTACGCGTTCACCCACGACTGTGACAGCCCGACGGCCAGCGGCTGCACCCTGCACCCGGACCCGGCCAACCCGCTGGAGGTCACGCCGCACGCGACCGCGCCGGGTGCGCTGCTCAGCCGGGTCTACGTGCCGAACAGCAAGCGCTTCCCCACCTACGACAACAGCTACCAGGCGCCGGTCGACCGCAAGAAGGCGGGCAAGCTGGAGCAGCGCTGGTACGACTCGCCGCTGTCCACCGACCCGGCGGGCAAGCACGACGTGGTCGTCTACCTGCCGCACGGCTACGACGCTACGCGCGCCACCCCGTACCCGACGCTCTACCTCAGCCACGGCGGCGGCGGCAACGCCACCGACTGGACCATGGAGGGCGTGGCCCACGAGATCCTGGAGAACGCGATCCGGGACCGTAAGGCGCTGCCGATGGTGATCGTCTCGACCGACTTCAACGGCCTGCCCGACGGCAACCAGGGCTACGTCGACGAGCTGCGGAACAACGTCATCCCGTTCGTGGAGAAGAACTACCACGTCTCCACCCAGGCCCAGGACCGCGCCTTCGGGGGTCTCTCCGCCGGTGGTGCCCGTGCCATCACGCTGCTGTACGACAACACCGACCTGGTCGGCTACCACGGCGCGTGGGGTGCGGCCGGCGGTGCGGTGAACCCCTCCGCGGAGCAGGTGGCGCGGATGAAGGCCGTGTCCGGCGGCATCCACGTCGGCACCGGCCTGCAGGACTGGCTGATCAACATCGCGCCCGACTCGGTCGCCCGCACCGAGAACTGGCGTGCGGCCGGTGTCGAGGTGACCGAGTTCAACATCGACGGTGTGCACGTCTGGGACGTGTGGCGGCAGATGCTCAACGACTACCTGCGGACCGTCGCGTTCCGGAGCACCACCGTCGACCTGGACGTCGAGTCGATCCGGGCCGGCAACTCGCACCGGTACCGCGTCATCGCCACCGCCGAGGTGGCCTCGGTGACCACCAGCGACCGCAAGCCCTCCGGCAAGGTCGACTTCTACGCCGGCGACAAGCGCCTCGGTTCGGCGACCGTGCGCAACGGCGTCGCCGAGTTCAAGGGCAACGTCAGCGGCCCGCTGACCGAGCCGGTGACCGCCCGCTACCAGGGTGACAGCCTCTACAACACCGCGCAGAGCAGCCCGGCCCAGGCCGGCTGACCCGACGCACCCGACCGGTCCGTGGTGGCACTCCTTCGAGGGATGTCATCACGGACCGTCGTCGTCCACCGGCCCGCAGGCGCTCAGTCGAACTCGACCACCGTCCGGGCGCCCTCGCCCCGCGCCATCCGGGCGAACGCCGCCGGCGCCTCGTCGAGGGTGGCCCGGTCGGTGACCAGGTAGCTCAGGTCGAGCGTGCCGTCGAGCACCGCCCGCGCCAGCTCGGGCACGTCCCGGTCGGGGTCCGAGGAGCCGTAGACCGAGGAACGCAGCGTCCGCGCGGAGTGGAAGATGTCCAACGCGCTCAGGCCGACGATGTCGTCCTTGCCGCCCATCCCCACCACGACGACCTGGCCACCCCGGCGGGTGCTCTGCCAGGCGCTGCGGATCGTGGCGGACCGCCCGACGCACTCCACCGCGTGGTCGACGCCCCGGCCGCCGGTCAGTCCCCGGACCGCGCGGACCAGCGAGTCGTCCGCGAGCAGGAAGTCGGTGGCGCCCGCGGCGGCGGCCAACTCGGCCTTGCCGGGGGCGACGTCCACCCCGATCACCACAGCCGCACCGGCCGCACGCGCGGCGGCCACCGCCGACAGGCCGACCCCGCCGAGACCGACCACCGCGACCGAGTCGCCGGCCGCCACCCGCGCGGTACGCCGCACCGCGCCGACCCCGGTGAGCACCGCACAGCCGAGCAGCGCGGCGGCCGGGAACGGCAGCGCGGACGGCACTGCCACGGCGGCCTCCTGCGGCACCAGCACCTGCTCGGCGAGCGCGCCCAGCCCGAGCGTGACGTGCAGCGGCCGGCCGTCCACGGTGTGTCCGCGCGCCACGGCCGGTGCCCCGTTGCGCCGGCACAGCCAGGGCTCGTCGCGCCGGCAGAACCAGCAGGACCGGCAGGCCGGCGCCCAGTTGAGCACCACGTGGTCGCCGGGGGCCACCCGGTCCACGCCGTCACCGACCTCCGCCACCACGCCGGCCGCCTCGTGTCCGAGCAGCAGCGGGTACGGCGCGGTCAGGGTGCCGTCCGCCATGGACAGGTCGGAGTGGCACACACCGGAGGCCCGGATGCGGACGCGTACCTGGCCGGGGCCGGTCTCCGGCAGCTCGACCGGCTCCACCCGCAGCGGTGCGTCGGCGGCCCTGGCCACCAGACCTCTCACCGCTGGATCGCCTTGATCTCGCAGAACTCCGCCAGCCCGTGGCTGCCCAGCTCGCGCCCGAGACCGGACTGCTTGTAGCCGCCGAACGGGGCCATCGGGTTGAACGGCGCCCCGTTGATGTCGACGGCACCGGTCCGCAGCCGCCGGGCCACCCGCAGCGCCCGTTCCTCGTCGGCGGACCAGACCGCGCCGGCCAGACCGTAGCGGGAGTTGTTGGCGACCGCCACGGCGTGGTCGTCGTCGTCGACCGGGATCACCGCCAGCACCGGCCCGAAGACCTCCTCCTGCGCGAGGGCGCTGTCTGGGTCGACGTCGGCGATCACCGTCGGGGCGACGAAGAAGCCCCGGTCCGGCACCGGGGCGTCGGGCCCACCGACGACCAGCCGGCCGCCGTCGGCCAGGCCCCGGGCGACGTGCGCGCAGACCCGGTCCCGCTGCTGCGCCGAGACCAGCGGACCGAGCCGGGTGGCCGGTTCGAGGGGGTCGCCGACCTGGTAGCCCTCGGCGGCCTTGGCCACCAGGTCGAGGGCCTCGTCGTAACGGGCCCGCTGCACCAGCATCCGCGTCCACGCGGTGCAGGTCTGCCCCGAGTTGAGGAAGGCGTTGCCGACACCGACCTTGACCGCGGTGGTCAGGTCGGCGTCGTCCAGGATCACGTTGGCCGACTTGCCGCCGAGTTCCAGCGCGACCCGGGCGATCCGGTCGGCGGCGAGGTGCGCGACGCGTCGACCGGTGGCGGTGGAGCCGGTGAAGGAGACCAGGTCCACGTCGGGGTGGGCGGCGATGGCCTCGCCCACCACCGGACCGGTGCCGGTGACCAGGTTGACCACGCCCGGCGGCAGGCCCGCCGCGTGCACGGCGTCGAAGAGGAGGTACGCCGTCAGCGGCGTCAGCTCGCTCGGCTTCAGCACCACCGTGCACCCGACGGCCAGCGCCGGCGCGAGTTTGGCCACGATCTGGTGCAGCGGGTAGTTCCACGGGGTGATCGCGCCGACCACACCCACCGGCTCGCGGACCACCAGTGAGTTGCCGACCGTCTCCGGTGCCGGCGGCCGGGCGGCCAGGTCGACGTAGCTGCGCAGCACGGTCAGCGGCAGGCCGGTCTGCACCCGGGTGGCGACCTTGAGCGGAGTGCCGAGCTCCCGCACGACGGTGCGGGCGATGTCGTAGGCGCGCGCGGTCAGCTCGGCGTGCAGTCGGTCGAGGTGGGCGGCCCGGTCCGCCGGGTCGGTCGCGGACCAGCTCCCGAACGCCGCACGGGCGGCGGCCACCGCCCGGTCCACGTCCTCGGCGGTGCCGGCCGGGACGGTCGCGACGACCTCCTCGGTCGTCGGGTCGTGCACCTCCAACGACTCCGCGCCGCTCGGGGGCACCCAGCGCCCGTCCAGGTAGAAGTCCGTCCGTGCGAGATCCATGCGGCCCTCACCTCGCCTAGCAGTGGAAGTTTTGACCCTAGTACGCCTCGTCGGTCGACGGGAGGGGTGGCAGCGGGCCGACGGCGCGTTCGTAGCTGTGGGACAAGCCCTCGATCAGGGCGTCCAGGCCGAGCGTGAAGGCGCCCTCGTCGACCTGTTGCTGGTGCTCGGCGAGCCGGTGCGCCTGGCTCAGGTGCGGGTACTGGTCGGCGTAGACGCTCGGGTCCTCGACGAAGCCCCGGGCGAACGAGCCGAGCGCCGAGCCGGTCACGAAGTAGCGCATCAGCGCGCCGATGTGGGTGGCCCGCGCCGGTGGCCAGCCCGCCGTGACGAGCCCGCCGTAGACGGCGTCGGCCATCGCCAGCGCCGCCGGTCGCCGCCCGGGACCCTGCGCCAGGTGCGGCACGATGTTCGGGTGGGCGGCCAGGGCCGCCCGATAGGTGTGTCCCCACCGGCGCAGCGCCACCCGCCAGTCGACCGCGCCGAAGTACGACACGTCCACCCGGCCGGTGATGCTGTCCGCCACCGCGTCGAGGATCGCGTCCTTCGTGGCGAAGTGGTTGTAGAGCGACGGTCCCCGGACGCCGAGTTCGGCGGCGAGCCGGCGGGTGGAGAACCCGGCCAGCCCGTCGGCGTCGATCAGCGCCACGGCGGCCTCGACGATCCGCTCCCGGCTGAGCAGCGCCTGTCGTGGCCGGGGCATGGGCTTCCTCCTCGGGTGGGTGCTCTGTGGCGGAACTCTGCCACACCGCAGGTCTGGACAGCCGAAAACTTGCAGCGCTAGTTTAAACGCAGAGACGTCACCAGCCCAACCGAAAGGACGGGTGAGCACATGGACTTCGGACTGTCCGACGAGGAACGGGCCATCCGCGACACCGCCCGCGACTTCATCGCCCGCGAGGTCATGCCGCTGGAACAGGAGCTGCTGCGCCGGGAACGGGCCCACCAGCCCGGCCTGGAACGCGCCGAGCTGCGCGAGTTGCAGCTCAAGGCGCGTGCCTTCGGCTTCTGGGGCCTGGCCACCCCGCAGCGGTACGGCGGCATGGAACTGCCCGCCGTCGTCCAGTCGCTGATCTGGACCGAGATCGGCCGTACGTTCGTGCCGTTCCGGTTCGGCGGCGAGGCCGACAACATCCTCTTCCACGCCACCGACGAGCAGCAGAAGGAGTTCCTGCTGCCCACCATCGAGGGGGAGCGGCTCTCCTGCTTCGCCATCACCGAACCGGGCGCCGGCTCGGACGCGGCCAACATCCGGTTCAGCGCCCGCCGCGACGGTGACGACTGGATCCTCAACGGCGAGAAGACCTTCATCACCGGCGGCAACGAGGCCGACTTCGCCATCGTCATCGCCGTCACCGATCCCGAGCGGGGCGCCCGCAACGGCGGGGCGACCGCGTTCCTGGTGGACCGGGCGATGGGCTGGCGGTCGGAGTTCATCCCGACGATGGGCGAGGGCGGGCCGGCGTCGCTGGTCTTCGACGACGTACGCGTGCCGCACCGCAACATCCTCGGCGAGATCGGCCAGGGCTTCGCCCTCGGCATGGAGTGGATCGGCAAGGGGCGGTACACCATCCCCTCGCACGCCGTCGGTATCGCCGAACGGGCGCTGCGGATGGCGATCGAGCACGCCAACACGCGCGAGACCTTCGGCAAGAAGATCGGCACCAACCAGGCCATCCAGTGGATGATCGCCGACTCGGAGACCGAGCTGGAGGCGGCCCGGTGGCTGATCCTGCGTGCCGCCTGGACGGTCGACGCGGGCCTGGACCCGCGACACGCCTCCTCGATGGCGAAGCTCTACGGCGCCGGCATGGTCAACCGGGTGGTGGACCGGGTGCTCCAGATCCACGGCGGCATGGGCTACACCCGGGAGCTGCCGATCGAACGCTGGTACCGGCAGGTGCGGCTCTATCGCATCTTCGAGGGCACCGACGAGATGCAGCGGCTGATCATCGCCCGCGACCTGCTGCGGGGGTACACGAAAATCGGCGGGCATCTGGCCGGGTAGTCGTCAGAATCGTCGTCATGTCCGCTCGCCACATCGCCATGATCGGCAGCACCGCGCCGAGTCACGTCTATCCCTCGCTGGCCCTGATCCGCGAACTCGTGGACCGGGGCCACCGCGTCACGTACGCGATCGGCGCACCGTTGACCGACCTGGTCGCGTCGACCGGCGCGGAGCCGCTCGCCCACCCGACGATCCTGCCGCTGGGCGACACGGCCTGGCCGGAGGACCCGGGTGCGGCGATGCGGATCTTCCTCGACGAGGCCGTGGCGGTGCTGCCCCGGCTGACCGCCCGCTACGACGAGGACCGGCCGGACCTCGTGCTGTACGACATCGGCGGGCTGGCGGGACCGCTGCTCGGCACCAGGTACGGCGTACCGGCCGTGCAACTGTCGCCCGCGATGGTCGCCTGGGACGGCTACGACGAGGACATGGCGGAGTTCTTCACCGCCCTGCGTGCCTCGGAGTCCGGGCGCGACTACTACGCCACGCTGGACCGGTGGCTCGCCGAGAACGGCGTCCACCAGGACGGGCACGCCTTCCTGAGCCGTCCGCCGCACGTCCTCGCCCTGATCCCCGAGGCGATGCAGCCGCACGCCGACCGGGTGTCGCGCCAGCGCGTGCGGTTCGTCGGCCCGTGCCTCGACCCCGCCCGGCTCGACGAACCGGGCTGGACGCCACCGGCCGACGGACTGCCGGTGCTGCTGGTCTCCTTCGGCACCGCGTACAACGACCAGATGCCTGTCTACCGCGCGTGCCTGAGCGGGTTCGCCGACTCCCGCTGGCACGTGGTGCTCGCGGTCGGCGACAAGGTGGACCCGGCCGAGCTGGGTCCACTGCCGGCCAACGTCGAGGTGCACCGCCGGGTGCCGCAGGTGATGGTGCTGGGGCACGCCTCGGCGTTCGTCACCCACGCCGGGATGGGCGGCTGCACCGAGGCGCTCTGGTGCGGCGTACCCACGGTGGCGATCCCACAGGCGGTGGACCAGTTCGCCAACGCCGACCGGCTGGTGGCGGCCGGGGTCGGCCGGCTGCTGCCGGCGGACGAGGTCACCGCGCAGACCCTGCGGACGGCCGTCGACGCGGTCGCCGACGACCCGGAGCTGCGGCGACGGCTGGACACGCTCCGGTCCGAGGTGCGGGCGAACGGCGGGGTGCGGCACGCGGCGGAGGCGGTGGAGAGCTTCCTGGCCGACCGCTGACACCGTCGTGGCGGTGCGCGGGTGATCGTGGCGGTGCGCGGGTGATCCGGCGTCAGCGTGGCGGTGTGGCTGTTGCCGGGTCGGCGTGTCGGACAGCCACACTGCCACGATGATCGGGGCGGGCGTGGGTGCCGGCTCGTTGTGCATGACGGGGATGGGAGTCTCATGGCCGACGTCAGGCTTCGACCGATGCGGGGTGGGGACGCCGAGCGGGTGTTGGCGATCTATCAGGCCGGGTTGGACGGCGGGCAGGCCAGTTTCGAGACCGTCGCGCCGACCTGGGCCGCCTTCGACGCCGGTCGGCTGCCGGCACACCGGCTGGTCGCGGTGGACGCCGACGGCGTGCTGCTCGGCTGGATCGCGGTGTCGCCGACCTCGACCCGGGCGGTGTACGCCGGGGTGGTGGAGCACTCCGTCTACGTGGATCCGGCAGCCCAGGGTCGTGGCGTGGCCGGGCTGCTGCTGGACGGGTTGATCGCCTCGACCGAGGCGGCCGGTGTCTGGACCATCCAGTCCGGCGTCTTCCCGGAGAACGTCGCCAGTCTGGCGCTGCACCGGCGGGCCGGCTTCCGCGTCGTCGGCACCCGGGAACGGGTGGGCCGGCACCACGGCCGCTGGCGCGACGTCGTCCTCCTGGAACGCCGCAGCCCGGTCGTGACGTAAGGAGGGGTCCCCTGCTATGCACCAGGCGTTAGCAGGGGACCCCTCCTTTCACTCCTACGGGTACTGGCGCAGGTAGACGGGTGCGCCGACCCGGTCCATGTCGGCGGCCTCGCCCACCCCGTTGACCACGTGGTCGATGGTGCCGGCGCTCAGGTTCACCGTCATGATGTGGTGCAGCCGGACACCGGGCCGCACCGGCACCTCGAATCCGTTCTCGGTACGGATCGACGGGTTGTTCTGGTTGAACACGTACACGCCGCCGCCGTACAGGGTGTGGTGCCGCACCCGGTCGGCGACCTTGTAACCGGCCCACCCGTTGACCGTGCCGTTCATCCAGTCCGCCTGCGTGGGCGGGTCGTACGGCAGCTCGTTCTGGTAGAGGACCGTGGTGCCGTGCTCGCCGTTCCAGACGGTGTTGTACCGCTGGAAGTGCTCCACGAACAGGCCGGTGGCGGTGACGTGGTCGCCGTTGATGACCGCGCCGTACCGTCCGGTGTTGGTCCGCCAGCGGTCGGTGTCGCCGTTGACCCCCTCGGTGAAGCCCTCCACACCGTGGTCGCCGCGCCACACCCAGGTGTGGTCGATCAGGACATGGTCGCTGTTGACCTCCAGCGCGGTGTCGGTCTTGCCGATGTGCGGTCCGCCGATCCGGAAGTACACGTCGGAGAGCGTCGTCGGGTTCTTCGGCGTGCTGTGGTCGCGGCCGTGCTTGCGGCCGACCCGCAGCAGCACCGGCGACTCGGTGAGGCCGGCGTCGATGGTGACTCCGGCGACCACCACGCCGGGCACCCCGGCGACGTCGAGCGGTACGGCTCCCTTGACGGCGGTGAGCGTGGCGTGTCCGATGCCGAGCACGACGGTGTCGGGCCGGCGTACCTCGATGCTGCGGGCCACGTCGTACACGCCCGGGGTGAGCAGCAGGTGCCTGCCTCGGGCGAGCTGCGAGTTGATCGTCTGCACCGAGTCGGACGGCTTGGCGACGAAGAAGTCACCGATCGGGATGGTGCGTCCCGGCGTCAGCCCGTTCGCCCAGGTGACACCCCGGGTGTCCCGGCGGGCGGCGGGCACCCGGACCTGGTACTTGCCCTTGGCGTCGACGAACAGGTACGGCTTCTCCCGGCTGACCGGTGTGGTGTCCAGGGTGGTGTACGGCGGGTCGGGGAACCCGGCGTCGTCGGGGGCGCCCACCACTCCGGCGAAGACCTGGTTCCACACCCCGTTGGACCAGCTCTCGACCTCGCTGTTGCGGGTCAGCCACTGCTGCTGGGAGCCGTTGGTGGTGGCCGGCAGCCGGGAGTCGGCGATGAAGCCGCCGCTGGCGTACTGCGGCCCGTTGGTGCAGTAGTCCATCAGCGACAGCCCGCCGCCGCTGATGTCCAGTCGGCGCATCGACACCGCCTGGGAGACCGCCCAGAAGTTGGCCGAGGCACGGCAGTCGTCCTGACCGGTGGCGTTGACGCGCAGCGACAGGTTGGACAGCGTGCGCCAGAAGTTGACCAGCGCGATGCAGTTGCCGGTGCCCCCCTCGGTCAGGCACCGGTTGTACGCCTCGATCTTGCCGTTGATGACCACGTCGGTGGGGGAGGCGCCGAGCCCGGAGATCTCGGTGTAGTAGCCGACCTTGATCTGGAGCGGCTGCGCGGCCGTGCCGTAGCTGCCCGGCCGGAACAGGTACGCGTGCCGGGTGGTGCCCATCTCGTTGTCGACCTGCGCGGCGTGGGCCGCGTCGAGGGTGGCCTGGATCCGGCTGACCGGCATGCTCGGGTCGAAGATCGTGACGTTCGGCCCGAAGTTCGGGGTGACCGGGCGGGGCGGTCCCGCGCCGGCCGGGGTGGTGGTGGAGACGGCGGCGGTGGTCAGCACGAGGCCGAAGGCCAGCGCGCTACCGAGCCGCCGGCGGTGTGGTCGAGTCGGCATGCGTTCGTCCTTCCCGTCGGGACGGCGTGATCTCCGGCCCGACGACGCGGTGGACCCCGTTGCGTGAGAGCGCTCTCTCACTGGGGCGGACTTGTATCACGGTGTGAAGAAATCGGGGTCGAGATGTTTCTACCCCGTAACCGCGCCACGCGCCATGGTCGGGACGCATCGATTTCCGTGGGGGTCCACCACGTGGGCCCGGCAGAGAGCCGACGGCGCCGTCCCGGCCGGATCACGACACCCGGCCGGGACGGCACGCCTCACCGGGTGGCGGGCGTCGCGGTCCGGCCGCGCCGCCGGGCGGCCAGCCCCAGGGCGGCGTCGACGACCAGGAAGCCGAGCAGCGGGACGCCGAACCACGGCAGCGCCCAGCCCAGCGCGACCGTCACCGGTACGCCGACCAGCAGCACCCACGGCGGCAGCCCGCGTAGACCGCCACGGGCGGGTGGCGCCCCGGCATACGCCCGTCGGTCGGTGCGGGTGGGGCGGCGCTGCCACCACATCCGGTAGCCCCAGACGATGACGCAGAGCAGGCCGACGGCGAGCGCGGCGAGCAGGACCTGGTTGACCACCCCGAAGAGCAGACCCATGTGCGCCTGTACGCCGAGCGCGCTCACCTGGGCCAGCAACGGCCAGTCGGCGAAGTCCAGGCGGGCGGTCACCGTGCCGTCGGCCGGGTCGACGGCCACCTGGTCCCGGCCCACCGGCCAGGTGTTGTCGGTCTGGGCGACCGCCCACGCGCTGCCCGGCTCGCCCGGGGTGATCTCGATCGGCCCGTCCAGACCGGCGGTGCGGGCGGCGGCCTCCACCCGGTCGAAGGCGGCCGGGTCGGCGGCCCCCACGGGTGCCCCGCCGTGGTCGTGTGCGCCGCCGGAGTCGGCCGGTACACCGGACAGGCCGGTCGACAGCGCGGGCCGGCCGGCGTCCATGGCGTCCAGGCCGGCGGCGAAGTTCCCCCCGGCGAACCGGGACCAGGTCAGCCCGGTGGCGGAGAGCACGAGCAGACCCACCGCGAGCCAGACGCCGGTGGTGGCGTGCCAGCTCCGGGTACGCCGGACCCCCTTGCCGGCGGAGACGTCCGGCACCAGCAGGTGCCTCACCCGAGCGCGTCCGCCGCGCCGACGCCACCACAGGGCGATCCCGCCCAGCGCCAGCACCCACAGCCAGCTCGCGGCGATCTCGGAGTAGTGCCGTCCCAGGTCACCGAGGTGCAGGTGGCGGTGCAGGTCGTCCAGCCAGGTGGTGGCGGGCGTGGAGCCGAACCAGGTGGTCAACTGTCCGCGTACCTCGGCGGTGTACGGGTCGACGTAGACGGTGTGCTGCTTGTCGCCCAGCTCGGGCAGCGCGAACACCACCCGGGTGGTGTGCTCGCCGGTGCCGGGGGAGACGCCGAACAGGCTGCCCTCGGGATGGAACGCCCGCGCGGCGGTGATCTGCTCGGCCAGCGGCCTCGGCTCACCGACGGAGGCGACGGTCAGCTCGTCGGCGTAGAGGATCCGGTCCAGTTGCGGGGTGACGGTGTACGCCAGGCCGGTCAGGGCGGCGACGACCAGGAAGGGCGCGACCAGGACGCCCGCATAGAAGTGCAGGCGGACCAGGAGTGCGGCCAGCGGCGAGGGGCGGCGTGGTGCGCGGGCGGGCGACGGTTCGGCGGCGGGCCGTTCCGGGCCGGGCGTGGAGTCCGGTGTGGAGGCACCGGAGACTTCGGTCAGAGACATGACTTTTCCGATCGGACTAGAAGGTCTTTCCGCGGACGCGCCCGTGCCCTTCGGGTCGCTGTTGCTGCCGTCGCCCGGTCGCCCGCCGCTCTGCCCTCTAGTCGGCCGCCGGGCCGTCGCAGTTCCCGCCACTCTCGCCGTCCCCGCCCGAGACGCCCCGGTGGCAGCGCTCGCCCAGGTCGCGCAGCGCCGTCACCAGCTCGGGCGGGCCGGGCACGGTGAAGTCGACGCCGAGGACCGCGATCATCCAGGCCAGGTCTGCGGCCGTCGCCGCGCCGAGGTGCAGCAGGCAGCGGTGGTCGTCGACCGCCTCCACCGCACCCATGCCCGGCCAGACCCGCTCGGCCACCACGGCGGCGGGCGCGTGCATCGTGACGGTGGTCCGGACCGGGTACGGGCCGGTCGACAGCGCCCGTGCCAGGTAGGCGCTCGCGTCCGGGTCGGGCAGCTCACGGGCGACGAACCGGGGCCCGGTGGGCGTACGCGGACGTAGCCGGTCGACCCGGAACGAGCGCCAGTCCTCGCGGTCGACGTCCCAGGCGACGAGGTACCAGTACCGGCCCCAGCTCACCAGCGCGTGCGGCTCGACGGTGCGCCGCGACCGGTCGCCGTGATGGCTGGTGTAGTCGAACCGCAGCCCCTCCCGACGGTGACACGCGTCGGAGACTGCCACCAGCACGTCCGGGGAGACCGTCGGGCCGGGACTCTCGGCGCGTACCGTGGCGCGGTGCAGCCCGCTGACCCGGTGCCGCAACCGGGACGGCAGCACCTGCTCCACCTTGTGCAGGGCGCGCAGGGCGGTCTCGCCGATGCCGCTGACCGCACTGGCGGTGGCGGTCCGCAGCCCGATCGTCACGGCCACCGCCTCGTCGTCGTCGAGCAGCAGCGGTGGCAGCGCCGCGCCGGCACCGAGCCGATAGCCGCCGGTGCCCTGGGTGGCGTGCACCGGGTAGCCCAGCTCGCGGAGTCGGTCGACGTCCCGGCGCACGGTCCGCGCGGTGACCCCGAGCCGCGCCGCCAGTTCCGCGCCGGACCACTGACGGTACGTCTGCAACAGCGACAGCAACCGGAGCAGGCGTGCGGAGGGCGTCGACATGTGATCGAGGATGCCACCGGCTTAGGACCGGAACTGACCTAACCGGCTCCTAGCGTCGACCGCATGACCGACGACATCGTCCCGTTCCACCTGGACGTCCCGCAGTCCCAGCTCGACGACCTGCACGCCCGGCTGGCCACCACCCGCTGGCCCGCGCTGCCCGACGTCGGCTGGACCCGGGGCGTACCGGTGGACCAGCTCCGGGACCTGGCCGAGTACTGGCGTACCCGCTACGACTGGCGCGGCCACGAGGCGGAGCTGAACACCCTCCCGCACCACCGCACCGAGATCGACGGGCAACCGCTGCACTTCCTCCACGTACGCTCGCCCGAGCCGGACGCGCTCCCGTTGCTCCTGCTGCACGGCTGGCCGGGCTCGTTCCTGGAGTTCCTGGACACCGTCGGGCCGCTGACCGACCCCCGCGCGCACGGCGGCGACCCGGCGGAAGCCTTCCACCTGGTGATCCCGTCGCTACCCGGATTCGGCTTCTCCGCACCGCTGTCCGGGCCCGGCTGGGGCAGCGAACGGATGGCCGGCGCGCTGGTCGAGCTGATGCGCCGGCTCGGTTACGCCCGCTACGGCGTGCAGGGCGGCGACACCGGCTCGTACGTCGCCCCGGCGATCGGTCGGCAGGCACCGGAGCGGGTGGTCGGCGTGCACGTCAACGCGCTGCTCACCTTCCCGTCCGGGGTCGAGGGCGAACTCGACGGACTCACCGACGTCGAGCAGGCCAGGCTGGACGCGTTGACCGCCTACAACGACGGGTACCTCCAGATCCAGGCGAAGTCACCGCACACGCTCGCCTACGGGCTGCACGACTCGCCGGTGGGCCAGCTCGCCTGGATCGTCGAGATGTTCCACCGGCTGACCGACCTGCCCGCCGACGGGAACCTCGACGACGTGGTCGACCGGGACCGACTGCTGACCAACGTCACCCTGTACTGGCTGACCGGCACGGCCGGCTCCGCAGCCCAGGTCTACTACGAGGACATCACCGCCGCCACCTGGTCCGACGAGGCGTGCGGCGACGACGCGGCGGGCGACTGGGGCGTGGGGGAGCCGTCCACCGTGCCGACCGGGGTGCTGGTGTCCCGGTCCCGTGACGTCACCGTGCGGCGGCTCGCCGAACGCGACCACCACGTGGTGCACTGGGCCGAGTACGACACCGGCGGGCACTTCTTCGCCCTGGAGCAGCCGCAGGTCTTCGTCGCCGACTTGCGCACCTTCTTCGGCGCCCTGCGGTAGGGCTCAGACCTGCGGCAGGCCCACGTAGTTCTCCGCCAGGCTGGTCGCGTACGCGTCGGAGGTGGTCACGTACCGCAGGGTCGCCGACTGGATCTTCGCCTCGTACGGGTCGTTCGCGTCGAGCCGGTGCAGCATCGAGGTCATCCACCAGGAGAACTGCTGGGCCCGCCACACCCGCCGCAGCGCGGTGGCCGAGTACCCGTCGAGCAGGTCGGTGCTCCCGTCGGCGTACCAGGCGGCGAAGGCGTCGCCGAGCAGCGCGACGTCGGCCAGCGCCAGGTTCATGCCCTTCGCGCCGGTGGGCGGCACGATGTGTACGGCGTCACCGGCCAGGAAGAGTCGCTGCCAGCGCATCGGCTCCACCACCAGGCTGCGCAACGGCGTGATCGACTTCTCCAGGACCGGTCCCTCGTTGAGGCGCCACCCGGGCACGGTCTCCAGCCGGGTACGCAGCTCGGCCCAGATCCGTTCGTCCGGCCAGTCGGCGATGTCCGAGTCGGCGGGCACCTGGAGATAGAGCCGGGAGATCTCCGGCGAGCGCAGGCTGTACAGCGCGAAACCCCGCTCGTGGTGGGCGTAGATCAGTTCGTCCACCGCGGGCGGGGCGGCGGCCAGCACCCCCAGCCAGGCGAACGGGTACGTCCGCTCGTACGTGTGCAGCACCCCGTCGGGCACGGCCGCGCGACTGATCCCGTGGAAGCCGTCGCAGCCCACCACGAAGTCGCAGTGCAGTTCCGCCTCGACGCCCTCGTGCCGGTAGTGCACCACCGGCGCGGAGTCCAGGCCGGACAGGCGTACCGCCTCGGCCTCGAAGAGGATCGTCGCGTCGGCGGCGAGTCGGGCGGCGATCAGGTCCTTGACCACCTCCTGCTGCCCGTACACGGTGATCGCCCGGCCGGTCAGCTCGGTCATCGGCACCCGGTGCGACTCGCCGTCGAAGCGCAGCTCGATGCCCTCGTGCCGCATTCCCTCCCGGTCCAGCCGCGCCCCCAGGCCGGTCCGGCGCAACAGGTCGACCGAGCCCTGTTCGAGCACTCCCGCGCGGACCCGGTGCTCCACGTACTCCCGGCTGCGGCTCTCCAGCACCACCGAGTCGATGCCGTGCCGGTGCAGCAGGTGCGACAGCATGAGACCGGCCGGTCCCGCCCCGACGATGCCGACCTGGGTACGCATCCGTGCCTCCTCGACCTGTCTGGCGTGCCGTGCGCGTACGCGCGACGGCCGGGCGTCACGGCGTTCCGGAGGACACCCCGTCCCGTCGCGGGGGGAGGGGTCACCGGCTGTTCGCAAGCCGAACGTCCGTTCTCATCAGGAACGTTGGCACGCGGGTCGGGGCCGAGTCAACGGGCGTGCCGCACCATTTCCCGGCCGCGCCGCGCCGCCGGTCGGGTGCGTTGACGGGGTCGACAGCGGACCGCTACGTTCGAGATAAGTACGCGCGTCCGTATGCCGAACAGGTTGACGGGCCGCGGAGATCGGGAGGCGGAGAGGCCCATGGCGAAGCTCGTCTCGCTGGCCGACGGCGTCGCGGACCTGGTCCGCGACGGTGACACGGTGGCGCTGGAAGGATTCACCCACCTGATCCCGTTCGCCGCCGGCCACGAGATCATCCGGCAGGGGCGGCGTGACCTGACCCTGGTCCGGATGACCCCGGACGTCATCTACGACCAGCTCATCGGCGCCGGCTGCGCCCGACGGCTGGTCTTCTCCTGGGGCGGCAACCCCGGCGTCGGCTCGCTGCACCGCTTCCGCGACGCGGTGCAGAACTCCTGGCCGGTCCCGCTGGAACTGGAGGAGCACAGCCACGCCGGGATGGCCAACCGGTACGTCGCCGGGGCCTCCGGGCTGCCGTTCGCGGTGATGCGCGGCTACACCGGCACCGACCTGCCCCGGCACACCGACAACATCCGCACCGTGGACTGCCCGTTCACCGGCGAGACGCTCACCGCCGTGCCCGCCCTGCGCCCCGACGTGACCGTGGTGCACGCCCAGCGCGCCGACCGCGCCGGCAACGTGCAGATGTGGGGCATCACCGGCGTGCAGAAGGAGGCGGTGCTCGCCGCCGACCGGTCGCTGGTCACCGTGGAGGAGATCGTCGACGAGCTGACCCCGGTGCCGGGGCAGGTGGTGCTGCCCGGCTGGGTCGTGGACGCGGTGGCCCGGGTGCCCGGCGGCGCCCACCCCTCCTACACCCAGGACTACTCGGTCCGCGACAACGACTTCTACCGCGCCTGGGACGCGGTCAGCCGGGACCGCGACACCTTCCAGGAGTGGATCGAGCGGCACGTACGCGACGTGGAGGTGCCGGCATGACCGACGGGTACACCGCCGACGAGATGATGACGGTCGCCGCCGCCCGGCAACTGCGCGACGGCACCGCCTGCTTCGTCGGCATCGGGCTGCCCAGCACCGCGGCGAACCTGGCCCGGGCGACCCACGCCCCCGATCTGGTGCTCGTCTACGAGTCGGGCTGCCTCGGCGCCAAGCCCGACCGGCTCCCGCTGTCCATCGGCGACGGCGTGCTCGCCGACACCGCCGACGCGGTGGTCTCGGTGCCCGAGGTCTTCAACTACTGGTTGCAGCCCGGCCGCATCGACGTCGGGTTCCTCGGCGCCGCGCAGCTCGACCGGTACGGCAACATCAACACCACCGTCATCGGCGGCGACTACCGCGACCCTGCCGTGCGACTGCCCGGCGCCGGGGGCGCACCGGAGATCGCCGCCTCCTGCCGGGAGGTGGTGGTCGTGGTGCGGCAGAGCCGCCGGACGTTCACCGACCGCGTCGACTTCGTCACCTCCGTCGGCTACGGCGACGGGCCCGGCGCCCGGGCCCGGCTGGGCCTGCGTGGCGGCGGCCCGAAGACCGTCATCACCGACCTCGGTGTGCTCGAAGCCGACCCGGCCACCTGCGAACTCACCCTGACCCGACTGCACCCGGGGGTCACCGTGGCACAGGCGAGGGCGGCCACCGGCTGGCCCCTCGCCGTCGCCGACGACCTGGCCACCGGGACGCCGCCCAGCGCCACCGAACTCACCGCGCTGCGCGCTCTCGAGGCGACCGTCCGGTCGACCCGGTGAGCGGGCGGCCCCGGCGGGGACCCGCCGACACCGAGGGGAGAACCCACGCCATGACCCGAGACAGCGGCGCCCGGCTGGTGCTGCCGAGCTACCGACGTGACGACGTCGAGGCCCATCCGCCCCTGCTCAGCCCCGGTTACCGCTCCACGGTGGCCCGTGCCCCCGCCCAGCCCCTGGTCCACCTGCCGCAGCGACTCACCGAGATCACCGGCCCGCTGCTCGGTGACGGACGCATCGGCGACCTCGACCACGACCTGACCCGCCAGCACGACGGCGAACCGCAGGGGCAGCGGATCATCGTGCACGGCCGGGTACGCGACGGCGACGGGCGCGCCGTGCCGCACACCCTGGTGGAGATCTGGCAGGCCAACGCCGCCGGTCGCTACCGGCACGCCGCCGACACCTGGCCGGCCCCGATCGACCCGCACTTCACCGGCGTCGGGCGGGCCCGCACCGACGCCGACGGGCGCTACGAGTTCGTCACCGTGCTGCCCGGCGCGTACCCGTGGCGCAACCACGACAACGCCTGGCGACCCGCGCACATCCACTTCTCGCTGTTCGGGCGCGCCTTCACCCAGCGCCTGGTGACCCAGATGTATTTTCCCGGCGACCCGCTGTTCTTCCAGGACCCGATCTTCAACTCGGTCCGCGACCCGCAGGCCCGGGAGCGCATGGTCGCCCGGTACGACCACGACGCGACCCGACCCGAGTGGGCGCTGGCGTACGCGTTCGACATCGTGCTGCGCGGCCGGGAGGCCACCCCCTTCGAGGACGAGGACGACCACGATGACTGAACGTCTCGGTGTCACGCCCGCCCAGACCGTCGGTCCGTACCTGCACATCGGCCTGCGCTGGGCGGACGGGGCGTACGTGGTGCCCGAGGGCACGCCGGAGGCGTTCTGGATCCGGGGCCGCATCGTCGACGGCACCGGCGCCCCGGTGCCCGACGCCCTGGTGGAGAGCTGGCAGGCCGACCCGGACGGTCGCTTCGACCACCCCGACGACCCGCGCGGCGCCCGGCCGCCGTCGGTCGCCGGCTTCCGTGGCTTCGGCCGCGCCGAGACCGACCCGCAGGGGGAGTACGCGCTGCTCACCGTCAAGCCGGGACCGCTGCCCGCCCCGGAGGGCGGGACCGAGGCACCGCACCTGACCGTCTCCGTCCTCGGGCGCGGGCTGCTGCACCGCCTGGTCACCCGGATCTACTTCCCCGGCGAGCCGACCAACGCCACCGACCCGGTGCTGCGTACCGTCGACCCCGACCGTCGGGACACGCTGCTGGCCCGCCCGGCCCCGGACGGCTACCGGTTCGACATCCGTCTGCAGGGGGAGCATGAGACCGTCTTCTTCGCCCTCTGACACCCTGCTGCGGGGCCTGTCCGGCACACCGGACGTCGATGCCGAGCTCGGCGACACCGCCCTGCTGCGGGCGCTGCTGGACGTGGAGGCCGCGCTGGTCCGGGCCGCCGCCGACGCCGGACTGGTGCCCGCCCCGGCCGCCGAGGCGATCGCCGCCGGGTGCCGCGCCGACGCGTACGATCCGGTGGTCCTGGGCGCGGCGGCGGAGGACGCCGGCAATCCGGTCGTACCGCTGGTGCGGGAACTGACCGCCGCCGTCGCCGAGTCGGCCCGCCCCTGGGTGCACTACGGCGCCACCAGCCAGGACGTGCTCGACAGCGCGCTGGCGCTGGTGCTCTCGCGGGCGCTGACGCCGCTGCTGCGGCACCTCGACGCGGCCGTCGACGCCGTCGCCGGTCTCGCCCGTGCCCACCGGGACACCCCGATGATCGGGCGGACCCTGGGCCAGCAGGCCGCGCCCACCACCTTCGGGCTCAAGGCGGCCGGTTGGCTGCTCGGCCTCGTCGAGGCGCGCCGCCGCGTACTCCAGGTGCGCGACAGCCTGCCCGCGCAGCTCGGCGGCGCGGTCGGCACGCTCGCCGGGTACGGTCCGGCCGGCCCGGCGGTGGTCGAGCGCTTCGCCGCCCGGCTGGGCCTGGCGGCGGCTCCGCTGCCCTGGCACACCCGCCGGCAACCCGTCCTCGACCTGGCCGCCGCGCTCGGTGGGCTGCTCGCCGCCGCCGGCAAGGTCGCGCTCGACGTCGGTCTGCTCGCCCAGACCGAGGTCGGTGAGGTGTCCGAGGGCGGTGCGGGACGCGGCGGCTCCTCGGCGATGCCGCACAAGCGCAACCCGGTCGACTCGATCCTGGTCGGCGCCGCCGCCCGACGGGGTCCCGGGCTGGTCGGCACCCTGTTCGCCGCTGCCGGGCAGGAACACGAGCGCGCCGCCGGTGGCTGGCACGCCGAGTGGGAGCCGCTGCTGGACCTGGTGCACCTTGCCGGCGGGGCCGCCGCCCGGACCGCCCGGATGCTGACCCACCTTCGGGTGGACCCGCAACGGATGCGGGCCAACCTGGACGCCACCGGCGGCCTGCCGATGGCCGAGGCCGTCGCTGCCCGACTCGCCCCGGCGCTGGGCCGCGCCGCCGCCCACGACCTGGTCCGCCGGGCCACCACCGGCCCACGTTTCCGGGACGCCCTGCTCGCCGACGCACAGGTGCGGGCCCACCTGTCCGAGGCCGACCTCGACGCCGCCCTGGACCCGCGCGCCTGGCTCGGGTCCGCCGGCCACCTGGTCGACCGGGCGCTCGCATACGGGAGGTCCGGCTCGTGACCGACGTGCTGCACGCCACCGTGGACGGTCCGCCGGACGCGCCGGTGCTGGTGCTGGGCAGCTCGCTGGGGACCACCGGCGCCATGTGGCAGCCGCAGGTGGCGGCGCTCGCCACCCGGTTCCGGGTGCTCCGGTACGACCATCTCGGTCACGGCGCCTCACCCGCGCCCCCCGGGCCGTACACGATCGACCTGCTGGGCCGGAAGGTGCTCGGGCTGCTCGACGACCTGGACGTCGAGCGGGTCCACTACGCGGGGCTCTCCCTCGGCGGCATGGTCGGCATGTGGCTGGCCGCGTACGCGCCCGAGCGCATCGACCGCCTGGCCCTGCTCTGCACCTCGGCGGCGCTCGGCCCGGCCGACGGATGGCGGGCCCGCGCCGCGACCGTCCGCGCCGGTCTGCTGCACACGGTCACCGACGCGATCGTGTCCCGCTGGTTCACCCCCGCGTTCGCCGCCGCGCACCCCGACACCGTCGCCGCCTACCAGGACATGCTGGCCCTCACCCCGCCCGCCGGGTACGCCGCCTGCTGCGAGGCGATCGCCGCCATGGATCTGCGTCCCGCCCTCGCGTCGGTACGCGCCCCCACGCTCGTGGTCGCCGCCGCCGACGACCCGGCGACCCCGCCCGCGCACGCCGCCGACATCGCCGCGCGGATCGACGGTGCCCGGCTGGTCGTGCTGGCCGACGCCGCCCACCTGGCCAACGTCGAACGACCCGAGGCCGTCACCCGCCTGCTGACGAGCCACCTCGACCCGGAAGGCAGGGCGACGCCGTGACCGACGCGCAACGACACGAGGCCGGGATGGCGGTACGCCGGCAGGTGCTCGGCGACGCCCACGTGGACCGGGCGGTCGCCGACACCGACGAGTTCACCGCCGACTTCCAGGACCTGATCACCCGGTACGCGTGGGGTGAGATCTGGACCCGGGACGGGCTGGACCGGCGTACCCGCAGTTGCATCACCCTCGCCGTCCTCGCCACCCAGCACCACGACGCGGAACTGGCGATGCACGTACGCGCCGCGCTGCGCAACGGCCTGACCCCGCAGGAGGTCGGTGAGGTCCTGTTGCAGGTGGCCGTCTACGCTGGCGTACCGGCGGCGAACCGGGCGTTCAAGGTGGCCCAGGAGACCCTGCGGCAGGAGGCCCAGTGACCGACGCGGCGACCACGCGATCCGGCGAGTTCGTCCAGTCGCTGGAACGCGGTCTCGCCGTGATCAGGGCGTTCGACGCGGAGCACCCGCAACTCACCCTCAGCGAGGTCGCCCGCGCCACCGGGCTGACCCGCGCCGCCGCCCGACGGTTCCTGCTCACCCTGGTCGAGTTGGGCTACGTGCACACCGACGGGCGGTTGTTCTCGCTGCGCCCACGCATCCTGGACCTCGGCTACGCGTACCTCTCCGGCCTGGGTCTGCCGGAGGTGGCCCGGCCGCACATGGCGGCCCTGGTCGCGCAGGTCCACGAGTCCTGCTCCGCCTCGGTCCTCGACGGCGACGAGGTGGTCTACGTGGCCCGGGTGCCCACCAAACGGATCATGACGGTGGGGATCAGCGTCGGCACCCGCTTCCCCGCGTACGCCACCTCGATGGGCCGGGTGCTGCTCGCCGCACAGCCCGCGCAGTGGCTGGACGACTACCTCGCCACCGCGACGCTGCGCCCGCTCACCCGTCGCACCGTCACCGACCCGGCCAAGCTGCGCACCATCCTCACCAGGATCGCCGCCCAGGGATACGCCCTGGTCGACCAGGAACTGGAGGAGGGGCTGCGGTCGCTGGCCGCCCCGGTACGCGCCGACGACGGCACCGTGATCGCGGCGGTCAACGTCTCCGCCCACGCCAGCCGCGGCACGTTCGACGCGATCCGCAGGGAACTGCTGCCGCCGCTGCTCGCCGCCGCCCGGCGCATCGAGGAGGACCTGGCCGGGGGAGCGCTCCGCTAGGCAGGCTCCCTCGTCTGCGGGTCGGCTGAATCCGCCCGGAACGCCCGGTCGGCGTACCACCATGTGGTGGACGACGAACGGGGGCGACGTGAGCGAGCTGTTGCTGATCATCACGTTGGGCGTCACCGTGCTGGTCGGCACCACCCTCGGCGGTCGCTACCGGGTCGCGCCACCGGTCCTGCTCATCTGCATGGGCGCGCTGCTGGCGCTGCTACCGCCGTTGTCGCACGTCATCCTGCCCCCCGAGGTGGTGCTGCTGCTGTTCCTGCCGGCCATCCTCTACCGGGAGAGCCTGACCACCAGCCTGCGCGAAGTCCGGGCGAACATCGTGGTGATCACGCTGCTGGCGGTCGGGCTGGTCGGCGTCACGATGGTGGTGGTGTCGCTGGCCGTGCAGCGCTTCGGCGTCGACCCGGCGGTGGCCTGGGTGCTCGGCGCGGTGCTCGCCCCGACCGACGCCGCAGCCGTGGCCGGTCTGGCCAAGCGGATGCCCCGACGGCTGCTCACCACGCTGCACACCGAGAGCCTGATCAACGACGGCACCGCCCTGGTGCTGTTCGCCGTGGCGCTCGGGCTGCTCGGTGGCGGTGCCGCGCCGACCGTCTTCGAACTCGTCGAGCGGGTCGGCCTGTCGTTCCTCGGTGGCATCGCCGCCGGTCTGCTGGTCGGCACCGTGGTGATCCTCATCCGCAAGCGCCTGGACGACCCGTTGCGGGAGGGCGCGATCAGCGTGCTCACCCCGTTCGCCGCGTTCTTCCTCGCCGACGTCGTGCACGAGAGCGGCGTACTCGCGGTGGTGGTCTCCGGGTTGATGCTGACCGCGGCCAGTCCCCGGGTGGTCCGGGCCCGGTCGCGGGTGCTGGCGCTGTCGTTCTGGGACCTGACCACCTTCCTCATCAACGGTGGACTCTTCGTGCTGGTCGGCATGCAGATTCCCCGGGCGGTACGCAGCGTCACCAGTGTGTCGCTGCTGCGTGCGCTCGCCATCGCGGTGGTGGTGGCCGTGGTGCTGGTGGCGGTGCGGATGCTCTGGCTGCACCTCACCGCGATCGTCGCCCGGCTGGTGGACCGACGCGCGGTCGCGGTCAGCCGTCGGGTGAACTGGCGGGTCCGTACCGTCGCCGGGTGGGCCGGGTTCCGGGGCGCGGTCTCGCTGGCGGCGGCGCTCGCCGTGCCGCTCAGCATCGACGGGGACCGGGTCCCGGAACGGGACCTGATCATCTTCTGCGTGGCGACGGTGATCCTGCTGACCATGCTGGTGCAGGGCACCACGCTGCCGTTCCTGCTGACCTGGGCGGGGCTCACCGGTGACCCGGAACGCGAGGACGAGAGCCGGCAGGCGCGGGTCCGCGCCACCCAGGTCACCCTCGACGCGCTGCCGGACATCGCCGAGCGGATCGGTGCCGACGCGGACATTCTGCGGCGGATCCAGGACGAGTACTCCGGGCACCTGGACGCGGCCCAGGCCGAGCCGGAGGACGATACGGCTGCCGTCCAGGAGGCGGAGCGTCAGCTACGGCTGGCCGCGCTGGACCACAAGCGCCGTGAGATCACCCGGATGCGCGACTCCCGGGAGATCGACGACGTGGTGCTGCGCGAGTTGCAGGCGCACCTGGACGTCGAGGAGATCCGCCTGCTCGGGCCGCGCACGCTCGAATGACCAGCCCCACGTACGCACGCAGGGATGCAAGGAAGGGTCCCCTGCTAACGCCTGGTGCATAGCAGGGGACCCTTCCTAACACATCACCACGACACACATCACCACGACCGCGCCGCGAGGGTCGGTGCGCCGCTCAGGGGGTCGCGTCGGGCGGGACGGGTGCCGGCAGCGCCAGTGCCACGGTGAGGTCCAGCAGGCAGTGCGGGTCGGTGAGCCGCTCGCCGTAGAGCTGGCGGAGCTGACCCATCCGGTACCGGACGGTCTGCGGGTGGACGAAGAGGTCGGCGGCGACGTCGTCGCGTCGCCCCTGGTGCAGCAGCCAGGAGCGCAGTGTCTCGGCGAGCCGCTCGGCACTGGCCGGGGGCAGCGCGGCCAGTGGTTGCAGCACCCGGGCACGCAGGTCGGCCAGAGCCTCCAGGTCGGCGCTGAGCAGCAGTTCGGCCAGATGCTGCTCGGTGTCCACCGGCTCCCCGTCGTCGGGCGGCGCGATGCCCAGGGCGTTGAGCCGCAGCACCCGCTCGTAGGACGAACTGGCCCGGGCCCACGAGCGGGCCGGGCCCAGCACGGCGCGTCGGCCCTGCAACACCCGGGCGAGCTGCCGTCGCCGGTCGCCGTGCATGTCCGGTACGAGCAGCACGGCGGTCTCCGCGCCCGACTCCCCGGCGGGCAGTTCCTCGTTGCTCTCCAGGGTGTGCTCGTCGAGCAGGGCCAGTGCGCCGCGCAGCTTCGTCTGCGGCAGCAGCACGACGGTCAGCGTCTGCGGCAGCGGCCAGTCGGCCCGCTCCGCGCTGCGCACCAGCACGTCCTCCGGCTCGCCGAGGAGCAACTGCTGGGTGAGTCGTTCCAGGTTCCGCCGCCGGGCCCGCCCGACGCTGGCCAGCTCGTCGGCGTGCCCGGCCACGCTGGCCGCGGAGAGTTCGTCGATGTAGGCGAACATCAGCTCGGCGAACTCGGCGACCGCAGCGGCGGGTGACCCGATCGCCACCGTGGTGGCGGCCAGTTCCCGCCAGGAGACCCGGGCGCCGATCCGGTACGCGGCCAGCAGCGCGTCCACGCTGCGACCCGACCGGGCCTCGCCGCTGCCCAGCGCGTACGCGGCCTCCAGCGCCGGGACCAGCGGTGTGCTGGGATCGCCGCCGTGGGACCGTTCGAGCAGTTGCAGGAAGGTGCCCAACGCGATCTGCACCGCGTTCTCGATCTTGTCCCGCATCTGTCCGGTCAGGGTGCCGGAGTAACTGGGCACCTCCGCCGTGATCGCGGTGACGGTCCGTTCGGCGACCAGCGGCAGGCGCTCGCGCAGCTCACGGGCTACCCGCTGGTCCAACTCGATGCGAGCCGCCCGGTGGCTGGTGCCGGAACTTTCCGCCACGTTGTTCTCCCCGCACAAAACGGATGGGTCGCTTTACCTTCGCCGGCCAAGATTTTATGCCCAGCACACGGCGACCATCGTTCTATGACCGCCACCGTTCCGCGACCCGGCGCCAAGGTATCCCTTCGACGCCGTCTGTGGCGACTCGCCGAGTCGGTGACCACACCGGTACTGCCCGGGGACTACCTCGACCTGGTCGCCCCGCTGCGGGCCAGCGCCGACCTGCGCGGGCGGATCGTCGAGGTGCGCCCTGAGACGGCGGACGCGGCGACCGTGCTGATCCAGCCGGGCCGCAGTTGGCGTGGCCACGTCCCCGGCCAGTACGTGCGCCTCGGCGTCGACGTGGACGGCGTACGCCAATGGCGGGCCTATTCGGTGACCTCGGCACCCGGCCGCCGCACCGACCCGATCTCGGTGACCGTCAAGGCGATCCCCGACGGCGTGGTCAGCAACCACCTGGTGCGGCGGGCGCGCCCCGGCACGCTGGTGCAGCTCGACCAGGCACGCGGCGACTTCGTGCTGCCCTCGCCGGCGCCGGAGCGGGTGCTGTTCCTCACCGCAGGTAGCGGCATCACCCCGGTCGCCGGGATGCTGCGCTCGGGCGCGCTGGACGGCAGCGACGTGGTGCTCGTCCACTCGGCGCCGACCGCCGACGACGTGGTCTTCGGCCCGGAACTGCGTGCCCTCGCCGCACGCGGCGCCCTGCGGCTGGTGGAGCGCCACACCTCCGTCGAGGGCCTGCTGGACGTCGCCGAACTCGACACGCTCGTCCCCGACCACCTGGAGCGCCGGACCTGGGCGTGCGGCCCGCTCGGTCTGCTCGACGCGGCCGAGGCACACTGGGAGGCCCGTGGGCAGGTCGAGCGCCTGCACACCGAACGCTTCCGACCCACGATCATCACCGCCGGTGACGGCGGCACGGTCACCTTCACCAACTCGTCGGTGACGGTGGCGGCCGACGGCACCACCCCGCTGCTCGACGCCGGTGAGAACGCCGGCGTGCTGATGCCCTCCGGCTGCCGGATGGGCATCTGCTTCGGCTGCGTGCTGCCACTTCGCCAGGGCGCTGTCCGCGACCTGCGCAACGGACAGCTCACCACCGCCCTGCCGGGCGACGGCGTACGCGTGCAGACCTGCGTGTCGGCCGCGGCCGGGCCCTGCGAACTCGAGATCTGAATCGGAGAACCGCCGCCGTGACCGTGATCCAGAAGAAGGCCAACAACCCGATCGCGCACCTCACCGCCGAGGACATCGAGAACCTCGGCCGGGAGCTCGACGCCCTGCGGGAGCGGGTGATTAACTCCCGGGGTGAGCGGGACGCCGCGTACATCCGCAAGGTCATCTCGACGCAGCGCAAGCTGGAGGTCGGCAGCCGGGTGGTGCTGCTGTTCTCGCTGTTCCCGCCGGCCTGGATCATCGGCACCGCGGGTCTGTCGGTGGCCAAGATCCTGGAGAACATGGAGATCGGGCACAACGTCCTGCACGGTCAGTGGGACTGGATGCGCGACCCGAAGATCCACTCGACGAGCTGGGAGTGGGACCACGCCACCCCCGCCTCGCAGTGGAAGGAATCGCACAACGAGCTGCACCACCGCTACACGAACGTGGTCGGCAAGGACAACGACCTCGGGTACGGCATCATGCGGGTGGACGAGGACCAGCCCTGGCACCCGGCCTACCTGGGCCAGCCGGTCTACAACTTCGTCAACGCCTGCTTCTTCGAGTACGGCGTCGCCGCGTACGACCTCGACCTGGCCAACAACCTCAAGGACGGCAAGCACAAGAGCCCGGAGTTCCGGGCCCGGCTCCGCGCGGTCGGCCGCAAGATCCGCCGCCAGGCGCTCAAGGACTACGTGGTCCATCCGCTGCTGTCCGGCCCGTCGTTCTTCCACACCATGGCCGCGACCTTCACCGCCAACCTGGTCCGCAACGTGTGGAGCCACTCGGTGATCATGTGCGGGCACTTCCCGAAGGGCGTGGAGACCTTCGAGAAGACCTCGATCGAGGGGGAGACCCGGGGCGAGTGGTACCTGCGGCAGATGCTCGGCTCGGGCAACATCAGCGGTAGCAAGCTGATGCACATCATGACCGGCAACCTGTCGTTCCAGATCGAGCACCACCTCTTCCCCGACCTGCCCAGCAACCGCTACCAGGAGATCGCCCCCGAGGTGCGGGCGCTCTTCGACAAGTACGGCCTGAAGTACGTCACCGGCTCCCTGCCGCGACAGGTGCTCTCCGCGTGGGGCAAGGTCTTCCGCCTCGCCCTGCCGAACCGCCGCCGCCGCACCGAGACGACCTCGGACGACCGACCGGCGACGCCCGCGCTGGCCGCCGCCGGCGTCTGACACCGCCGACTTCCGAGCCGCCGGTCAACGGCGGCTCGGATAGTTCTGGGCCGACCGCCGCCCCTTGACGAAAGCCAGCACGATCACCGCGACGAGCGCGATGACACCGATGATGAGCAGCCAACGGACCGCTTCGAGAAGCAGCCCGAGCAGGACGAGCACACCGGCCACCACGCCGACCACCCAGAGCAGGGCACGCATCTCCACCTCCTGGACAGGTCGCCCGGACGATCCGGGCGGCCTGCCTCGTCAGCTACCCCGTCCGGCCCGGCCTCATGCCTGCCCGACCAGGTCGGGGCCGGTCGTGGTCTGCGCCACATAGACCGTGTTGGCCGATTCGCCGCCGGTCAGCGGGTTCGCGAAGCGCACCACGTGGCTGTGGTGGGTCGGGAAGACCTCGGCGAGCACCCGCTCGAACCCCGGCTCGGGCGGGTCGTCCGACCAGAGCGCGAACACCCCGCCCGGCCGCAGCAACCGCGCCAGGCGACCCAGCCCCGCCGGAGTGTAGAAGTCGGCGTGGCTCGGGTGCAGCACATGCTGGGGGGAGTGGTCGACGTCCAGGATGATGGCGTCGAAACGACGCCCCGGCGCGTCGGGGTCGAGGCCCTCCCCGCCGGCCACCCGGGCGAAGAAGTCGGCCCGGGCCAACCGGGTACGCGGATCGGTGGCCAGCCCGGCGGCGAACGGCAACAACTCGCGCCGGTGCCAGTCGATGACGTCCTCGAGCGCCTCCACCACCAGCAACGCGCCCACCCGTTCGTCGGCCAGCACGGTCCGCGCCGTGTACCCGAGCCCGAGACCGCCGACCGCCACGTCCAGACCGGTCCCGGCGAGCGGCGCCAGCCCCAACCGGGCCAGCTCGACCTCACCGGCGGTGAAGAGGCTCGACATCAGGAACTCGTCGTCGAGTTTGACCTCGTACACGTCGAGGTCGAGACGGAGGTCCCGGCGTCGGCGCAGGCTGATCTCACCGATCGGGGTCGGACGCCAGGCCAGTTCCTCGAAACGTACGCTCACCGGCCGGATGCTACGCGGTTGCCGACGGGTGGTGACGCACGGTCCACGCGACATCGACACGCCGCATATCCTGTGCGCCGACCGTCTCGCGCGGAGGAGATCGCATGCCGTCGCGGCAGGACCAGCTCCACTCGTACCAGTTCACCCTCCAGCGGGTGGTGGCGGCGCTGGTGATGCGCGAGACCGACCCGGTGCAGTCACCGATGCGTCGGCTCGCCGGTGCCGCGCTGGCCAGCGTCCTGGTGGCGGTCGTCGGGCTGGGCGCGTTCGCCCTCTACGGCCTGTTCACCGGGGGCGGCGCGACGTGGCGGGACACCGCCGCCGTCATCGTCGAGAAGGAGTCCGGTGCCCGGTTCGTCTATCGCGAACAACGCCTGCACCCGGTGCGCAACTACGCGTCGGCGCTGCTCATCGTCGGTGCGGAGCAGCCGAGAACCGTGGTGGTGTCACGCCGCTCGCTCGACGGGGTGCCGCGTGGCGTACCACTGGGCATCGGCGACGCACCCGACTCGCTACCGGACACCCGGCGGCTCACCACCGCGCCGTGGACGGTCTGCTCGTCGGTGGCGACCCCGGCCGGAACCGAGCGGCCCCGCTCGGTGCTGCTGATCGGCGCCGGGGCCGACGACGGTCGGCCGCTCGGCGCGTACGCCCTGCTGCTGCGCGCCCCCGACGGCGCGCTGCACCTGCTCTGGCAGCAGCGACGGCACCTGGTCCGGGACACCGAACGGGTGCTGGCCGCGTTGGCGGTCACCCGGGCGCGGGCCGTTCCGGTGGCTGCGGCCCTGCTCAACGCCGTCCCGGCCGGGACGGACCTGAAGCCGCTGGAGATACCCGGCCTCGGTGACCGCTCCGTCGGCGTCGCCGGTGCGCGGGTCGGCGACGCGCTGGTGGTGCGCAACCCCGGTGGCGGACGGCAGTACGCGGTGGTGCTCCGCGACGGTCTGGCCGGCATCACCGAGTTGCAGGCCGCGCTGCTGCTGGCCCGGACCGGCCAGCGCGAGCCGGACCAGGTCAGCCTCGGTCGCTTCGCCGCCCTGCCGCAACTCGACGACCTCGCCCCGAACGGAGCCGGCGCGCCACCCGAACTGCCGCCCCCGCTGGCCACCGAGGACGCGTCGACGCTCTGCGCGCGGGTCGGCGACGACACCGGCCCCGTCGACGTACGCCTGGGCGTGGCCCTGCCGGAGCCGGCCGCCGCCCCGCACCGACCGACCGGTCAGGTGGCCGAGCAGGTGGTGGTGGAGCCGGGACGTGGCGCGGTGGTCGAGTCCGTCGCCGCACCCGGTGCCACCGGCGGGGCGGTCTCGCTGGTCACCGACCTCGGACGGCGGTACGTCCTAGCCGACGCCGCCGTACCGGCCATGCTCGGCTACGGCGACGTGCGACCGGTCCGGTTGCCTGCGGGCGTGGTCGACCTGGTCCCCGCCGGAGCCTCCCTGGACCCCGAGACGGCCCGCCAGGCCGCCATCCCCGACTGAGCCCGGTCCGGTGCAAGGAAGGGCCCCCTACTAACGCCTGGTGTATAGGAAGGGTCCCCTCCTTACACCTCAGGGCAGTTGTGGGGTGGGGCGGCGCAGGATGGTGACGGCGAAGTCGGCGTCGTCCCGCCACGGACGCAGGTCCCAGGTCGCGAAGCGGTGCTCCAGGCGTAGCCCGGCGGCGACCACGTCGGCGTCGAAGTCGGGCAGCGGATAGCCCCGGTCGGTGCCGAATCCGATCGCCGCCACCCCGTCCGGGCGCAGGTGCGCGGCGACGCGCCGCAGCACGGCGACCTCGGTGCCGGCCGCCACGAAGGCCATCACGTTGCCGGCCAGCACGGCCGCGTCGAAGGGCTCGGGTTCGCCGGCCGCCGCGAGGTCCAGCTCGGTCAGGTCGGCGATCAGCCAGCGTGGTCCCGGATGGTCGGCGCGGGCCGCCTCGACCAGGACCGGATCGGCGTCCACGCCGACCACGGTGTGCCCCCGGGCGGCCAGCTCGGCACCGACCCGGCCGGTGCCGCAGCCGGCGTCGAGGATCCGGGAGCCCGGCGGCACCAGCGCGTCCAACAGCCGCGCCTCCCCGGCCAGGTCGATCCCGTCGGCCGCCATGCGGCGGAACCGGTCGACGTACCACTGGGAGTGCTCGGGGCCGGTGTCGGTGGCCCACCGGGTCGGGTTGCCCATGGGCCCACCGTAACCGGCGGGCCTCAGGGCAGCCGGGCGACGGTCACGAACTCGTTGTACGTGAACGCCCGCCCGGCGATGCGGGGGAACGGGAAGGAGTACTGCCGTAGCACGGTCAGCCCGAGTTCGCGGCAGGTCTCGGCCGCCTCGGCGAAGCCGACGAACCGGACGTGCGACGCGTCGCTGTCGTACCCGCGCTCCTGCGGGGTGATGAAGACCGCCCGGCCGCCGGAACGGACGAACGGCAGGTACGACGCGACCACCTCGCGGGCCTGCTCGGCCGGCATGTGTTCGAGCAGGTGCGCGGCGAGCATGGCGTCGAACGCGTCCGGGCGGGCGTGCGCGCTGCCGAAGAACTCATCGGTGGTGTACGCCTCCAGCCCGAGCGAGCGGGTGTGCGCCACCGAGGTCGGGTTGTGGTCGACGCCGACCGCGCCGGCGCCCAGGTTGACCAGGTTGCGGCCCAACCCGGACCCGACATCGAGGGTACGGCCGAGGCCGAGCCGTCGCAGGTTCCACCGGTACGGCGCCTGCACGTCCAGGAGTCTCTTCCACCGGGCGCCACTGAGCTGCTGCAACCGGTGGGTGTAGTCCTCGCCCTCGGTTCCCGTGGGACCCTGGTGCATCGATGGGCTCCTTCGCGTCGATCGTTCGCGCGCCCCCGTGCGCAGTGACTGGTGCCACGATCGTCTAGCCTAGCGAGGAGCGTAGCGCTACCTGGATGTGACTCATGGTTAACCGGACTGTTCCGTCGAGCGGGCCGAGCCCTGCCCCGGCCGACCTGGCCAGTGGGCGGTACGCCGCGCTCCGGCAGTCGGCGTGGGCCACTCTGGACGGCAACTGGGAACACGACCACACCGTGCCGTCGCGCAGCCTCTATCCGCACCAGTGGAGTTGGGACTCGGCGTTCATCGCGATCGGCTGGGCCCACGTCCGGCCCGAGCGCGCCTGGTCGGAGCTGTCCAGCCTCTTCGACGCCCAGTGGCGTGACGGCCGGGTGCCGCACATCGTGTTCAACCCGGCGGTGCCCGCCACCGCGTACTTCCCGGGGCCGGTCTTCTGGGCCTCGACCGAGGTCGAGGGTGCCCCTGCGGTCGCCACCTCGGGTCTGGTCCAGCCGCCGGTGCACGCGCTGGCCGCCTGGCACGCCTACGAGCGGGCGCCGTCCCCGCAGGCCCGGGACGCGTTGCGGCGGCTCTATCCCCGGCTGGTGGCGCAGCAGCGGTACCTCGCCACCCACCGCGACGTCGGTGGGGCCGGGCTGGCCGCCGTGGTGCACCCGTGGGAGTCCGGCCTGGACAACAGCCCGGCCTGGGACGAACCGCTGGCTGCGGTACCCGCCGAGGCGTCGGTCATGCGGGCGTACCGGCGGCGCGACACCGTGCACGCCGCCGCCGCGCACCGGCCGACGGACCTGGACTACGCGCGGTACGTCGCCGTCGTCACCGCCTACCGGGCGGCGGGTTACCGCGACGAGGGGCTTGCCGAGCGGCATCCGTTCCTGGTGGAGTGTCCGCTGTTCAACGCCGCGATGGGCGTCGCCGAGCACGCGTTGGCGCGCATCGCCGGGGAGGTCGACGCCGACCCCGGACCGCACCGGGAGAACGCGACCCGCATCACCGCGGCGCTGGTGGACCGGCTGTACGACCCGGCCACCGGTACGTTCCACGCCCGCGACCTGCGCACCGGTCGGTTGACCCCGGCCCGGACGGTGCTCGGGCTGACCCCGCTGATCCTGCCCGACCTGCCGGCACGGCAGGTCGAGGCGGTGCTGGCGGAGGCCACCTCGGCGCGCTTCGGTCTGGCCGCCGGGATGGATCGGCCGCTGCCCAGCCACGACCGCACCGCGACCGACTTCGAGCCGCTGCGCTACTGGCGCGGTCCGAGCTGGATGAACGTGAACTGGCTGGTGCGGCACGGCCTGCTGGCGCACGGGCAGGACCGACTCGCCGCCGGCCTGCGGGCGTCGATGATCGGGCTGGTCGAGACCGCCGGTTGTCACGAGTACTTCCACCCGGAGACCGGCGCGGGTCTCGGCTCGGCGGGTTTCGGGTGGACGGCGGCACTGCTGCTGGACGTGCTGGCCGACTGACCGCCGCCGGGGCCGGGCACCACGGATGCGCGTGGCAGGTAGCTTTGCGGGCCGGGCCTTGCCCCCCGCGCGGCGGTGACGTGCCACCGGCGGGTGGGACGGCCTGGACGGACGGAGGGGCGCGATGAGCCGGGACAGCTACGACGAGCAGCTCGACCGACTCACCGGCGTGCTGGCCGCGATGAGTCGCGACGCCAGCGCGGCGATCCGGGGTGCCAGCACCGCCCTGCTGGACATCGACCGGGGCGCCGCCGACGCGGTGATCACCGCCGACACGGTGCTCGACCAGCGGCGGGCCGAGGTCGAGGCGATGATCCCGCAGGTGCTGGTCCGGCACCAGCCGGTCGCGTCCGACCTGCGGCTGGTGGTGTGCGCCCTGCGGATCGCCGGCGCCCTGGAACGGATGGGTGACCTCGCGGTGCATGTCGCCAAGGTGGTCCTGATGCGGTATCCGGTGGGTGTGGTTCCGGCACCGGCGGTCCCGGTGATGACCGAGATGGCCGACGCGGCGGCCCGGATCGCCGACAAGACCGCCGTCGTGCTGGCCACCCGCGACCGGTTGGACGCGATGCAGCTCGGGCTCGACGACGACGAGGTCGACGCCGCCCAGCAGCGGTTGCTGTCGCAGCTCGTGGCCGGCTGGCCGTACGGGGTGGAGTCCGCCATCGACCTGGCGCTGGTCGGCCGCTACTACGAGCGGTACGCCGACCAGGCGGTCAACGTGGCGCGACAGGTCGTCTACCTGGCCACGGGCACCATCCGGCTCTGACCGGGGTCCCATTCCGGGCATCCGGCACGTCGCCCCCGGAACGTCACATCCCGACTCCGGTCCGGCCACCGGTCGAGCCGTCAAGTTCACTTTTCGTTCACCTGGGTCCGGGAGTCCGGCTACCTGCGCCTCCTACCTTGACTCGCGTACGGCCCGGACGGGCTGATGCACCCCGATAGGAAGGCTTACCTGGTGAACCGCAACGTGCTCTCGCGGCGCGTCCTCGCCGGCGTCGCGCTTGCCGCGCTCGCGCTTACCGGCTGTGGAAGCAATGACAACGGCACGGAGCCGGGCGGAAGCGGCGGCGACAGCGCCTACGCGAACCTCTCCGGCGCGTTGAACGCCTCCGGCGCCAGCTTCCCGGACGCGTATTACCAAGAGGTCATCGAAGAGTTCAAGGGCGTTGCCTCCAACGTCACGGTCACCTACAACGCGACCGGCTCCGGCACCGGCAAGAAGCAGTTCGGTGAGGGCCTGGTCGACTTCGCCGGCACCGACAGCCTGGTGAAGGAGACCGACGGCGTGGCCGCCGACTCGTTCCTCTACGTGCCGACCGTGGCGGCGCCGATCACGATCTCCTACAACCTCCAGGGCGTCGAGAAGCTCCAGCTCAGCCCGGAGACGCTTGCCAAGATCTTCCAGACCGACATCAAGACCTGGGACGACGCCGCCATCAAGGCCGACAACCCGGGCGTCGAGCTGCCCAGCACGCCGATCGTCGTCGCGCACCGCTCGGACGGCTCCGGCACCACCAACAACTTCACCAAGTACCTGGCGGCTGCCGCCGGCTCCACCTGGAAGCTCGGCAGCGGTGACACGGTGGCCTGGCCGGCCAGCACCCAGGGCGGTGAGAAGAACACCGGTGTCGCGCAGATCGTCAAGCAGACCAACGGCGCGGTGGGCTACGTCGACCTGAGCGACGCCAAGGCCACCCAGCTCACCTTCGCCGCCATCAAGAACAAGGACGGCCAGTTCGTCGCGCCGTCGATCGAGGGCACCACCGCCGGCCTGGAGGGCGCGGCGGTCGAGGCGGACCTGAGCTACAACCCGCTCGACGCCGCCGGGGCCAGCTCGTACCCGATCACCGCACCGACCTTCATCATCGTCAAGACCTCGTACGGCGACGCCGCAAAGGCCGAGCTGGTCAAGGGCTTCCTCACCTACCTGCTCAACGAGGGCCAGGACCTGGCTCCGGAGATCGACTTCGCGCCGCTGCCGGACTCCCTCAAGGAGAAGGCGCTGGCCCAGGTCGAGAAGATCCAGGGCTGATCAGATCAAGATCGCTGGGCGTTCCATCCGGGGACGGGATCGACACGATCCCGTCCCCACCAGGGGTACCTGAGCTGGAGTGAAGATGACCGTGACAACCAAGTCCCCCGACCCCCGGCCGACGCTGGCCCAAAGCGGTTCCAGCGCCCTCGGCGACCGGGTCTTCTCCTGGTGGACCCTGGGCACCGGCCTGCTCGTGCTGGCCGTGCTCGGGCTGATCCTCGTCACCACCGTGACCGAGGCGTGGCCGGCGTTCGACGCGATGGGGCTGCGCTTCATCACCGAGCGGGTCTGGGACCCGAATCCGGCGACCGGCGACGCCATCTTCGGCGCGCTGTCGTTCGCGTTCGGCACGGCTGTCTCGTCGCTGATCGCCCTGTTGTTCGCGGTGCCGGTCTCGATCGGCATCGCGCTGTTCCTCACCGAGTTGGCGCCCCGGCGGCTGCGCGCCCCGGCGGTGACCGTGATCGACCTGCTGGCCGCCGTGCCGTCGGTGGTCTTCGGCCTGTGGGGCATCCTGGTCGTCGCACCGGCGCTGGTCCCGATCTATCAGGCGATCCACGACGTGCTCGGCGGCGTGCCGGTGCTCGGCAGCCTCTTCGGCCCGGTGAGCAGCGGTCGGAACTTCATGACCGCCGGCATCATCCTGGCGATCATGGTGACGCCGATCATCACCTCGATCACCCGCGAGGTGTTCGGCACCGTTCCCCGCGCCGACAAGGACGCGGCCCTGGCGCTCGGCGCGACCCGCTGGGAGATGATCCGGGGCGCGGTCTTCCCGCACAGCTTCGGCGGCATCGTCGGCGCGGTGATGCTCGGCCTGGGCCGGGCGATGGGGGAGACCATCGCGGTGGCCCTCGTCATCGGCGGTTCGACCCAGATCACCGCCAACCTGTTCGCCTCCGGCAACACCATGGCCGCGGTCATCGTGCAGCAGTTCGGCGAGTCCACCGGCACCTTCACCGCCGCCCTGATCGGCCTCGGTGTCGTGCTGTTCGCGATGACGGTACTGATCAACGTGCTCGCCCAGGTGGTCGTCCGCCGGGCCGAGGCGCGGATGAAGGGAAGCAGGTAATGACCGTCACCGCACCACCGGCCCAGCGGGCCGCAGCCGGCGGGCCCGACCTGACCAGGGCGGCCCTCTCCGGCCGTCGGCGGTTTCGCAACCACCTCGCGACGGGGGCCATCTGGACCGCCGTGCTGCTCGCCGTCGTCCCGCTGGCCCTGGTGACCTACGAGGTCGTCGCCAAGGGCTCCGGGGTGATGAGCCTGTCCTTCCTGACCGAGGACATCCCGAACTCCTACCGCCGCGACGGCGGTGGCATGTCGGCGGCGATCGTCGGCACGCTCACCATCACCGGCATGGCCGCACTGATGGCCATCCCGCTCGGCGTCTTCGGCGCGATCTACCTCAACGAGTACGGCAAGCAGAAGCCGCTGGCCCGGATCATCCGGCTGATGGCCGACGTGATGACCGGCGTGCCGTCGATCGTGATGGGCGTGTTCATCTACATCGCCTGGGTGCTGATGGTCGGCAAGCAGACCGGCTTCGCCGGTTCGTTGGCGCTTGCCTGCCTGATGCTGCCGGTGGTGATCCGCAGCAGCGAGGAGATGCTCCGGCTGGTCCCCGAGGAGCTGCGGCAGGCGAGCATGGCGCTGGGCGCGCGCAAGTGGCGTACCACGCTCACCGTCGTGCTGCCGGCGGCGATCTCCGGCATCACCAGCGGCTCGCTGCTGGCGGTGGCCCGGGCCGCCGGTGAGACCGCCCCGATCGTCATCGTCACCGGCATCGTGTTCGCGCCGAACTGGAACCTCTTCGACGGCACCAACACCGCGCTGCCCGCGCAGATCTTCCGCAACGCCAGCCAACCCTTCGAGGCGGCCCAGTCCCGGGCCTGGGGTGCCGCCCTGACGCTCATCGTGATCGTGCTCGGCTTCACGATCATCGCCCGACTCATCGCAAGCCGGTTCGCCATCAAGGAGCGCTGACATGGCCAGTAACGACACCGACCTCACCACCCGGCCGTCCGTCGCGGTGCACGCCCCCGGCACCACCGCCGCGGGTACCGTGTCGTCGACCGCACCGGTGATGCAGCTCCACGACGTCAGCGTCTTCTACGGCAGCTACGAGGCCGTGCGGGGCACCTCGATGCCGATCCAGCAGAACCAGGTCACCGCGATGATCGGGCCGTCGGGCTGCGGCAAGTCGACGGTGCTGCGGGCGCTCAACCGGATGAACGACCCGATCCCCGGCGCCCGGGTGGGAGGCGAGGTCCTCTTCCACGGCCAGAACCTGTACGCCAAGGAGGTCGACCCGATCCAGGTCCGCCGCCGCATCGGCATGGTCTTCCAGAAGCCGAACCCGTTCCCCAAGTCCATCTTCGACAACGTCGCGTACGGGCTGCGGATCAACGGCATCAAGGGCCGGCTCGACGACCACGTCGAGGAGGCGCTGACCCGTGCCGCGCTCTGGGACGAGGTCAAGGACAAGCTGCGCAAGAGCGCCCTGGCGCTCTCCGGCGGCCAGCAGCAGCGGCTCTGCATCGCCCGGACCATCGCGGTCAAGCCCGAGGTGATCCTCATGGACGAGCCCTGCTCGGCACTCGACCCGATCGCCACCGCCAAGATCGAGGACCTGATGTTCGAGCTGGCGAGCGACTACACCATCGTCATCGTCACGCACAACATGCAGCAGGCCGCCCGGGTCAGCCACTACACCGCGTTCTTCACCGCCGAGGTGGACGACAAGCAGGTGCGGCACGGCCGCCTGGTCGAGTTCAGCCAGACCGGCAAGCTGTTCACCAACCCCGCCGACAAGCGTACGGAGGACTACATCACCGGCCGCTTCGGCTGAGCCGGAGCGACGGTGCAACGGCGGGCCGCACGCCGTCCTGCCGTGCGGCGGACCGTCCTGCGCGGCGTGTCGACGTCGCGCCGGGCCCGAACCTGAACCGGAGCCGGTGTGCGATGAACATCCTCGTCGAGGCCACCAGGGGTGACCACCGAGCCGACGGGCGATTCGTGCTGCTCGTGGTGGACGACGACGAGAGCGTCGGCGCCGCGCTGGTCGCGCAGTTGGCCGACCACCGGGTACGCGGGCACCACTTCCCGCATGCCGCGGAGGCGCTGCTGGCCACCGGCGCCCTGCAACCGGACGCGGCCGTGGTCGCCGCCGGACTGGCCACCATGAGCAGCGCAGACCTGGTACGGCTGCTGGCCGGTCGGGCCGGTATCCCGACCGTGGTCGGGGTGGGCGACGACGACGGGGGCGTGGCCGTGGCCGCGCTCAAGGCGGGTGCCACCGCCGGTGTCCGGCGTCCGTACCGGGCCGAGGAGGTCCTGCCGATCCTGCGGGCCATCCGCCCGGACACCTCCGGCGCGCTCGACCCGCCGATCGAACTCGGTGGGCTGCGGGTGGATCCGGCGACGTTCGAGGTAAGCCTGGACGGTCGGGCGATCGCCCTGCCGTTGAAGGAGTTCAAGCTGCTCTACTTCTTCATGAGCCACGCCGAGCGTACGGTCACCCGCGAGCAGTTGCTCACCGCCGTGTGGGGCGGGCTTCCCGACGACAGCTCCAACACGCTGACCGTGCACATCAAGCGACTACGTCGGCGTCTCGCCCTCGACGGCGACCGACCTCCGGTGATCGTGACCGTACGCGGCCTGGGCTACCGGTTCGTGCCCGCCGCGGCCCCGGCCATCCGTCCGACCTCGTGACCGCCCCCGCACCGCCGCCGTACCCGCCGACGACCGGGTGGGCGCCGGCCCCGCCGACGGGTACGGCACCGGACGGGATGGTCCTGGTGGCGGTGCCGCTGGCGTACGTGCCGCACGTCGCGCGCCTGCTGGCCGAGCTCGACGCCGGACAGCGGGCGGGCCCGCCGCGTACGCGGATCGACTCGCCGCCGGGCCCGCCCGTCGCCGACTGGACGGTCGAGGACCTGCGCCGGCTCAGCCGGGGACGCAGCGCCACCCACCGGACGGTGGCCGCGGTGCTCGACGCGCTCGCCGCCGCCCCCGACCGGCTGTTCACCGTGCGGGACCTGGCCCAGGCCACCGGCCGTCCGCGCAAGAAGATCGTCGGGGCGATGGCGGGACTGACCCGGCTGTTGAAGGCGCACTACGACTACGCGGGTCGGGGACTTCCGTTCGCCCGGGTGGACGGGCGGCCGGAGGCGCCACGGGAACTCTGCTACACCGTGGACGCGCGGCGGGCGGCATGCTGGCGCGAGGCCCGCTCGCCCCGGACACCGGAGAGCGGCTTCCCGGAACAACCCGTGCCGTCGACCGCACCGGGCCCGGCACGCCCCGCAAGCTGAACTCCGTCGGGCGCGCGCCGCGGGTAAGCAGGGGTCCCCTGCTATACACCAGGCGTTAGCAGGGGACCCCTGCTTACCCGCCCAGGGCGGTTTGTCGGGGGGTGCCGGGGGTAATCGGCGGGGCCCCGACGACAGGAGGGCGCCGTGCGGTTTCCCCTATTCGTCGCCGCGGTGTCGCGCCGGTCGGGTCTGCCGTCCGAGCAGGCCGCCGCCGTGGCCCGTGCGGTGCTGGACACCGTCGTCGAGCGGATGGCGGGCGCGGCGACGACCGCCGACCCGACCGGGTACCTGCCGGACGAGCTGACCGGCGAACTGCCCGCCGGATCCGGTCCGACCCGGCCGGCGGAGTTCCTGCGCCGGGTGGCCCAGCGGGCCGGCGTGGACGCCCCGACTGCCTCGGCCGGGGCGGAGGCGGTCTTCGCCACGCTGCGCGAGACGGTCACCGTGGACGAGTTCCGGCAACTGGTGGCGCGCCTGCGGACCTCGCCGGGTGGTCCGTTCGACGGGCCGGGCGGACGCCTGCCCTGACGCGGCACCGGCCTCGGGGCGGGGGAGGACCTGCCGCCACCCGGCACGCCCGGCCGGGCGGCCCGGTGGTGTCTCCCTGCCCGTGGGGCGGTCGGGGGCAGCGGATAGGCTGCCGCCGTGGCAGGTCTGTTGAGGAGTATGGCGGCCCGTGTCGGCGCGGTGATCCCGGGTCCCCGGCGTAGCGGGCCGACCCCGGCGAAGACCGCGCGACCGCGTCAGGTCACCGCGTTGCAACGCCGCGTGCTGTCGTACGCCCCGGAGCCGGACGGTCAGGCCGACCCGGGCGAGATCGTCTGGACCTGGGTGTCCTACGAGGACGATCCCCGGCAGGGCAAGGACCGCCCGGTGCTGGTGGTCGGACGGCACAGCCGGACGCTGTTCGCGCTGATGCTGTCCAGCCGCAGCGACCGTGACGGCGAACGGCACTGGCTGGCGCTCGGGCCCGGCGAGTGGGACCGGGAGAAGCGGCCCAGTTGGGTACGGCTGGACCGGGTGCTGACCATGCGGGAGGACGGCATCCGCCGGGAGGGCGCCGTGCTGGACCGGGCCCGGTTCGACCGGGTCGGCCAGGCGTTGCGCGCCGGGTACGGCTGGCAGTGACCTTCCCGCCGGCGCTCAGCCCGATTCGGGGCGGGTGGCCGCGTGCCGGGTGTCCGGCGGCGGGTACGGCTGCTCGGCGAGCAGTCGCGCGAGGTGGGCGCTGTTGAGTGCCAGCGCCGAGGTCGTCCGGCCGGTGGTGTCGGGCTTCGGGCGTACGTCGAGGTAGTCGGTCTTGTGCAGCGCCTCGCCGACCCAGTACGTCGCCCCGGCCGCCGGGCAGGTGAAGCCGACCTCGTTTCGCGCCTGTTGCACCTGGCCGATGGTGTGGTGTGCGCCGTCCTCGTTGCCGACCACGGCCACCGCGCCGACCTTGCCGTAGGTGAGCAACCGGCCCTGCTCGTCGGTCTCGGCGAGTTCGGCGTCCAGCCGTTCCAGCACCATCTTGCACACGCTGGACGGCTGCCCCAGCCAGATCGGCGTGGCGATCACCAGGATCTGCGCGGCTCGCAGCTTCGCCCGGATGTCCGGCCAGCCGTCGCCGTCGCCCTCGTTTCCGGTCCGTTACCCGCCTTCGGCACGGTCACGCCCCGATTCCGGGACGGAGGTCAGCACTCGGCGAGGTGGGGGCTGTCGCGCAGTTCCCGGCGGGCCCGGCCGGCGCCGATGCCCTTGGCCTCGTACATCGCCGCGTCGGCCCGGTCGAGGGCCTCGTTGAGCTGCGCGCCCTGCACCGGTGCGAGGCCGACCGAGGCGGTCACCCGGAGGGTGACGGTGCCCAGGGGGATCGGTGCGGCGAGCATGTCGCAGAGCCGTCGGGTGGCGTGGTCGATCCAGCGGCGGTCCACCGTGGGGGTGGCCAGCAGCCCGGCGAACTCGTCCCCGCCGAGCCGGGCGACCAGGTTGTCCCCGGCGAAGGTGGCCAGCCGCTCGGCGACGCTGATCAGCACGTGGTCACCGGCGGCGTGTCCGTACCGGTCGTTGATCTGCTTGAAGTCGTCCACGTCCAGCACCACGGCGACCAGCGGGCGGCCCGCGCTGTCGGTGAGCAGTGTGGCGGCGAGGCGGTAGAAGGCACGCCGGTTCGGTAGGCCGGTCAGCGGATCGTGGCTGGCGGCGTGCCGCTCGGCGGTCAGCTCTGCCTGGAGGCGGCCGATCTCCGTCTCGGCGCGTACGGCCCGACGTCCGAGTTGCCAGGAGGAGAGCAGGGCACCGACGGCGCAGATACCGGACGCGACAGTGAGCGGATCCGGCACGCACCTCTCCCTTCGCCGCGAGCACGTCCCGCGTCCGGCCGACGGGTGTGTGCCAGACACCTCGTTTCCCCTGGTGGCGGCCGAGATCGCGTGACAGAAAGTGAGCGGATGGGCACCGCTCACTTGCGCTATCATGCTCGCTGTCCAATGCAGATGCAATAGCAGATGCACGTGCAGATGAGTTGACTCCATCCCTTTTGCCGCTACCGCTCCTCCCACGGCACCGGCGCCTACCGGAGAGAACCGACGCCACCATGCAGCAGCCCCCGAACGGCGTTCCCGTCGCCCAGTTGCCTCCCCTCGTCTGGCAGAAGAGCCAGCGCAGCAATCCCAGTGGAAACTGCGTCGAGCTGGCGGAACTGCCCGAGGGGGCGGGGATCGCCATGCGCAACTCCCGCCACCCGGAGGGGCCGGCGCTGATCTACACCGTGGACGAGATCGCCGCGTTCCTGCTCGGCGCCCGGGACGGGGATTTCGACCATCTGATCGACTGACCGTCCATCCCACGGCTGGGATTCGCCGCGCGCGGGACGGAGGTTCATCTCACTGATGGTTCATGGCATGCTTACACGTCGGTCGGACCGGTCCGTCGGTTCGATCGACGACGACGGCGTGCGGAGGGCGGCAGGTGACCATGGTTTCCGCGGAGGAGGGTCCGGCGGCGGGCCCCACCGTGCTGCGGATGCTGCTGGGTGCCCAACTGCGGCGGTTGCGTGAGTCGCGCGGGGTCACCCGGGAGAAGGCCGGCTGGGAGATCCGCTCCTCCGAATCGAAGATCAGTCGGATGGAGCTGGGTCGGGTCGGGTTCAAGGAACGCGACGTCGCCGACCTGCTCACGCTCTACGGCGTCACCGCCGAACAGGAGCGCGGCGCGCTGCTCAAGCTGGCCCGGGGCGCCAACAACCCGGGCTGGTGGCACCGCTACGGCGACGTGCTGCCGTCGTGGTTCCAGTCGTACCTGGGCCTGGAGGCGGCGGCGGCGCTGATCCGCAGCTACGAGGTGCAGTTCGTGCCGGGCCTGTTGCAGACGCGCGAGTACGCCCGCGCCGTGGTGCTGCTCGGGCACGGCCAGGCCTCGCCGGCGGAGATCGACCGCCGGGTGGACCTGCGGATGCGTCGGCAGGAGGTGCTGCACCGGGCCAAGCCGCCCCGGCTCTGGGCGGTGGTCGACGAGGCGGCGCTGCGCCGTCCGATCGGTGGCCCGCAGGTGATGCGGGGCCAGTTGGAGGCCCTGCTCAAGGCCACCCGGACGCCGAACGTCCGGGTGCAGGTCATCCCGTTCGCCGCCGGTGGGCACGCCGCCGCCGGTGGCGCGTTCACCATCCTGCGCTTCGGCGACCAGGACCTGCCGGACATCGTCTACATCGAGCAGTTGACCAGCGCGATCTATCTGGACAAGCGCGAGGACCTCGATTTCTACGCGGTGGCGATGGAGCGGCTCTGTGTCGAGGCCGAGCCGCCGGAGCGTACGGCGGAGATCCTGGAACGGATGATCGCCGACCTCGACCCCGGCTGACCGATCCGCGCCGGGGCGGCGTGGATTGACACCTGACGAACTGCTGGCTAATCTCTGGATCGATCCAGTTACTGAATCGATCCAGAACGGGGTGGCGCATGAAACCGACCCTGCGGGCCGTCGCCGAGGCGGTCGGTGTCTCGCGCAGCACCGTCTCCAACGCCTACAGCCGTCCCGACCAGCTCTCCACCGAGTTGCGGGCACGCATCCTGGAAGCCGCCCGGCAGATGGGCTATCCCGGGCCCGACCCGACCGCACGATCGTTGCGCCGGGGCTTCGTCGGCGCCATCGGCGTGCTGTTCACCTCGCGGCTGTCGTACGCGTTCACCGATCCCTTCGCGGTCCGGTTCGTCACCGGCGTCGCCGAGGCGGCCGAACGTCACGACAGCAGCCTGTTGCTGGTGCCGTTGCCGCCGGACCCGGCCGGTGCCCGGCGGGCGGTGGAGAACGCCGCCGCCGACGGGTTCTGCGTCTACTGCGCCGGAGGCGAGGAAGGCATTCTCGACACCATCCGTGGTCGCGGACTTCCCTTCGTCACCACCTCGTCGCGGCCCCGCGCGGACGACCGGTGGGTCGGCATCGACGAGCGGGCCGCCGCTCGCTCGGTCGCCGCACACCTGGTCGACCTCGGCCACCGACGGGTCGCGCTGCTCGGCCACGACGTCCTGCCGCGCGCCGACACCGGTCTGCTACGCGTCGCCGACGTGGCCGACGTGCCGCACCCCACCACCCGCGACCGACTCGCCGGCTTCGCCGACGCCTTCGCGACCGCCGACGTGCCCTGGACCGACCTGACTGTGCTCACCGCCCAGGACAACACCCGGGACGCCGGGGCCACCGCCGCCCGCGCGCTGGCCGCCCTGGCCGAACCACCCACTGCGGTGCTGGCCGCCTCCGACGTGCTCGCCCTCGGCGCGCTCGACGCGCTGCGCGAGCAGGGCGGGCGGGGGCGACAGGTCTCCGTCACCGGCTTCGACGACATCGCCGAGGCCGCCACGGCTGGCCTGACCACGGTGCGCCAACCCGCCGAGCAGAAGGGCCGCACCGCCGCCGAACTGCTCCTCGACCCGCCCGGGGACGCCCGTGCGCGTCAGATCCTGCTGCCCACCACGCTGGTCGTCCGGACCAGTTCCGGACCTGCCCCGAGGAGCTGAACCATGGAACAGCCGACCGGCTTCGTGTTCGCCATCGATGCGGTCACCCGCCACGTCAACTCCGCCCGGCCGGACGCGCCGATCCGTCCCGATCCGCCCCGCACCGCGCGTTTCGCCGCCGGTCGTCGCCGCGCCGCCACGGCGCTGCGCCGGCTCGCCGACCAGATCCAACCGCCCGCGTTGCCCAGTCCGACGAACTGCGTCCGGTAGGAGCGGCCGGCGACGGGGCGGGAGCGGCGAGGCGGGTCCGCGATCCCCGGACCGTTGCCGACCAGGCCGCTCGGGTGGTGTGCGGGGCGGTGCACCAGGCAGACTGAGACCGATGTCAGCCTTCACCTCCAGCCTGCGGTTGCACGACCGCTACGTGCTGCGCGACCGGATCGGCCTGGGCGGGATGTCCGAGGTCTGGTGGGCCGACGACGAGATCCTCGGCCGTCCCGTCGCCGTGAAGGTCCTCGCCGGTTCGTTCGCCGTCGACCCGGACCTGCGGGCCGTCCTCCGGCGTGAGGCCCGCGCCGCGGCACGCCTGACCCACCCGCACGTCACCCAGGTCTACGACTACGGCGAGGCCGCCCTCGCCGGTGGCACGGTGGTGCCGTTCCTGGTCATGGAACTCGTCGACGGGCAGAACCTCGCCGACCGGCTCGCCGACGGCCCGCTGCCCTGGCCGTCGGCGCTGCGCACGGCCGCGCAGGTGGCCGCCGCCCTGGCCGCCGCGCACCGCATCGGCGTGGTGCACCGCGACATCAAGCCGGGCAACGTGATGCTCACCGAGACCGGCGCCAAGGTGCTCGACTTCGGCATCGCCGCGCCGGCCGGGCCACCGCACCCCGGTCCCGGCCCGACCGGCGAGCCGATGATGGGTACGCCCGCGTACACCGCGCCGGAACGCTTCGGGTCCGGGGCCCCGGACCCGGCCAGCGACGTGTACGCCCTCGGCGCGCTGCTCTACCGCACCGTCACCGGTGAACCCCCGCTGCCCGTGCACAGCTGGGAGGACGCCCTGGTGGTGCACGCCAACCGCCGTCCGGTGCCGCCGCCGCGCGTACCCGGCCTGCCGGCCGAGCTGGCCGACCTGATGCTGGCCTGCCTCGATCCCGATCCGGGGCGCCGCCCCACGGCGGGCCAACTGGCGGCGCGGTTCGCCGCCGGCGCGAGCGGTGCGCCCTCGTCGGCCACGACCGTGCTGCCGATCGTCAAGGCCACCGCCCCGGTGGACCCGTCCACCGGGGCCCGCACGGCGGCCGACGCACACCCGTCGACGCTCGTCGACCGGACCGGCACCTGGTCGGCGACGGCCCGACCGCCCTCCGGCGCCCGGTCCACGCCGGACAGTCCGGTCCGGGGCCTTCCCGGCCGCCCACGGCGTCCCCGACGCCCGGTCGGGGCGGTCGTCGCGACCGGTCTGGCCCTGGTGGTCGGCGTCGGTACGGCGGTCGCCCTGAGTGGCGGCGGCGACGGAGTGCCGGCGGCAACGCCCAGCACCGCTCCGGCCGCGCCGCCGCCGACCTCCGCGCCCCCGCCGACGTCTGCCGCCCCACGACCCAGCCCCACGCCGTCGACCAGCCGACCCGAGCCGGTCAACCTGCGGCAGACCGCGGGCGAACTCATCGCGCTGCTCGTCGAGGGGCAGTTCACCGGCGACATCGACCGCAAGGTCGCCGACCGGCTACGCAAGGACCTGGCCGAACTCGCCACCGGTAAGCCCAAGGACCGCGAGAAGCGTATCGAGAAGGTGCGTGACCGCCTCGACGACGAGGTGGAACGCGGCCGCGTCCCGGCCGACTTCGCCGACCGCCTGGAGCGGCTGCTCGACCAGGTCGAGGACTCACTCGACGACGAGGACGACGACTGACCGGCCTCAGGTGAGCGTGACCCGGGCGAACTCGCCCGGCGTCGTGCCCGCGCGGGCCAGCACCGCGCCGTCGGACGCCCAGATCGCCGAGCGCCCGGCGGTCTCCACAAAGCCACCGCCGGTCGAGCCGGCGAAGCTCGCCGTCGCGACCACCACCCGGTGCGTGGTGGAGATCCGTAGCGCCCGCTCGTCCTGGACCGCCGTGTCGGCCGCGTGGTCGACGACCGACGCGACGTAGACGTCGACGCCGAAGGCGCAGGTCCGGGCGGCGTGTTCCGGCACGCCGGTGTCCTTGCAGATCGCCAGGCCCAGCCGCCAGCCGTCGACGGTCAGCACGACCGGCTCCGGGCCGGGCGCGAACCGCCGGGCCTCCACCGTGCCGAGCGACATCTTCCGGTACGCCACACGCGCGCCGGTGTGGTCCACCGCGAGGGTGGCGATGTGCTCACCGGCCACCGGCGCGCCGGCCAGCGCCAGCGTCCCCGTCTGGGTGCACGCCTCGACGAGCGGTGTCAGCCGTGGGTCGGTCGGGTCGAGCGCCGGCGCGTCCAGTTCGTACCCGGTCAGCGAGAGTTCGGGGAAGACCACCACCCGGGAGGCCGCGGCCCGGACCAGCGCGGCGTGTGCCGACACGTTCGCCTCGACGTCATAGGCCACGCACGGCGGCTGGGCGACGGCGATCCGCAGCGGGCTGCGCGCTGGAGTGCCACTCATGCCGAGTAGCTTAGAGCGACCGGTGACAGGGCGTGGGGGACGAGGCGGCCCTGGTGCCGATCGCTCTCCGAGGTCGCTCGGTCCTGGATCGACGGGTGATTGTGCGATTCCCCGCGTGAGTTCGTAGCGTGTGGGCCATGATTCATGCCCCGCACGCTCCGTCTGCCGCCGACGTCGTCGGCCAGTCCGCACCACCCGAGGACGGCCTGGTCGGCCTGGTCACCGATCTGATGGAGCGACTCGGTGCCCCGGGGGCGGGGCTGGCCGTGGCGTTGGAGAACCTCTTCCCGCCCATCCCCAGCGAAGTGATCCTGCCGCTCGCCGGCTTCGCCGCCGCACAGGGCCGGATGAGCCTGGTCGCGGCGATCTTCTGGACCACGCTCGGCTCGGTGGTCGGTGCCCTGGCGCTCTACTGGATCGGTGCGGCGCTGGGGCGGGAGCGGACCCGGGCGATCGCGGCCAAGCTGCCGCTGGTCAAGCTCAGCGACGTCGACCGGACCGAGGAGTGGTTCCTCCGGCACGGCGTCAAGGCCGTCTTCTTCGGCCGCATGATCCCGATCTTCCGCAGCATGATCTCCATTCCGGCGGGCGTGGAACGGATGCCGCTGCTCACCTTCACGCTCTACACCACGCTCGGCAGCCTGATCTGGAACACCACGTTCGTGATGGCCGGTTACCTGCTCGGCGACAACTGGCACCTGGTCGAGGGGTACGCCGGCATCCTCCAGAAAGTGGTCATCGTGGCCTGCCTCGCCGGGCTGGTGTGGTTCGTGGTCACCCGGTTGCGGCGCTCCCGGCGGACCGGCGGGCTCCGCGCCAACGACACCGCGTCCGCGGTGGCCGAGACCGCGCCGACCGGGACCCCCGACCCGGAGGGACGGGGCACCATCTACCGCAGCGCCTGGGCTGACGACCGGCCCGTGACCGACCAGCGCGTCCGGCCGGACGACGGGCCCGTGGCGGACCAGCGTGGGTGGGCCGACAACCGGCCTGCGGCGGACCAGCACAGTGTCTGGGGGGACCGGCCGGTGGCAGAGCAGCGTGGGTGGGCCGAGAACCAGCCGGTGATGGACCAGCACCACGCCTGGGGAGATAATCGGCCCATGGCGGACCAGCACCCCGGGTGGGCAGACGACCGGCCCGGGACCGACCAGCGCACCTGGGCTGACGACCGGCCCGTGCCGGACCAGGGGCGTCCGGACCAGTCGGGACACCGGTGGTGAGCGCCGAGCCGCAGGACTGGGCCGCGCAGACCGGGGTGGTCACGCTGCCCGGCGGCGTACGGGTGCGGGGGCGACGCATCGCCGACCCGGCCACCCCGGCCGACTTCAGCCTGCTGCTGGCTCCCGGCCCGACGCCCGCATGGGCGCACCGTCGGGTGCGCTGGCCCGACTTCTGGATACCGGTGGACCGCGCCGACGCCCTGGAGGCCCTGCGGGAGGCGTTGCGCCGGGGATACGCGGGCGAGCGGGTGGAGGTGGCCTGCCGGGGTGGTACGGGTCGGACCGGCACCGCGTTGGCCGCGTTGGCGATCCTCGACGGGTTGCCCGCCGAGCAGGCGGTGGACTGGGTCCGGGCGGCCTACCGGCCCCGCGCGGTCGAGACTCCCTGGCAACGTCGCTGGCTGCGTCGCCTGACCTGACACCCCGCCGACGACACTGATCGGGGTGCCCCGCCCGACACCCGCGCGATGCGACGGTGCCGGGCGGGGCACGTCCGTCAGCGGGCCACGTACTCGCGCAGGTGCCGGGCGGTGAGGGTGTCGCCGTGTGCGACCAGGTCGGCGGGGGTGCCGGTGAACACGACCCGTCCGCCGTCGTGACCGGCGCCCGGCCCCAGGTCGATCAGCCAGTCCGCGTGCGCCATCACCGCCTGGTGGTGCTCGATGACGATGACCGTGTTGCCGGCGTCCACCAGCCGGTCGAGCAGCGCCAGCAACTGGTCCACGTCGGCCAGGTGCAGGCCCGTGGTCGGCTCGTCCAACACGTACGTGCCGGCCTTCTCGGCCATGTGGATGGCCAGCTTGAGCCGCTGCCGTTCGCCGCCGGAGAGGGTGGTCAGCGGCTGGCCCAGCGTGAGGTAGCTCAGCCCCACGTCGGCGAGCCGGTCCAGGACCACCCGGGCGGCACCGCCGGGGAAGAAGTCCTGCGCCTCGCTGACCGACATGCCGAGCACCTCGCTGATGGTGCGACCGCGCAGTCGGTAGGTCAGCACCTCGTCGGTGAAGCGCCGACCCTCGCACCGTTCGCAGACCGAGGCGACGCCGGCCATCATCGCCAGGTCGGTGTAGACCAGCCCGATGCCCTTGCAGGTCGGGCAGGCGCCCTCGGAGTTGGCACTGAACAGCGCCGCCTTCACCCCGTTGGCCTTGGCGAACGCGGTGCGGACCGGGTCGAGCAGGCCGGTGTACGTGGCCGGGTTGCTGCGCCGCGAGCCCCGGATCGGTGCCTGGTCGACCACGACCACCCCGTCGCGGCGGTGCAGCGAGCCGTGCACCAGGGAACTCTTGCCCGAGCCGGCCACCCCGGTCACGACGGTCAGCACGCCGAGCGGGACGTCCACGCTGACGTCGCGCAGGTTGTGCAGGTCGGCGTGGCGGATGGCCAGCTGTCCGCTGGGGGTACGGACCTGTTCGCGCAGGCGTACCCGGTGGTCGAGGTGCCGGCCGGTGCGGGTGTCGGAGCGGCGCAGCCCGGCCACGTCGCCGGTGTAGCAGATCCGGCCGCCGCCGGTGCCCGCACCGGGACCGAGGTCGATCACGTGATCGGCGATCGCGATGGTCTCCGGCTTGTGCTCGACGACGAGGACCGTGTTGCCCTTGTTCCGGAGTCGCAGCAGCAGGTCGTTCATCCGGGCGATGTCGTGCGGGTGCAGGCCGACGGTGGGTTCGTCGAAGACGTACGTGATGTCGGAGAGGCTGGACCCGAGGTGCCGGACCATCTTGACCCGTTGCGCCTCACCGCCGGAGAGGGTGGCCGACTCGCGGTCGAGGCTGAGGTAGCCCAGACCGATCTCGACCAGCGAGTCCAGCAGTTCCCGCAGGTTCCCGGTCAACGGGGCGACCGAGGAGTCCTCGATGCCCCGGACGAACGCGGCGAGGTCGCTGATCTGCATGGCGGCGCACTCGGCGATGTTGCGTCCGGCGATGCGGGAGGAGAGCGCGGCGGCGTTGAGCCGGGTGCCGTCGCAGTCGGTACAGGTGGTGAAGGTGACCGCCCGGTCGACGAAGGCGCGGATGTGCGGCTGCATCGACTCCCGGTCCTTGGCCAGGTAGAGCCGGCGCACCTTGACGATCAGACCCTCGTACGTGAGGTTCGTGCCGCCCACCTTGATCTTCGTGGCCGGTTTGCGGAGCAGGTCCTCCCACTGCTGCGGGGTGAAGTCCTGGAGCTTGACGTCCGGGTCGAAGAGACCGGAGCCGACGATGGTCTGCCAGTACCAGGTGTCGACCGCGAAGTTCGGCACGGTGACCGCGCCGTCGTTGAGGGACTTCTCCACGTCCACGAGTTCGTTGACGTCGAGGTCGGAGACGCGGCCCAGGCCCTCACAGGCGGGGCACATGCCCTCGGCGAGGTTGAAGCTGAACGCTCCGGCTCCACCGACCTGCGGGGTGCCGAGCCGGCTGAACACGATGCGCAGCATCGCGTACGCGTCGGTGGCGGTGCCGACGGTGGAGCGGGAGTTGGCGCCCATCCGCTCCTGGTCGACCACGATCGCCGGGGTGAGGTTGCGCAGCGAGTCCACGTCCGGCCGGGAGAGGTTGGGCATGAACGACTGGAGGAACGCGCTGTAGGTCTCGTTGATCATTCGTTGCGACTCGGCGGCGATGGTGCCGAAGACCAGCGACGACTTACCGGATCCGGAGACGCCGGTGAAGACGGTCAGGCGACGCTTCGGGATGTCGACCGAGACGGAGTCGAGGTTGTTCTCCCGTGCTCCGCGTACCTCGATCACGTCGTGACTGTCGGCGGCGGACCGTGCTGGCTGCTGCATGCGAACCCTTCGCGAGATCGTGGACGGACTCCCGCCCCGGAAAGAAAGAGCTGGGATGGCCTGGCCAGGTTCAAGTGTCTCATGGACCTTCCCGTGGAGACTTTCGTCGACGTTGAGCGCCTTCGAGCGGCGAAAGGTGCCGCAAAGTCTCAAACAACCGTGAGGCGCTAGGGTGAACCGGTGGCGGGACGACGGACGACCGGGCGACTGCGCGCGGTCGACCTCGCCGCGGCGGTCGGCATCTCCGTGCAGCAGGTGCGCAACTACGTCGATCTCGGGGTGCTGCCGCCGGTGGAGCGCACACCGAGCGGCTACCGGATCTTCACTGCGGCGCACCAGCGGGCGCTGACCGTGGCGCGGACGGTCGCGGACGGGCACGGCTGGGCGCGTACCCGCCAGATCATGGCGGCGGCGCACGTGGGTGACCTGCCGACGGTGCTGGCCGCGCTGGACGCCGGGCACGCCGAACTGGACCGGGAACGTGCCGAGATCCGTCGGGTGCTCGGCGCCTTCGAGACGGTGGTGAGCGCCTCCGCCCCGCCGGTCCCGGTGCCCCGCCGGGCCGCCCGGGTCGGCGCGGTCGCCGACCTGGTGGGTGTCCGCACCTCGCAGCTACGGGCCTGGGAGGCGCGTGGTCTGCTCCGGCCGGGCCGCGAGCCGGGCACCGGCTACCGGCGCTACGACGAGGCCGAGCTGCGTGCGGCCCAGGTGGTGGCGCTGCTGCGCCGGGGTGCCTACCCGTTCGAGATCATCACGGCGGTGCTGGACGAGCTGAGGAGCACCGGCAGCCCGCTGCGGGTCCGCGCGGAACTCGCCCGGCGGGAACAGGACCTGCACCGACGCAGCCTGCGTCGGTTGGCCGGATCCGCCGCGCTGCACGACTACCTGCGGCACCTCGGCCTGTGCTGATCCGCGCTCCGGTCGGATCAGCGCAGCACCAGCAGGTCGAGGTGGTCGACCACCGGTGCCGGGGCACTGCCCCGGACCGCCTGGCGTAGCCGGGCCATGCCGGCCCGGAACTCGGATTCGGTGATCAGGTGCAGGGGGGTGTGCGCGCGGCGGTCGATCCGGTCGGCGTACTCGGCCAGCGAGGTGGCCACGGTCTGGGCGACCGGCTCGACGCTGCTCACCGGGAACCCCGCCGCGGCGAACGCGGAGCGCACCCGGGACAGGCTGGGGAACTGGTCGAGCACCCGGATCGCCTCCGGGAACCACTCGAAGAGGGCGACGAGCTGGTGCCGTCCCGGGAAGGGGGAGCGGATCAGCACCGGAGCGCCCGGACGCAGCACCCGGCGCAACTGCCGGGCCACGGCGTCGAGATCGGGTACGTGGTGCAGCATCGTCGAGAGCCAGGCACCATCCACACTGGACGCGGCCAGCGGGAGCGCGGTCGCCTCACCGGCGAGCATCGGCCGGTGCGGGCACCGGTCACGCATCGCCGGGGCCGGCTCCACCGCCAGCACACGTACTCCGTACCAGCCGGCGAAGGTGGTGGCCCAGGCTCCCGTACCGGCGCCGAGGTCCAGCAGCGTCGACCCGGGGTGTGGTCGCAGGTGCTCCCGGACGGCGTGTCGCCAGTGGGTCAGGCCGGCGGGTGCCAGCTCGCGGGTGGCGGCGAACGCGGCCGCCTCGGCGTCGTCGTACGAGATCAGACCCACGGTCACCCCTCCGACCGCGGCCGGCGGATCCGGCCCCGCTCTGTAACGTTTTGTAGTCGCTTGGTGACTGAGGGGTCAACCAGTTGTGAGAGATGCCGCAAAAAGAGATGGTGGGCGATGGCTACAGCCATCGCCCACCATCCGTAGCGTTCCGTCAGGTCAGCTGACCGAGCAGGGTGCCAGGTTGACCAGCTCGGCGGGCCGGTTGCCGTCGACCCGGCCGATCGCGGTGGCGATCCGGTTCAGGGCGGCGACACGCCGGTCCTTCAGCGGGCCGACGACCGTGTTCTGCACGAAGTTCGCTCCACCCTCCGGGCGTACCGCGAGCTGGGCGAGACGGGCGTTGGCGTCCGCGATCTGGTTTTCCAGGTTGGCCAGCTCGCGCTGCACCTCGGCGGCGGCCTGAGCGGGTACGGCCGGCAGGCGGTCGGCGACACTCGGGCAGTTCACCCGCTGCGCCACGCCGGCCCCGGCGTTGCCGTTGTTGCCCGCGTTGCCGTTACCGGCGTTGCCGTTGTTCCCGGCGTTCCCGTTACCCGCGTTGCCGCTGTTGCCGTTGACCGCGCTGGGGGTACCCGGGGTGTTCAGTCCGCAGGTGGCGAGGCTGGCGAGGTTCGGGCGCTGGCCACCGGCCCGGTTGATGTTGATGCCGATGCGGTCGAGGGCGGCGGTGCGCTTGCTGGCCAGTGGGCCGAGGATGGCGTTCTGGATGAAGTTGGCGCCGCCCTGGGGGTTGGCGGCCTGGGCGGCGAGGCGGGCGTTGGCCTCCTCGATCTGCTTGTCGAGGTTGGCCAGTTCCTGCTCGACGCCGGCGACGGCGGCGGCGGGTACGCCGGAGAGCTTGTCCCGGACGGTCGGGCAGTTCGCCGTCTGCGCCGCTCCGGCTCCGGCATTGCCGGTGTTGCCGCCGTTGTTCGCGTTCCCGGCACCGATGTTGCCGTTGCCCGCGCCGCCGTTGACGGCGCTGGGGGTGCCTGCGGCGTTCAGTCCGCAGTTCGCGAGGCTGGCCAGGTCGGGGCGCTGGCCACCGGCCCGGTTGATGTTGATGCCGATGCGGTCGAGGGCGGCGGTGCGCTTGCTGGCCAGTGGGCCGAGGATGGCGAGCTGAACGAAGTTGGCGCCACCCTGGGGGTTGGCGGCCTGGGCGGCGAGGCGGGCGTTGGCCTCCTCGATCTGCTTGTCGAGGTTGGCCAGTTCCTGCTCGACGCCGGCGACGGCGGCGGCGGGTACGCCGGAGAGCTTGTCCCGGACCGTCGGGCAGTTCGCCGTCTGCGCCGCCCCGGCGCTGTCGTCGGCGGAGGCCAGCGTCAAGCCCGCGCCGAGCAGCGCGACCGCGAGGATGCCGACGCCGCCGACTTTCAGGGCGGCTTGCTTCCGCTGCTTCTGGGTACGCCTGACCATGATTCTCTCCTCATGAATGACCGCCGGGCGGGCCGACCGCGTCGGCGGCCGCCGGCTGAAGCGCCGTGGGAAGCCCGGGAGCCTCGACAGCGGCGGCCGTTCCGCATGCCGGAGCCTGTCCCGGGGTGACCGTCGGACGCGCTTCGGGAGCGCTCCCGCCGCAGGTCCGAACGTTGTGGTGTGTTCGGCTGTGGATACGGGGGGCGCGCGGGATCGGTTCAACCGGTGCGTGTGGAAGATCCGCACCCTCGCGTCGAGTCGGCGGTCCGACCGATCGGGTGCGGCCGCCGATCGTGCCGTTAGTCTGCGTCTTCATGAGCGTCCGGGCCTTCTCCGTCGCCGTCGTCGTCCTCGCGATCGTGGCGATCCCCGCGACTGCCGGTGCGGCTGCGATCACCGACCGTGTCGCCGCCGTGTCGCCGCCGCCTGCTGCGCCGGCCGCCACGCCGACTGCTGCGGTGCCCTGCCCGAAGGCCGTCGCGCCGAAGGTGACCCGCTCGCCCCGGCCGACCCCGCCACCCTCGGACCCGGAGCACCGGGTGGTCGGCGGGGAGCCGCTGGCGACCTCGGGACTCGTCGTGCCGCCGGGCGTACCGGCCCCGCCGAGGGTGACCGCGACCTCGTGGCTGGTGGCCGATCTGGACACCGGCACCGTGCTCGGTGGCTGTGGCCCGCACGAGTACGCCACCCCGGCCAGCGTGCAGAAACTGCTGCTGGCCGCGACCATGCTGCCCCGACTCGATCCGGAGCAGGTGATCAGGGTGACCCGGGAGGACCTGGACATCGCGCCCGGCTCGTCGGCGGTCGGGCTGCTGCCCGGTGGCCGGTACCGGGTGGAGACGCTCTGGCTCGGTCTGCTGTTGCAGTCCGGCAACGAGGCGGCCAACGCGCTGGCCCGCCTCGGCGGTGGCCCGGACGGTGCGGCGGGCGGGGTGCGGGCGATGAACGAGTACGCCCGGCACCTCGGCGCGTTGCAGACGCACGCGGTCACGCCGTCCGGGTTGGACGGTCCGGGGCAGTTCACCAGCGCGTACGACCTGGCGCTGATCGCCCGGGCCTGCTTCGCCGACCCGACGTTCCGCCGGTACGCGCTCACCGAACGCACCCGGATCCCGGCCCAGCGGGGGCTGGGCGCCAGGGGTTTCCAGATCCAGAACGAGAACCAGCTCGTGCACCGCTATCCGGGTGCGCTGGGCGGCAAGACCGGCTTCACCGACTACGCACGGCACACCTACGTCGGCGCCGCCGAGCGCGACGGTCGCCGGTTGGTGGTCACGCTGCTCGGTGCCGAGCCCCGACCGCAGCGCGGCTGGGAGCAGGGTGCCGCCCTGCTCGACTGGGGTTTCCGGCTGCCCCGGGAGGCCGGCGTGGGTCGGCTGGTGGAGCCGGGGGAGTGGGACGCCGCACGAACGCCCGTACCGCCTTCGCCGGCCCTGCCCGCGCCGGCCGAGGCGCCGCCGGTGAGCACCACGACCTCGGCCACCGTCGACGACCGCCCGGGCGCGGGCACGGTCGTGGCGCTGGCGGTCGGCGCGGCCGCGATCGCCCTGGCGGTGGTCGCCGCCCGCCGGATCCGCGCCTCCGGCCGCACCCGCGACTGACCCGACGATCCGCACCACCCGCCGGCCGGCGGACGCGCCGACCGCGTGTGCGATGGTCGATTTGCCGGACCAGTCGGTAATCACCCGATAGTGTCGCTGGATGTGAGAGTCCGAGCCCTGGTCGTCGCGGTGGCGACGGCGCTCATGACCACACCGCTGCCGGCGACCGTGGCGGTGGCGGCACCCGTGCCGTGTCCACGTCCGGCACCGCCGGCTCCCGGGCCGTCGCAGCCGGTCACGCCGTCACCGGACCCGGTGCAGCGGGCGGTGGGCGGCGCGCGGCTGGCCACCCAGGGACTGGTCGTGCCGACGACGGTGCCCCGGCCGCCCGAGGTGGCCGCCACCTCGTGGCTGGTGGCCGACCTGGACACCGGTGCGGTGCTGGGCGGCTGTGGCCCGCACGAGTACGCCACCCCGGCCAGCGTGCAGAAGCTGCTACTGGCCGCGACCATGCTGCCCCGACTCGACCCGTACGACATGGTCACCATCACCGCCGGGGACCTCGACATCGAACCCGGCAGTTCGGCCGTGGGGCTGGTGGAGGGCGGCCGGTACCGGGTGGAGACGCTCTGGCTCGGTCTGCTGCTGCGGTCCGGCAACGAGGTGGCGAACGCGCTGGCGCGGGCCGGTGGTGGGCCGGACGGCATGGCGGGCGGGCTGCGCGCGATGAACGAGCGGGCCCGGGCACTCGGCGCGTACCAGACGCACGCGGTGACCCCGTCCGGGCTGGACGGTCCGGGGCAGTTCACCAGCGCGTACGACCTGGCGCTGATCGCCCGCGCCTGCTTCGCCGACGAACAGTTCCGGCGGTACGCGGCCACCCGGGAGGCGAACATCCCGCCCCAGCCGGCGCAGGGCACGAAGGGCTTCGCCATCGACAACGACAACCAGTTGCTCTACCACTATCCGGGTGCGCTGGGCGGCAAGACCGGCTACACCGACCTGGCCCGGCACACCTACGTGGGCGCGGCCGAGCGGGGCGGGCGTCGACTGGTGGTCACCCTGCTCGGCGCGGACGTCGTCGACAAGCGGGGCTGGGAGCAGGGTGCCGCGCTGCTCGACTGGGGGTTCGCGCTGCCCCGGGACACCTCGGTCGGGGTGCTGGTGAGTCCGGGCACCGCCACGTCCGCCGTACCGTCGGCCTCGGTGCCGCCGCAGGCGCTGCCCGGCGGGGCCGCAGCGGAGCCCGCACCGCGGACGCTCGGCGCCCCGCTGCGGTGGGCCTCGCTGGTCGTGCTCGCCGTCGGCGTGACGCTGCTGGCCGGCGCGCTCGTCACCCGGCATCGCCGCCGCGCCGCCCACCGTGGCCGCCCGGCCCGCTGAACCCGCCCGGTCCGCGTCGACAACACACCGGGCGACCGGTCCGGCCCGGTGCCGGCTCGGTCGGTGGGCGGTCGTCCCGACGGCCGTGGTGGGACTGGTCGCGGGGCTGGGCGGGTGCGGGCGGAACGCGCCGACGCCCGAGCCGTCCCGCACGCCACCGCCGGCGTCGGCACCGGCGCGGCCGGGCCTGGTGGTCCTGTCCGACCTGGACGGACGCATCCTCACCGACATCCGCTACGCCACCGCGCACAACTTCGTCGGTCGCCCGGTCGACGGTTACCAGGAGCCGCTCTGCCTGCTCACCGCGGCGGCCGCGCGGGCGTTGCGCCGGGTGCAGGACGCCGCCCTGGCCACCGGTCACCGCCTCAAGGTGTACGACTGCTACCGCCCGCAGCGTGCCGTGAACGACTTCGTGGCCTGGGGCGCCGACCCGGGGCGGCAGGAGACCAAGGCGGAGTTCTATCCCCGGGTGGCCAAGTCCGCGCTGTTCGACCGGGGCTACCTCGGTGCCCCCACGTCGCACAGCCGGGGCAGCACGGTCGACCTCACGCTGGTCGAGGAGCCGCCGCCCGAGCGGTCCGGGCCCGTCCCGGGTCGGCCCCCGGCCGCCTGCACCGACCCGTACGGCCGGCTTTCCACCGACGGCAGCGTGGACATGGGGACGGGCTTCGACTGCTTCGACCCGCTGTCGCACACCGACTCGACGGCGGTCGGCGCCACCGCACAGGCGAACCGGCGGTTGTTGCGGGACCTGATGACCGACGGCGGTTTCGTCGGTTACGACCGGGAGTGGTGGCACTTCCGCTACCGCGACGAGCCCTGGCCGGACACCTACTTCGACCTGCCGGTCACCCGCTCGTCGGCGGACTGAGCGGGGCGAGGTCGCGCAGCGCCTCGGCGGTGGCCGGGTCGGCGGGGAAGAACGCCTCCACGGCCAGCCCGGAGACCGTCACGTCCAGCGGCGTGCCGAAGAGCGTCGTGGTGCTGAAGAACGAGAGTTCGCCGTCGTCGTGCCGGAAACGCAGCGGGACGGCGACCCGTGCGGCGAGGTCACCGACCGGCTCGGCGGGTCCCTCGCCGCCGGGGTAGCCGCGCAGCTCGTCGTGCAGCGCGGTCAGCACCGGGTCGCTGGTCGTCTGGGCCTGGTGGCGTAGTCGCCTGAGCAGATGGGCGCGCCACTGCGCGAGGTTGAGGATGCGCGGTGCCATGCCGTCGGGGTGCAGGCTGAGCCGCAACACGTTGACCGGCGGGGTGAGCAGGTCGGGATGGGCGTCGGCGGTGAACAGGTCGATCGTGGGGTTGGCCTCGAGGAGGTGCCAGTGCCGGTCGACGAGCACGGCCGGGTACGGGTGGTGCCCGTCGAGGATCCGGCGGACGGCGGTGCGGACCGGGGCCAGTTCCGGGTCGGCCAGGTCGTGCGCGGGAAAGGCGGGCGCGTACCCGCCGGCCAGCAGCATCACGTTGCGGGCGGCCAGCGGCAGGTCGAGCTGCTCACCGAGCCGCATGAGCAACTCCCGGCTCGGTCGGGAGCGGCCGGTCTCCACGAAGCTCAGGTGCCGGGTCGAGACTCCCGCCTCGATCGACAGGTCGAGCTGGCTCAGCCCGCGTACCCGCCGCCAGTCGCGCAGCAGCGTGCCGACCGGACGGCTCGGCGAGGTCACAGTGGTCACCTCGCCGACCCTAGTGAGGGCTGGTCGCCCGAACCATTACCCACGAGGTAATCGACACCGTGCGCGGCGGCCGGGAAACATCGGTCCCGGCACCGAGAGTCGGGCCGTGTGTGTGGCGACGAGGAGACGGGGATGGCTGTCGAGTTCGACGAGCTGGTCGAGCGGTACCTGGCGATCTGGAACGAGACCGACCCGGCACGGCGACGCCGGGAGATCGACGACCTGTTCGCCGCCGAGGGGCGTTACGTCGACCCGCTGGTGGTCGCGGAGGGGCGCGACGCCGTCGACGCGACGATCGCGGCGGTGCAGGACCGGTTCCCCGGGATGTCGTTCCGCGCGGTGGGTCCGGTCGACGGCCACCACCAGCAGGTCCGCTTCGCCTGGGAACTCGGCCCCGAGGGGGTCGAGGCGCCGATCGCCGGTTTCGACGTGGCGACCGTCGACGACGACGGACGCCTGACCCAGGTGCTGGGGTTCCTGGACCGCGTCCCGGTGGAATAGCTCCCGGACCGGCGACGGCCGGTCCGGAGTGGACGGGGGATGTCGCACCGGTGGGGGCACGCCGGTGCGACATCGCGCTCCGCAAAGGCCGGGCGGTCCGACCCACGGCGTCCCGTACGCTGTGGGCCATGACTGCCGTACGTCGATGTCGCCGTGACGCACGGTGGCCGGCCTCGCCGGTCCCAGACCTCCCGTCGGGGTCGGTCGCCGGGTGACTGTCACGCGTGTGCCGGTCCAGCGGGGTGGGCCGGTGGAGCTGCCGCCCGAATCCCGGCTCGCCCGCGCCTGCCACGAGATCGCCGCCTCGCGGTCGTTCGAGGTCACCATCGTCGCGGTGATCCTCGCCAACGGGGTGGTGCTCGGTCTGGAGACCTATCCCGATCTCGGCACGGCGGGCACCGCGCTGCACGGCGTCGAGTGGTTCTTCCGGACGGTCTTCGTGATCGAGATCGCCATCCGGCTGCTGGCCTACGGTCGCCGCCCGCAGGACTTCTTCCGGCACGGCTGGAACGTCTTCGACTTCCTGGTGATCGCGGCGATCTTCGTCCCGGGCCTGCATGGCGACTCGGCGCTGTTGCGGGTCGTCCGGGTGTTGCGGATGGTGCGGCTGGTGCGGTTCTCGCCCGGCCTGCGCATGATCGTCGCGGCGTTGTGGCGCAGCCTGCCCGGTATCGGCGGGTTTCTCGCGCTGGCGATGGTGACGCTCTACGTGTACGGCATGGCCGGATGGTTGATCTTCAAGGACGTCTACCCGGAGGAATACGGGGACATCGGGCGGTCGTTGTTGACACTGTTCGTGTTGCTCTCGTTGGAGACCCTGCCGGACCTGATCGAGCAGGGCATGGAGTTCTCGCCGTGGACCGTGCTCTACTACGTGAGCTTCGTGGTGATCACCGTCAACCTGCTGCTCAACATCCTCATCGCGGTCTTCGTCAACTCGATGGAGGAGGCGCGGCGGTTGGAGATGACCGAGGGGCTCGCCCCCGGCTACGACCAGGACGGTGACGGGGTGCCCGACGAGTTGGACCGGATCGCGATCAGCCAACGGCTGGACGACCTGCGCACTCTCATCGTCGAGTTGGAACGAGAACTTCGTATCGACCGGGATGACGGGCGACTCCGACGTGCGGGACGAGACTGAACGTCCGTTAAGGTGTGATCGGATCTCCTGGTGGGCCGCAGGTTTCACGCGTGGGTCGGGTTGTGAACCGCACGTGAACTCGCACACGAGCCGGGGCGGTCTGTCAGGGTGACACACCTTTGATCCGGATCACGGCAGATGCGGATTGCGGTCCTTACCGGATAGGGTCGTCACACCGACGAATGATCTCTGGGGAGGGTGTGTGCTGGTACTGGTGGCGGTCCATGCGCTGACAGCTGTGATCGCCCCGGCGCTGGTGCGGACCTGGGGACGGCACGCCCTCTACCTGGTGGCACTGGTGCCTGGCGCGACGCTGGTGTGGGCGTTGACTCACACGAGCGGGGTCCGCTCCGGTGAGCCGGTGGTGGAGACCGTTTCCTGGGTGCCGCAGTTGGGGCTGGAACTCGCGCTACGGATGGGCACGCTGTCCTGGCTGATGGTCATCCTGGTCGGTGGGGTGGGCGCGTTGGTGCTGGCGTACAGCGCCCGCTACTTCCGCTCCGACGACCCGAGCCTGGGACGCTTCGCCGCCGTGTTCGTCGCCTTCGCCGGCGCGATGCTCGGCCTGGTCGTCTCCGACGACCTGCTGCTGCTCTACGTGTTCTGGGAGCTGACCACCGTCTTCTCCTACCTGCTGATCGGCTACGACCCCGCCAAGCGGGCCAGCCGACGGGCGGCCATGCAGGCCCTGCTGGTGACGACGCTGGGCGGCCTGGCGATGCTCGCCGGTTTCGTCATGCTCGGTCAGCACGCCGGCACCTACCGGTGGTCCGAGATCGCCGAGAACCTGCCCGGCGGCGGCTACCTCGCGGTGGCGGTGGTGCTGGTCCTGCTGGGCGCACTGAGCAAGTCGGCGATCTTCCCGTTCAGCTTCTGGCTGCCCGGCGCGATGGCGGCACCCACGCCGGTCAGCGCATACCTGCACGCCGCAGCGATGGTCAAAGCCGGTGTGTTCCTGGTCGCCCTGATGGGCCCGGCCGTCGCCGATGCCGGACCGTGGCGCCCGGTGCTCCTGGTCGCCGGTCTACTCACGATGTTCTTCGGCGGCTGGGCCGCGTTGCGCCAGACCGATCTCAAACTGCTGCTGGCCTACGGCACGGTCAGCCAGCTCGGCCTGCTGATGGTGATCCTCGGTGGCGGCACCCGGGACACCGCGCTGGCCGGAGTGGCGATGGTGCTGGCCCACGCCCTGTTCAAAGCGACCCTGTTCCTCACCGTCGGCGTCGTCGACCACATCACCGGCACCCGTGACCTGCGCGAACTCAGCGGACTCCGGCGCCGCGCACCCGCCCTGGCCGTGGTCGCCGGTCTCGCGGCCGCGTCGATGGCCGGCCTGCCCCCGATGGCCGGGTTCGTGGCCAAGGAGGCGGCGGTCGAGGCGCTGCTGCACGGCGGCACCGCGAACCTGGTCGTCCTCGCCGGGGTGATCCTCGGTTCGGTGCTGACCGTGGCGTACACCCTGCGGTTCATGTGGGGTGCCTTCGCCGACAAGCCCGACACCCCGGACACCGAGTCCACGCCGGTGTCCTGGTCGCTGCTCGCCCCGGCCGCCGTGCTGGCGGTCGCCGGTGTCACCGCCGGCCTGTTCGCCCCGGCGGTGGACCGCCTGCTCGCCCCGTACGCCGACCTCTACCGCTCCGCCGAGCCCGGCTACCACCTGGCGCTCTGGCACGGCCTGACCCCGGCGCTGGGTCTGTCGGTGCTGGCCATCGCCGCCGGCGCCGGCCTGTTCCACCTGATGCGGCGGGAGCGGGTACGCGCGACGCTGCGCCTGCCGTTCGACGGCGCCAGCGTCTACAAGAAGGCCATCAGCGGCATCGACCGCCTGGCGGTCGAGCTGACCGGTGCCACCCAGCGTGGTTCGCTGCCGTTCTATCTCGGCGTGATCCTGGTGGTGCTGGTCGTCCTGCCCGGCGGCACCCTGATCGCCGGGAGCCCCTGGCCGCAGCGCTTCCACCTGTGGGACACGCCGTTGCAGGGGGTTGCCGCCGCCGTCGTCGTGGTCGCCGCCGTGATGGCCGCCCGCGCGCTGCGCCGGCTCACCGCAATGATCCTGGTCGGTGTCGCCGGCTACGGCATCGCGCTGTTGTTCGTCCTGCACGGTGCGCCCGACCTGGCGTTGACCCAGTTCCTGGTGGAGACCGTCACGATCGTGATGTTCGTGCTGGTGCTGCGCCGTCTGCCGGTGAAGTTCTCGGAACGGCCGATCCGTGCCAGCCGCCGGGGACGTGTCGTGCTCGGCATCGCCGTCGGTGCCGTCACCGCCGGCATGGCGTACGTCGCGACCGGCGCCCGCCAGGCCGTCCCCATCTCGGTGGACTTCCCCGACGAGGCGGTCTCCTACGGCGGCGGCAAGAACGTGGTCAACGTGACCCTGGTCGACATCCGGGCCTGGGACACCATGGGTGAGATCGCGGTGCTCGTGGTGGCCGCCACCGGCGTCGCGAGCCTGATCTTCCGTCATGCCCGTGACCTGGACCGGCGCGGTCAGATCCCCGGTGGGGACCCGACCGAGTCGACCCGGCCCCGCTGGCTGACCACGGGCGCCACCGCGCGTTCCCAGTCGGTCATCCTCCAGGTGGTCACCCGACTGCTGTTCCACGCCATCCTGCTGTTCTCCATCTACCTGCTGTTCAGCGGCCACAACGCCCCGGGCGGCGGTTTCGCCGCCGGTCTGGTCGCCGGCCTCGCCCTGGCCGTGCGCTACCTGGCCGGTGGGCGTACCGAGCTCAACGGCGCGGCACCGGTCGACGCCGGTGCGGTCCTCGGCGCCGGACTCTTCGTCGCGGTCGGCACGGGCGTGGCCGCGATGCTGCTCGGTGGGGAGTTCCTCCAGACCGCCCTGCTCGACTTCTATCTGCCGGTGCTGGGGCACATCCACTTCGTCACCTCGGCCTTCTTCGACGTCGGTGTCTTCCTGATCGTCGTCGGGCTGGTGCTGGACATCCTGCGCAGCCTGGGTGCCGAGATGGACCGCCAACACGAGACCGAGGACGCCGAGATCCGCGAGAAGGAGCTGGTGTGACACCCAACCTCACCTACGTCATCGTGGTGGGCGTCCTCGTCGCCGCGGGCGTGACGTTGCTGCTGGAGCGCAGCCTGACCCGGGTGCTGATGGGCGTCATCCTGCTCGGCAACGGCGCCAACATGCTGCTGCTCACCGGCGGGCGCGCCGGCACCGCGCCGATCGTCGGCGACAGCCCGCAGGAGGAGATGAGCGATCCGTTGCCGCAGGCGATGATCCTCACCGCCATCGTCATCACCCTGGGCATGACCGCTTTCCTGCTCGCCCTGGCCTACCGGAGTTGGCACCTCAACGGGCACGACGAGGTGCAGGACGACGTCGAGGACCGCCGGATCATGGATCTCGCGGAACGCGACGAGGGTCCGGGCGATGCCGACGCCGGCACCGGTGACGACGATGACGACGACGACGCGAACACCGAGACGGAGCGGTCCCGGACCGCCTCGGTCGACGCGGGGAGGGCCGGATGACCTACCTCGTTCCGCTGCCGGTGGTGATGCCGCTGCTCGGCGCGGCGATCACGCTGCTGCTGCTGGGCCGTCCACGTGCCCAGCGGTGGGTCAGCCTCACCGTGCTCACCGCCACCGTCGCGGTCGCCGCGATGCTGCTGGTCCGCTCCAGCATCGACGGTCCGCTCGTGGTGGAGGTCGGCGGCTGGGTCGCCCCGATGGGCATCGTGCTGGTCGCCGACCAGCTCGCCGCGCTGATGCTGGTGGTCTCCGCCTCGGTCACCCTCTGCGTGCTGGTCTACAGCATCGGGCAGGGTATGGCCGACGGCAACGAGGAGACGCCGCTGTCGGTCTACCACCCGACCTATCTCGTGCTGACCGCCGGTGTGTGCAACGCGTTCCTCTCCGGTGACCTGTTCAACCTCTACGTCGGATTCGAGATCCTGCTGGTCGCCAGCTACGTGCTGCTGACCCTGGGCAGCACCGAGACCCGGATCCGGGCCGGCACCACGTACGTCGTGGTCAGCCTGCTCTCCTCGGTGATCTTCCTGGTCGCCATCGGCCTGGTGTACTCCTCGACCGGTACGCTCAACCTGGCCCAGCTCGTGGACCGGCTGGACGCGCTGCCCGACGACATGCGCCTGCTGTTGCAGGGCATGCTGCTGCTCGCCTTCGGCATCAAGGCGGCGGTGTTCCCGCTGTCGGCCTGGCTGCCGGACAGCTATCCGACCGCCCCGGCCCCGGTCACCGCGGTCTTCGCCGGCCTGCTGACCAAGGTCGGTGTGTACGCGATCATCCGGACCGAGACGCTGCTGTTCCCCGGTGGCCGTACGGCCACCCTGCTCCTGGTGGTAGCGGTGTTGACCATGCTGGTCGGCATCCTCGGTGCGGTGGCGCAGTCCGACATCAAGCGGTTGTTGTCGTTCACCCTGATCAGCCACATCGGGTACATGCTGTTCGGCGTGGGGCTCACCTCGTCGCTGGGCCTCTCCGCGGCGATCTTCTACGTGGTGCACCACATCACCATCCAGACGACCCTGTTCCTCGCCGCCGGCCTCGTCGAACGTCGCGGCGGCAGCACCGCCATGGACCGCCTCGGCGGCCTGGCACGACTGTCGCCGGTGTTGGCCATCCTCTTCTTCGTGCCCGCGTTGAATCTCGCCGGCATCCCACCGTTCTCCGGTTTCCTCGGCAAGGTCGGCCTGGTGCAGGCGGGTATCGCCGACGGCGGCGTGCTGGCCTGGATCCTGGTCGCCGGCGGTCTGGTGACCAGCCTGCTCACCCTCTACGCGGTCGCCCGGGTCTGGAACCTCGCGTTCTGGCGGGCACCGCACCCGGACATGCCGGACGCCGGTGACGCCGACCGGGCCTCCCGCACCGAGGGTGCGATCCAGCCGCAGGTGAACACCACCGGCCAGAGCGGCGCCGTGCTGCCCGGTCTGATGATCGCGCCGACCGTCGCCCTGGTGGCGCTCGGGCTGGCGCTGACCGTGGTGGCCGGTCCGCTCTTCGACCTCAGCACCGACGCCGCCGACGACCTGCTGCGGCGGACACCCTACGTCGAGGCCGTCTTCCCAGGGGGTACGCCGTGAGCCCCGACCAGATGACCCCAGCCCCGCCGACCGACTCGCCGAACCCGCCACTGACCCGGGCGGCGCGACGCCGCAACCGCATCATCGCGGTGACCGTGCTGGTCGTCGTCTGGGTGCTCCTCTGGGGCCACTTCACTGTGGCGAACATCCTCAGCGGACTGGTGGTGGCCGCCATCGTCATCGCGGTCTTCCCACTGCCGCCGGTGACGTTCGCCGGTCGGCTCCACCCGGTGGGGATGCTGCGCTTCTGGGCGCGGTTCCTCAGTGACCTGGTGGTCGCCTCCATCCAGATCGCCTGGCTGGCGTTCCGCCCCGGGCACGTCCCGCGCAGCGCCATCATCGCGGTGCCACTCCGGGTGAACACCGATCTCAACCTCACCCTCACCGCCGAGGCGCTGTCGCTGGTGCCGGGGAGCCTGATCCTGGAGGCCGACCGGAACACCGGCACGCTGTTCGTCCACGTCATCAACGTGAACAGCATCGACGAGGTGGAACAGTTCCGGCGCGAGGTGCTGGCGCTCGAAGCCCGCATCATCGAGGCCATCGGCTCCGCCGACGAGCTGCGTCGCGTTCGCGAGAACCCCGATCCGACCCCACCGGCCGACCTGGAAGGGGCCGCGTCATGACCGTCGTCGCCGTGACCGTCACCGTGCTGCTCGCGGTGGCGGGCGGACTCACCCTGACCCGCATCATCCGTGGCCCGTCGATCCTCGACCGGGCCGTGGCCACCGATGTCCTGCTGGCCATCATCGTCGCCGGGATCGCCGCCGAGGCCGCCTACAGCCGCGACGCCACCGCACTGCCGGTGCTGGTGGTCCTCGCGGTCCTCGGCTTTGTCGGGTCGGTCAGCGTCGCCCGATTCGCCGCGCGGAGAAACACCAAATGAGCCTGGACGCCTTCTTCGACATCGTCGCCGCCGTCTGCCTGATCAGCGGCGCGCTGCTCAGCCTCGCCGCCGGGGTGGCGCTGGTGCGCTTCCCGGACCTGCTCACCCGGATGCACGCCGCGGCCAAGCCGCAGGTCCTCGGGCTGCTGCTGGTGCTGGTCGGCTGCGCGCTGCGGCTGCGGACCGGGGTGGACATCACCACCCTGGTGCTGGTCGGCGTCTTCCAACTGGCCACCGCGCCGGTGGCGGCGCACATGGTCGGCCGGGCCGCGTACCCGCACGACGACATCCGTACCGATCTGCTGCTCACCGACGAACTCGCCGACCACCTTGACCGGGTCGGCGGCGATCAGGGCGAAGGCGCGCGCGTCTGAGCGTCGCTCAATATCGTTTGCGGCCCACCGGCGGTGGTCCCTACTCTTCTCGGCATCAGGTCACATCGGACCGGAGCCGAGAGGAGTACGCCGTGTCGACAGACGTCAGACCGCAGGACGGTTGGCCGACCCGGGGTGAACCCTGTCGGCTCGGGAAATCGCCGGCGCTGACCGGCGCCCGCCGCCTTCCGCCTCGGGGCTCGGAGCGCCGCAGCTAGCGCGCGTCCGCCCGTTCGTCGAGGCCGCCCACCCGCCACGGGTCCGGGCGGCTTCGTCCTACCCACCTACTTCTCCACTCGTCGCGCCGGTGCCGGAGGGCACCGGTGGCGCACCCCTGCCCGGCGTCGGCCGTGGTCGGGCCGTGCCCGGGCGAGGAGCCACACACTTCGGGGGTACGTCATGGGATTCAGTCTGCTCGCGGGAACGCGGGCGCCGGTACGGGTCTGGACCGACCCGTACGCCATCGAGCCGCAGGCCGCACGGCAGCTGCGCAACATCGGGGCGCTGCCGTGGGTGCAGGGCGTCGCGGTGATGCCGGACGTGCACTTCGGCAAGGGCGCCACGGTCGGGTCGGTCATCGCCATGCGGCAGGCCGTGTCACCGGCCGCGGTCGGGGTCGACATCGGGTGCGGCATGTCGGCGGTCCGCAGCTCGCTGACCGCCGCCGACCTGCCCGACGACCTCGCCGGGCTGCGCCGGGCCATCGAGGACGCCATTCCGGTCGGCTTCGCCAAGCACGACGACCCGGTGGATCCGCGCCGGATCCGGGGCCTGGAGCAGCGCGGCTGGGACGACTTCTGGCGGGGCTTCGGTGACCTGGACCGGCGGGTGCAGCAGTTGGAGGCGCGGGCCCGGCGGCAGGTGGGCACGCTCGGCGGCGGCAACCACTTCATCGAGGTCTGTCTGGAGGAGGGCGGGACGGACCCGGGCCGGGTCTGGCTGATGCTGCACTCCGGCTCGCGCAACATCGGTAAGGAACTGGCCGAACGGCACATCGCGGTGGCCCGCCGGCTGCCGCACAACGCGGATCTGCCCGACCGGGACCTGGCGGTGTTCCTCTCCGGTACGCCGGAGATGGACGCCTACCGCCGGGACCTGTGGTGGGCGCAGGAGTACGCACGGCGCAACCGGGCCGTGATGCTCGCCGTGCTGATGAACCTGATGCGGGACCGGTTCCCGCAGGTCGGCTACGACGAGCCGATCAGCTGCCACCACAACTACGTGGCCGAGGAGCACTACGAGGGGGTGGACGTGTTGGTGACACGGAAGGGCGCGATCCGGGCGGGACGTGGCGAGCTGGGCATCATCCCCGGCTCGATGGGCACCGGTTCGTACATCGTGCGGGGCGGCGGGAACGACTGGGGGTACTGCTCCGCCTCGCACGGCGCGGGACGGCGGATGTCCCGGGCGCAGGCGAAGCGGACGTTCAGCACGGCCGACCTGGCGGCACAGACGGCGGGGGTGGAGTGCCGCAAGGACGCCGGGGTGGTCGACGAGATCCCCGGTGCGTACAAGGACATCACCGAGGTGATGGCGCAGCAGAAGGACCTGGTCGAGGTGGTCGCCCACCTCAAGCAGGTGGTCTGCGTCAAGGGCTGAGACGCCGGCCCGGCGTCCGCGGGGGGCGGACGCCGGGCCGGGGTTCACCTGCACCGTCGGTAATCCAGATCAGTTACAGAAACCGGTACCGCATCGATTGTTACCGTCGTCCCGCCGACGTCTGAAGGGGGATGCGGTGACGACCCTCTCGCCGACGACAGACTCCCGGCCGGCGCGCCGACTCGCCACGGTGCTGCCGGCCGCCGCGTTGCCGCTGCTCGCGGTGCTGGTGGCCGCCGCAGCGGTCGCCGTGCACCACGGCACGGGACGGTTCTGGGGCGACCTCGCCGTCTACCGGGCGGGCGCGGTCGCCGCCGCCGGTGGCGACGGCGCCCTCTACGACGTGATCCACCGGGGGACCGACGGCATCGACCTGGGCTTCACGTACCCGCCGTTCGCCGCGCTGCTGCTGCAACCGCTGGCGTACCTCGACGCCGCCACCGGCATCGGCCTCTGGACGCTGGCCACCGTCGCCGCCGTGGCGGCCGTGGTCCGGGTGACTCTGCGCGCCGCCGGGGCGGACACCGGACCCGGACCGGTCCTGCTGGGCACGGTCGCGGTGCTCCCGGTCTTCCCGGTGGCCGGGCACCTCCAGGTCGGTCAGGTGGGGCTCTTCCTGGCGCTGCTGGTGCTGCTAGACCTGACCGGCGATCCGGACCGCCGCTGGCGCGGCCTCGGTGTCGGCGTCGCGGCCGGGATCAAACTCACCCCGCTGCTGTTCGTGGTCTACCTGCTCTGCCTGCGTCGCTGGCGGGCCGCCGGAGTGGCGCTGGCCGCGTTCGCCGCCACCGTCGGGCTCGGGCTGGCCTGGCGGCCAGCCGACTCGGTCCGGTTCTGGGGCGGCGGCCTGTTCGACACCGCCCGGGTCACCGGTGATCCCCGGACCGTGTTGAACCAGTCGCTGCACGGCGCGCTGGCCCGGATCGGCGACACCGCCGACGTCCGGGCGGTCTGGCTGCCGCTGGCGGCACTGACGGCGGTGGCCGGACTGGTCGTCGCGGTCCGATGCGTCCGCGCCGGTCACGAACTCCTCGGAGTGCTGGCCGCTGCGACCACCGGCCTGCTCGTCTCGCCGATCTCCTGGCACCACCACTGGATCTGGTGCGTACCGGCCCTGGTGCTGCTGGCGGTGCGCGGCCGGCGGAACCGGTACGCGGTCGCCGTCGCGGTGCTGCTCTGGACCGCGCTGGTGGCCAGCGCCGCCTGGACGGTGATCGGGCTGCGTGGCGTCGACCTGCACTTCCGTGACTGGCAACTGCTGCACAGCAACCTGTACGTGCTCGTCGGGTACGCGGCGTTGGGCTGGCTGGCGTGGCGGCCGGACGGTGCCCGCTCCGACGGCGGGGAGGGGTGGCACCGGTGAGGGTGTCGGTGGTGGTGCCCAACTACAACAAGGAGCGAACCCTCGGCGACTGCCTGTCGGCGGTGTACGCGCAGACCGTTGCGCCGGCCGAGGTGATCGTGGTGGACGACGCCAGCACCGACCGGTCCCGGCGGATCGCCGCCGGATTCGGCTGCACCGTGCTGGCTCTGCCGGTGAACGGGGGAGTGTCGGCGGCCCGCAACGCCGGTGCCGCCCGGGCCACCGGTGACGTGCTGCTCTTCGTCGACTCGGACGTCGCCCTTGCCCCCGGCACGCTGGCCGCGGCGGTGCGGGTACTGCGGGAGCATCCGGACTGCGGCGTGGTGCAGGGCATCTACGACCTGCGCCCGCTCCACGACGACGGGCCGGTCGAGGCGTACAAGACACTGTTCGAGCACTTCTGGCGACGCCGGGCCACCGGGGTCACGTCCACCACCATGTTCGCGCTGACGGCCGTGCCGAAAGACGTCTTCGAGCTGGTCGGTGGCTTCGACGAACGGCTGCGTGACGCCGAGGACGTGGAGTTCGGCACCCGGCTGCCGGCGCGCTACGAGATCCGGGTCAGTGCCGAGATGGTCGGCCGCCACGACGACGTGGACCGGCTCCGGCCGTACCTGTCGGAACTGTTCCGCCGCGCGGTGACGTACGCCGACGCGGTCGTCGCCGCCCGCTGGGAGCCGCCGGTCGCCGACGGACGTCCGCCGCACCGGGTCGACGTCGGCGCGGTGGTCGGCATGGCCGGCACCGGGCTGGCCGTGGCCACCGCGCCGCTGGTCCTGGTGACACCCGGGCTGGTGGTGTTGCCGCTGGCCCTGCTGGTGACCGTCGGGGTGGCCGACCGGGCCCTGCTGGCGTTCGCGGCGCGGCACCGGGGGCCCCGGTTCGCGCTCTACGCCGCCGGAATGCGCCTGCTCACCCACCTGACCGAGTTCGTCGGGATGGGGCTGGGGATCTGCGCCGCGCTGTCGCGTCGGGTACGCGCCCGGGGCTCCCGTCCGGTCACCGTGGAACCGCGCCGGTGAGCGGCGGCTGGTGGCGGTGGCTCAACCGGGCCTTTTCCGTCGCCTTCGTGGTGGCGTTGGCCGTCGGTCTGGTGCTCTTCGTCCGCTCCCAGGACTGGACTCCGGTGGCGACGCTGGCCGGTCGCCTGGACCCGTGGCGGGTGGGCGCGGCGGTCAGCGCGGCCCTGCTGGTCAACGCCGTCGGGCTGCTGCTGGGGGTGGCGTCCTGGCGGGCCATCTTCGTCGACCTGGGTGCGCCGGTGGACCGGTGGACCGCGTACCGGCTGTTCTTCGTGGGGTTCCTGACCAAGTTCGTGCCCGGTCGGTTGGTCGCCCTGCCGGTGCTGCTGCGGATGGGTCGGGAGATCGAGGTCGGGCCGGTCCGGCTGGCCGGGGTGTTCCTGCTGAGCTGGGCGGTGGTGGCGATGACCGGCATGACGCTGGGGGTCGCCGCCGGTCCGGCGGTGCTGTCCGGCGCCACCTGGTGGCTGCTGCTGGCCAGCGTCCCACTGCTCGTGCTCGTGGTCCGGCCGGACCTGCTCGACAAGGCGCTGGTCCTGGTGGCCCGGCTGCTGCGGCGTCCACCGCCGCAGGTGCGCGCCTCCCCGGCGGGCCTGCGACGGGCCATCGGCGCGCAGTCGCTGTCCTGGTTCGTCTCCGGGCACCACCTGTGGCTGCTCGCGGTGGCGGCCGGCGCGCCGCCGCTGCGGTCCTACCTGGTCTGCGTGGCCGGGTTCGCCGCCGCGACCGTCGCCGGGCTGGCCGTGATGGTGGCCCCGGACGGCCTGGGTGTCCGGGAGGCGGTGCTGATGCTCGGGCTGTCCACCGTGCTGCCGGTGGCCGTGGCCACCCCGGTGGTGCTGGTCAGCCGGTTGGTCTGCGCGCTCAGCGAGGTGGCCGTCGGTGGGGGAGGGCTGATGCTGGCCCAGTATCTGCACCGGCGCCGGTTGCGGCGCGACGGTCCGGTGCTCACCGGGCCGGTCCCGGTCGAGCGGTCGGCACCGGTCGGGTGAGCCGTTCGTGTTGACAGCCGCCGGGCGGGCCCGGCGGAGGAGGTCGGTGAGGGACGTGTCGAGACTACGGACGACGGCGGGACTGCTGGGGGCACCGGTGCGGGCGCTGGTACGGCGCAGTCCACGGCTGAACGCGGTGCTCTGGGACGCCCAGTACGCGTTGGGGATGTGGGGATACCTCGACGAGGCCGGCGACGGGAGCGTTCCGCTGTCTCTGATCGAGACGTGGGCGCCGCAACCGGCGATCCTCGACCTGGGCTGCGGCACCAGCGTCAACCTGGCGTTACGCCGGGGCCGCTACCGGCACTACCACGGGGTGGACATCAGTCGGCGGGCCATCGGGACGGCCCGGGCGCTGCGTCGGCCGGACGCGTCCTACGCGGTGGCCGACATCCGCACGTACACGCCGCCGGACCGGTACGACGCGATCCTGCTGCGCGAGGTCATCTACTACCTGTCCGTGCCGGAGGCGGCGGACCTGCTGCGCCGGTTGCCGGGGATGCTCACCGCGCGGGGACGGATCCTCGTGCAGATCTACGACGTGCAGCGGTCCCGGCAGTTCGTGGCGGTGATCCGGGACTGCGGGCTGGAGGTGACCACCTGGCGACCGCCGGAGACCGGTGACGCCGGGCGGGACGCCTTCTTCGTCCTCACCCCCGCCGCCGTCGCGGAGCCCTGAGCCCCACCGGGGCCTACACCGGCACGCGCCGCTCCCACCATGGCCACACCGTCACCGGCTCGCTGCGCAGCAGCCGGCGGTGCAGGTCCTGGAGGCGGTGTCCCGGTTCGACGCCGAGCCGGTCGGCCAGCGTGGTCCGGGCGTCCTGGAAGGCGGTCAGCGCCTCGGCCCGCCGTGACGTCTGCCCGAGCGCGATGAGCAGCAGTTCCCAGAGCCGCTCCCGCATCGGGTGCTCGGCCAGCATCCAGCGCAGCTCGGCGACGACGTTCTCGATGTCGCCGAGCAGCAGCCGTACGCCGGTCACCTCCTCCCGGACGTCCTGGCGCAGCTCGGTCAGCCGGATCCGCTCGGCCTCGGCCAGCGGGCCGGTGGCCTCGTGCAGCGCCCGGCCCGACCAGCGCGCCAGACCGGCCTGGAACAGGTAGAGCGAGTCGGTCAGGTCCGCCTGGGCGCGGGCCGCCCGGGCCCGGCGGACGTCCTGCTCGAAGCGGACGGTGTCCACGGCGTCGGGCGGTACGTCGAGGGTGTAGCCGGGTCGGGTGGAGCGCAGCACCCGGGCCACCGCCGGACGGTCTCCGGGTGGTTCGAGGGCCCGACGCAGCCGGCCGATGTAGGTGTGCACCATGTTCTCCACCGAGTCGGGCCGCCGACCGACCCAGATCGCCTCGACGATCTGGGCGACGGACATCACCATGCCGCTGCGCATCGCCAGCACCGCCAGGACCTCCCGCTGCCGGGGGGTGCCCAGGTACAGGACGGTGTCTCCCCGCCGGGCCCGCACCGGACCCAGGAGCAGGATGGACAGTTCACTCTGCGACATCAGGGGCCTTCTCCCACCCGGCGCGGCCGGGGCGTCACGTGTGCGGGGACGGTGACGAAGCGCAGCCCACGGGCGGTCAGCCCGGGCAACACCTCGGCCAGGGCGGCGACGGTCTGCGACCGGTCGCCACCGCCGTCGTGGCAGAGCATGATCTGCCCGGGCCGGGTACGCGACAGCGTGCGGGCGATCCGCGCGACACCCGGACGACGCCAGTCACTGGGGTTCACCGTCCAGTCGACAGGAGTGAGGCCGAGCTCGGCGACGGTCCGCAGGACGGTCGGCGACCAGTTGCCGCCGGGCGCGCGGAACAGGCGCGGCGACACCCCGGTGGCGTCCTCGATGTCGCGCTGGGTCTGCGCGATCTCCGCGACGATCGCGGGTCGGGACAGCGCGGCGAACGGCTGCGGGTGCGAGCGGGAGTGGTTGCCGATCAGGTGACCGGCGGCGAGCACCCGCCGGGCCAGGTCCGGGTGTTCCCGGACGCGGTCGCCGATGAGGAAGAAGGTGGCGCGTACCCGGTGCCGGTCGAGCAGGTCGAGCAGGGCGGGCGTCCACTGCGGGTGCGGCCCGTCGTCGACGGTGAGGGCGACCTCCTCCCCGGCCAGGCCGAACGCCGGCCAGCGCGGGCCGCCGGGGGCCGCGTGACAGCGCAGTGTCTGCCCGCCGCGATAGGCGAACAGCAGGTAGTGCAACGCCTGTGCGTGCAGGTGCGCGCCGAGTCGGGTGACGGGTCCTCGGCGGGCGCTCATCGGGACGTCTTCGCCGCGGTGGCCCGGCTCGGCCCGAAGTCGCGGTCGGTGAGGTGACGGATCCCGCCGACGACGGCGCCGCCGACGACGGCGAGTTGGACCAGCAGGTGCACGGCGAAGAAGAAGAGGGTGAACGGCAGCCCGCGTCGACGCAGCACGAACCGCAGCAGCGCGGGCTCGGCGACCGTGAACAGGACGAGGAACAGCAGCGACAGCACCGGCCACCCGCCGGTGAGCGGTGCCGTCGGCAGCGTCGCCGGCACCGCCGCCGCGGTGAGCAGGCCCGCCGCGCTGTTGGCGCGGATCCCGGCCGGTCCGCGTTCGGCCAGGGCCACCGGAATCAGCATCTGCGAGCGGCGGAACTGCTTGGCCAGCAACGACCCGAGTCGGCTGTCGTCGTCGTGTCGGCAGACCACCGTGTCGGTGAGGACGATGCCGTACCGGTCGCCCATCCGGTCGCCGATCTCCACGTCCTCGGAGGCGCGCAGCTTCTCGTCGAAGAGGCCGACCGTGTCGAAGACCTCGCGGCGGATGAGGCAGATCGCGAAGAGGGTGGTGCGGACCCGCCCGACGTGGCGCAGCCGCCAGTGGTGCCCGTGCGTGAGCCGGTACGCCTCGACCGGCCCGTCGTCGAAGAGTGGCTCCAGCGCGTAGATGCCGTGCACGCAGGCGACGTCGGGCTGCTCGCGCAGGACGGCCAGGGCGTTGCCCAGGGCGTCGGGTTCCGGGGCGCAGTCCGAGTCGAGGAAGAACAGCAGGTCGCCGGTGGCGGCCCGGATGCCGCGGTTGCGGGCGGCGGCCGGGCCGGCGTTGCGGTCGGTGACCAGCAGCCGGCACGGGAAGCGCTGGGCGACGGCCCGGGTGTCGTCGGTGCTGGCGTCGTCGACCACGATGACCTCGGTCACCGGGTGCCGTAGTCGGTGCACCGCCGCGAGGCACGCACCCAGGGTCTTGGCGCTGTTGTGGGTGGGAACGATTACCGACACCGTCGGCGGCATGACGGGCACCTCAACGAGTGTTGGCTAATGTGCAGAGGAATTGACCGGCGGCAATTGTGTTGCGCCTTGACCAAGTTATCCATGCCCCACCCGCCGTGGCAAGGGTTGCCTTGCGTAGTCAAGGTTGCATCCAGCCTCGGTCCAGGAAAGATCACGGACCAATAGATAGCGTCGCGGCATGCCCAATCTCGTCAGTGTCGAGGAATGCGAGCGGTTCACCGTTCGCGAGGTGCACGACCTCTATCGGCGGTACGTGAACGCGAGCCAGGTCAATCTGATGACGTCGTTCGGGTTCGGTCGGGAATTGGTGGAGCAGGCCGAGGGTGCCTACCTGACCCTGCGGGACGGCCGGCGCGTCCTCGATCTGACCGGCGGGGTGGGGGTGCTCAACCACGGCCACAACCATCCACGGATCGTGGCGGCCCGGCAACGCTTCGCCGAGCGTCGGCGAATGGAGGTGCACAAGACGTACTTTTCGCCCTACCTCGCGGCGCTCGGCCACAACCTGGCCCAGCTGCTGCCCGGCGATCTGTCCATGTCGTTCCTGCCCAACTCCGGCGCCGAGGCGGTGGAGGGTGCGGTGAAGCTGGCCTACAAGTACCACGGTGGTCGACGGGGCACCATCCTTCGCGCGGACTGCGGATTCCACGGGAAGTTGCTCGGTTCCGGTGGGCTCACCGGACAGCCGCACTTCAACTTTCCGACAATTCCGGGAATCGTCCCATTCGCGTACGGGGATCTGGAATCCGTCCGGTCCGCTATCGAGCGGCATGCGGGTGACGTGTACGCCCTGATCGTCGAACCTTTCAGCGCCTCCACCATTCAATGGTGCGACGAAGATTTCCTTCGCGGCGTCCGGGAACTCTGCGACCGACACGACATCGTACTCATCTTCGACGAGATCTACACCGGCTGGGGCAAGACGGGCAGCCTCTTCTACTTCATGCGTTACCCGGATCTGATACCGGACGTGCTGACCACCAGCAAATCGTTCGGCGGCGGCAAGTCGTCCATATCGGCCTTCGTCGCCCGCAAGCCGGTCTTCCGGAAGGCGTACGACAATCTGACCGACGCGCTGTTGCAGAGCACCAGCACCACCTACTACGGCATGGGGGAGGAGTGCGTCACCGCCATCGAGGCGATCAACATCGTGGTGGAGGACGACTACCCGGCACGGGCGCGGGCGCTGGAACGGGTCCTCGAACCGGGGCTGCACCGGTTGGCCAAGGAGCATCCGGAGGCGGTCGGCCGGGTGGCCGGCGCCGGGGCGCTCTGGGGTGTGCACATCGACGGCGGACCCCGGATCCTCGACCTGGTGGGCCGGCTCGCCCCGGCCGGTGTGGCCCGCGACCCCCGCTTCAAGGCCAAGCTGGTCACCTGCGCCGTCATCAACGCGCTCTACCGCGACCACGACATCTTCACCTACTACACACTCAACGGCCGCAACCCGCTTGTCGTCGGCCCGTCGCTGGTCACCGAGCCGGCCGACGCGCAGCGGGCCGTGGACGCCCTGGGTGAGGTGCTCGACCAGGGACTGACCCGACTGGTGACCCGGTTCGTCACGCAGAAGGTGGGATCGCTGTGGTGATCGCGATCACCGGCGCCGCCGGGATGCTCGGCTCCCGGCTGGCCGACCGTCTCGCCGCCGACGGACACCAGGTCCGTGGCGTCGACCTGCGACCGGAACCCACCGTCGGGTACGTCGGCGACATCCGCGACCCGGCCCTGCTGGACCGCGCCCTCACCGGCGCCACCGTGGTGATCCACTGCGCGGCGGCGCTGCCCAGCTACCCGACCGACGAGATCCGGTCGGTCATCGTCGACGGTACGCGCGGTGTCTTCGACGCGGCGCGCCGGGCCGGGGTGGCTCGCGTCCTGCACGTCTCCTCGACGGCCGTGTACGGGCTGCCGAAGCAGGTGCCCACCACCGAGGCGTACCCGCGCAGTCCGGTCGACACCTACAGCGCGGCCAAGGCCGCCGCCGAGGAGATCGCCGAACGGCACCGCGCGGACGGCCTGCCGGTGGCGGTGCTGCGGCCCAAGACCTTCGTCGGCCCCGGCCGGATGGGACTGTTCGCCATGCTCTTCGAGTGGGCGGAGGAAGGGCGCCACTTCCCGGTCCTCGGTCGCGGCGACGTGCGGATCCAGATGTTCGCCGTGGACGACCTGGTGAACGCCGTGGTCACCGTCCTGCACGCCGCCGACGACGTCGCCAACGACACGTACAACCTCGCCGCCGAGGAGTTCGGCACACTGCGCGAGGACTTCCAGGCCGTCCTGGACGCCGCCGGTCACGGCCGACGCGTGGTCTCGCTGCCCGCCCGGCCCGCACTCGCCGCGCTCAGCCTGCTGGAACGCAGCCGACTCTCCCCGGTCTACGGGCGCCTGCTGCACAAGCTGATGGCCGACTCGTACGTCAGCACCGAGAAGGCCCGGGACCGGTTGGGCTTCCGGCCCAAGCTGTCCAACCAGGACGCCATCCTGCGCACCTACGAGTGGTGGCGGGCGCAACGGCAGCATCACCGACCGGCCCGGGACGGTCGGACCAGCCGCGATCCGTGGCGGCAGGGCGCCCTGGCCGCCGCGAAGATCTTCTTCTGACGGCCCGCGATGACCGCCGCCGAGACCGTGGTGGAGCCGGTCGCCCCGGTCGCCCCCGACCGGGTCGTACGCCCGCTCCTGCTGCCACGCCACCTCCTCGTCCTGGCCCGGCCGGGTCACGTCGTCAAGAACCTCCTGGCCGTTCCGCTCGCCCTGGTCGACACCCCGGTCTGGACGGCGTCGTCGCTGTGGCGGTGCCTGTGGGCGATCGTCGCGTTCACGCTCGCCTCGTCGGTGATCTACGTGCTCAACGACATCGTCGACCGCCACCTGGACCGGGCGCACCCCGACAAGCAACACCGCCCGATCGCCGCCGGGCACGTCCCGGTCCCGGTCGCCTGGGCGTACGCGGTGCTGCTCGCGGTCGGACTGGTCGCGGTGACCGTCACGGGGCCGGAGATGACCTGGTGGCCGCTGATCGCCTACCTGGCACTGAGCGCCGCCTACAGCCGGTGGCTCAAGCACCTGCCGCTGCTGGACGTCTGCGTGGTCTCCACCGGCTTCGTGCTGCGCGTCCTCCAGGGGTACGCCGCCACCGAGACGGTCCCCGCCAGCCTGCTGCTGACCGCCGTGTTCAGCGGTTGCCTGGTGCTGATCCTCGGCAAGCGCCGGCACGAACTGTCCGCCCTGGGCACGCCGCACCGGCCTGCGCTGCACGGCTACAACCTGCTGCTCGCCGACCACCTGCTCGGCCTGACCACCTCCCTGGCCGGCACCACCTTCCTGCTCTACCTGCACCTGGACGCCCCGATCGCCGCCTACCCGCCGGCCGTCCTGGCCCTCGTCGTACCCCTCGGGCTGCTGGCCGCGTTCCGCTACCTCCAGGCGGTCCTGGTGCTGCGGACCGGCGGCGACCCGATCCGGATCCTGCTGCGCGACCGGACGATCGTCGGCTGTGCCGTGCTGATCGGCGTCGTGCTGGCCGTGGCACAGATCAACGCCCGCTATCCCCACCTGCTGACCTGGATGGACTGATGAGCCCTCCCCTGGTGTCGGTCATCGTGCCGAACTACAACTACGCCCGCGCGCTGCGGCTCTGCCTCGACTCCCTGCGGGCACAGACGTACCCGCGCCTGGAGATCATCGTGGTGGACGACTGCAGCACCGACGACTCGGTGGCGGTCGCCGAGGCCCACGGCGCGCGGGTCGTGCGGACGCCGAGCAACAGCGGCCCGGCCGCGGCCCGTAACCTCGGCGCGGCGGTCGCGGCGGGTGAGATCCTGTTCTTCGTCGACTCCGACGTGGCGGCCCGCCCGGACGCGGTGGCCAACGCGGTCGACCTGCTCACCACGGACCCGGAGATCGGGGCGGTGTGCGGCAACTACGATCCGGTGCCGCTGATCCGGGACAGCCTGCTGGAGGAGTACCGCTGCCTCCAGCAGTCCTACTGGCTGATCGCCGACGAGGGGCAGATCATGACGCTCTACACCGCGCTGCTGGCCGTGCCGGCCCGGGTGTTCGCCGAGATCGGCCCGTTCAACCCCCGACTGCGCGAGACCGAGAACGCCGACTACGGCATGCGGCTCGCGCAGCGCTACCGGATCCTGCTGTCGCCGAGGGTGCGGGGTGTGCACGACCACGACCACGAACTCGGTGTCCTGATCCGCAAGGTGTTCACCCGCACGGCGCTGCACATCCCGATGTACGCGAGCAAACCCGAGTTCCCCGGCGGACTGCGCAGCGGCCCCCGGGCCTGGGTCAGCATCGCCGCCCCGCTGACCCTGCTCACCCTCGTGCTCCCGGTCCTGCTCGGCCCGGCGGCACTGGTGGTGCCGCTGGCCGCGTTCGCCGCCTTCGTCGCCGGAGACCTGCCGATGTACCGCTTCGTCCGCGCCGAACGCGGCTGGGGGTTCCTGGTCTACTTCGTCGCGATGCACTTCTTCCTGAACCTGGTCATCGCGGTCGCCGCAGCCTGCGGTGTGCTGGCCTGGCTGACCTCACGCCGGTTCCGTCGGCTCTACGACCGCCCGGAGGTCGCCACCCGATGAACGCCCTTCCGCTGGTCTCGGTGATCGTGCCCAACTACAACTACGCCGAGTCCCTGGACCTCTGCCTGCGCTCGGTGCTCGACCAGACCTACCCGAACATCGAGGTGCTGATGGTCGACGACTGCAGCACCGACGAGTCCGTCGCGGTGACCGAGGCACTCGGCGTACGCGTGGTCAGCACCGGCGCGAACGGTGGTTGTGGGACCGCCCGCAACGTCGGTGCCGCGCACACCCGGGGCGAGCTGATCTGCTACGTCGACTCCGACCTGGCGTTGGCGCCCGACGCGGTGGCCCACGCGGTGCGCCTCCTGCGGGACGCGCCGGATGTCGGTGCGGTCTGCGGGATCCAGGACGCCGAGCCGCTGATCCACGACACGCTCGTCTCCCGCTACCGTGGGCTCCAGTACCACTACTGGTCGATCAGTTCGGAGGGCGACGTGTCGTTCCTCTTCCCCGCCGTCTGCGTGATCCGCCGGGCCGTGTACGACGAGATCGGGCCCTTCAACCCGGCCCTGCGGCAGACCGAGGAGGTCGACTACGGCTACCGGCTGACCCGCCGGTACCGGATGCTGCTCACCTCCGAGGTACGCGGCCGACACGACCACGACCACGAGCTGCCCGGACTGCTGCGCAAGCTGTTCCACCGGGGACGGCTGCGGATTCCGCTGTACGCCCGCGCCCGGCGATTCGGCAAGGGCTTCGAGACCGCCTCCCGCGCATGGGGCAGCCTGGCCGCGTTCCTCGCCCTGCCGGCGCTGGTCGTACCGCTGCTGTTCGGGCCGTGGGGTGCGGTGCTGCCGGCGGCCCTGCTGGCCGCGTCGCTGGCCTGCGACGCCGGGATGTACCGCTTCGTCCTGCGGCGGCACGGGCCGTTGTTCCTGCTCGGCTTCGCCGGGCTGCACTTCCTGGTCAACGTGACGATCACGGCCGGGGTGGCGACCGGCGCCGCGCAGTGGCTGCTCTCCCGGCCGTTCCGGCAGCTCTACGACGCCTCGTTTCCGATCGACGGCACCCCCCGGTGGGAATCGGCGTGACCACCGCCGCGCCGGTCGCCGCCGACACCGCGACGCGACCCGGGCGCGCGGTACGGCGGCGCTGGCCGACGGTGCTGTGGCCGGCCGCCGCCGGGCTCTGGCTCGCCTTCACCGTCGCGCACCGGGCACTGAGCGGGCGGTGGTGGCTCTGGCTCGCCGTGGACACCGTGCCGCCGCCGGCCTTCCTGCTGGTGCCCCTGGTGCTGGCGGCCGGCGCGGTGATGAGCCGCCGCCGTCGTCGTGTGGTGGCGGTGCTCGCCGCCCTGGCGTTGCTGCTCGGCGCCGGGCTCGGCGGCGTCAACGTGCGCTGGTGGCAGGGCGGCGACGGCCCCGCCCCGGCCGACGCGGTACGCGTCTTCTCCTGGAACACCGGCTACTGGGACTCCGGCGGCGAGACCGAGACGATGTACCAGGTGCTGCGCGACGCCGACGCCGACGTCTACCTGTTGCAGGAGTACTGGTTCGAGCAGGGCCGGCCGACGCAGGCGACGCTGGACCGGCTGCGCGCCGAGTTCCCCGGCTTCCACGTGGTGGTGGTCGGCGAGCTGGTCACCCTCTCCCGGCTGCCGGTGCTGCGGCAGGCACCGCTGGAGCCGGTCGGCCTGCCGCCCGAGGTCGCGGCGGCCGGCGACGAGTGGCGCTACAAGACGCTGCGGACCGACCTGGACCTGGGTGGCGGGCGGGTGCTCTCGGCGTACAACCTGCACCTGCCGGTGCAGCTCTCCCCGCAGCACGGCCCCTTCGACGCCGCCTTCTACCGCATTCTGCGTGAACAACGGGCCCAGCGGGAGCCGCAGTGGCGGGCGCTGGCCCGCGACGTTCGTGACAACCCGAATCCGGTGCTGCTCGCCGGTGACCTGAACACCACGCCGGCAATGGGCGACCTGCGTAAACTGCCCGACGGCCTGCGCGACGCCGCCCACGCCATGACGACGCCGTACCCGGCCAGCTTCGCGGCCCGACCCGGCTGGCCGCACTGGTGGCGACTCGACTGGGCGCTCGCCTCGCCGCAGGTCCGGGTGCACTCCTACCGCTTCGGCGACGCGCGGGGCGTCTCCGACCACCGCACCCAGGAGCTGGTGGTGTCGCTGGGCGACCGGTGAGCGAGTCGCCGCTCGCCCTCAGGCGTACGCGTCGAACGGGATGCCGGCGGGCTTGGCGACGCCGAGCAGGTACTCGAACGCCCCATCCTTGATCTTGATGCTGGCCGCGCCGAAGTCGGCCGCCATGAGACTGTTCCGCAGGTCCAGGCTGGGCCAGCCGTGCCAGTCCACCACCGGTGGGTAGTGCCAGGTGCCGTAGTGGTTCTCCGGCGGCTCGTCGTTGCCGTTGGCGAGCCGGAAGAAGTGCGTCGACGCGCCGTCCTTGTGATAGACCACCTTCGGATGCGTGCCGTCGAAGCGCACCTGGGAGCGCGGGTAGGTGCGTCGACTGCTGTGCTGAGTGGTGGTCACGTACTCGACCCGGTCGGTGACCTGGTCGACCCAGGAGATCACGTGTTCCCAGTCGTGCCGGTGACCGCCGAGGCCACTGCCGTGCACCGCCTGGTCCTTCTCGAAGTAGCTGGCGTACACGATCGCGCACCAGCCGTTGTTGCACTTCGACCGCGCGTACGTCTGCGACATGTCCAGGTCGGACCGGTCCCGGCAACTGCCGTTGATCGCCCCGGTGGTCCGCAACCCGCCGTTGATCCGGCCGTCCGGGCTGATCGCCGAGACCGCGTAACAGCCGTCGGTGTCGTAGTCGTAGGCGGGGGAGAAGGACGACTCGTAGCCGCCCGCGTGGTGCGGCAGGTTGGGCAGCGAGTTGGCGTACGCGGGCGCGGCTGGCACGAGGACCGCGAGCGCGGCCAGCCCGGCCAGCAGTCGGGACAGGGGGCGACGCCGCCGGACCGGCGGGTGTGCGGGCGGTGTCATCTCTCGCCTCTCCGGACGGCGGCGTCGGGCCGGCGTCTCCATCGACGTGTGGCCATGTATCTCACGTTGCGGTGGCGCGCGTCAACGAAAACGCGAGGAATCCTCGCTGACTTGTGGGTCTCGGGCGGGTCCCTCCACAGCGGCCGGACCGGTTGCCGGGTGCCATGCCGGCGCGGTGAGCGGTGTCGGCCGTGCGTGATCCAGCCGTCCGGCTCCGGTGGGCGCTTGCCTGCTCCGCGGTGGAGCGCATTCCAGACTTGGTGGGGAGATTTGTTGTCGCTCCAGCGACAACAAATCTCCCCACCTCGTACCGGGTCCGGGGTTCGTGCCAGGTCCGAGGTCCCGCGCTAGAGGATCAGGCCCACGTGGCGGCCGGTGCGGCGGCGGACGTGGCCGCGCCAGCCGGCGAGCAGGGCGATCACGGCCCAGCCGAGGGCGCCGAGAACGAGGCTGCCCACCTTGCCGGCGGAGTCGACCCGGTCGGCGTCCCGCAGGGCGATCCGTCCCTCCGGGTCGGTCAGCACGGTGAGCGTGTCGCCGACCCGGTAGCCGGGGGAGCTGCCCTGGTACACGAGCGGTTCGTCGAGCGGGCCGGCCGCGCCGCGCAGGGTGAAGGTGTGCCGCTTGCCGCTGGCCTCGGAGTCGACGATCGTCACCTGCTGGCGGACGCCGCGCTGCTCCAGGGCCAGGTCGGGGGCGAGCTGCACCGAGCCGACGAGGACGAACAGGGCCGGCAGCAGGGAGAGCAGGGCCAGCCAACTCGCCCGGTGCAGGAGATGGACGCCGGTGGCGAAGGCCAGGCAGAGGAGTACGCCGGTCACGATCGGGATCACCCGGGTGCCTGCGGAGGCGTACCCGATGCCGGTGTTCAGCGCGACGGCGGCGACGCCGAGGAACAGCAGCAGCGCGGTGCGGCGGACCGACCGGCCGGCGGTCCAGGAGCCCGCGAACTCGGTGGCGACGGAGGTGGACACGACGGAGATCGTAAGGGCGGCTGTCCAGCCGCCCACCGCGCGAGCGTGCCCGGCGCGACGGCCCGGGGGGCGGAGTCGCGTGGCCGTGAGGGCCGCTGCGCGACCGTCTCCGGCGGCGCGCCGTGGTGAGCTGGGATCCGTCCTATGTGGCCGGTCCGGCTGCCCGGCCTGTCCCGGGATGTCATAGGCTGCCGTCCGGTCGTGAGCCGGTCGAGGAGTAGCATGACGCGTACTGTCCGTGGTCCGTTGCGCCGGCTCGCCGTGCGCTGCGGGGCCGTCGTCGGCGCGCCCTGGTTCAACCTGGCCAGCTTCGCCGTCGTCATCGTCAACGCGGTGGCGTTGGGCCTGGAGACGTACGGCAACGTCGTGGCGACCGTGGGCATCGGGCTGCGCGCCGTCGAGTACGTCTGCATCGCGTTGTTCGTGCTGGAGTTGCTGATGCGGTTCGGTGCGCACGCCACCGCCCCGGCCGGTTTCTTCCGGGACCGGTGGAACGTGTTCGACCTGGTGATCGTGGCCGCGCCGCTGCTGCCCGGGGTGCGGGAGAACGTGACCCTGCTCCGGTTGCTGCGGCTGGCCCGGATCGTGCGGGCGTTCCGGCTCTTCCCGAGTCTGCGGGTGATCCTGGTGGGCATCCGGCGCAGCCTGCCCGGTCTGGCCAGCTTCCTGCTGGTCACCGCGTTGCTGCTGTACGGGTACGCGATGCTCGGCTGGATGCTGTTCGGCGCCGCCTACCCGGAGGAGTACGGCACGGTCGGCCAGGCCATGCTCACGCTGTTCCTGCTGTTGTCGTTGGACGGGATCACCGACACGCTCCAGGCGGGCCGCGACGTCACCGGGTGGGCGGTGCTCTACTACGTCTCCTACATGGTGGCCGCCTGCTACCTGTTGACCAATCTGCTGGTCGGGCTGGTGCTCACCGCGTTGCAGGAGGCGCACCAGGACGAGCAGGTCGCCGCGCAGCGGGCCGGTCGGCCGACGGGCGGGCACGCCGAGGACGAGCCGTCGGTGCGGGAGCAGTTGGCCCGCGTACAGGCGATCATCACGGACCTGGAGCGGCGGCTGCCGGAACCGGTCCCGGTCGGTCCGCCGACCGCCGCGCCGGAGGTCGGGACGCTCGTCCTGCCGCCGGTCCCACGGCGGGCCCGGGAAGCCGACATCGCCGGGACCGCCTCCGCGCCGCCGGGCAGCGTTCGTGACCAGCGGAGGGCCCGGACCAGGAACCGCCGCAAGCGGCGCTGACCGCGCTGCCGTACGCGGCGCCGGCGGTGCCCCCGCGTACGGCCGCCCCGGGACCGCCCGGCGGCCCCAGGGCGGCAAGGCTGCCTGGCGGCGCGGGTCACTCCCAGCGGAACAGCAGGCCCGCCACGGTCGCGCCGAGGAGCACCGTCACGCCGAGGCCGAGCAGTTGCCCGAGCCCGACCGGCGTGCCCTCCCAGGCGGCGCCGAGAGCCTCCACGGAGGCGCCGAACGGCAACAGGCGACCGATGTCGGCGAGCGGGCCCGGCAGCGAGCCCGGTCCGCCGAACATCCCGCCCAGGGCGCCGAGGACGAAGAACATGACCAGGCCGATGGCGACAGCGGAGTTCGGGGTGGGCGCGACCGCCGCGACGATCATGCCGGCGCTGTACATGGCGGCCATCGCCAGTGCCGCCACGCCGAGGGTCGCGCCGACGTCGACCGGCGCGTTCGCGTCGAACACCAGGAAGGCGAGCGCGACGGCGGCGGCGATGCCGACGACCGACTGGAGCACGCTGACGATCACCTGCGCGGCCAGCACCGTCGCCGGTGAGGCGGGCGTGACGCCGAGCCGGCGCAGGATGCCGGAGCGCCGGTAGTAGGCCAGGAAGCTCGGCATGTTGATGATGCCGATGATCGCGATGACCATGGTGAGCACGAGCGGGAGCACGAACAGGTCCAGCGCGGTCAGCCCGCCAGAGACCTCCTGCTCGTTCGCGGAGCCGGCGCTGGTCAGCATGATCAACAGCGGCAGGCAGAGCGGGACGACCAGTCCGGGGGTGTCCCGGATGACCATCTTCGCCTCGCAGCGGATCAACGTCAGCAGCGACCGCATCCCCGGTCGGTGGGCGACGACGGTGGTCATGCGGCGTCCTCCAGGTCGAGTTCCTTGCCGGTGAGCGCGACGAACGCGTCGTCCAGGCTGGCGGCGCCGGTCTGTGCGACCAGCCCGGCGGGAGTGTCGGTGGCGACGACCCGGCCGGCGTCGAGGACGGCGACCCGGTCGCACAGCCGCTCGACCTCCTCCATGGCGTGACTGACCAGCAGCACACTCACCCCCTCGGCGCGGAGCTGCTCGATCGTCGCCCACATGCGGCGGCGGGCCTTCGGATCCAGGCCGGTGGTCAACTCGTCGAGGATCACCACGCGGGGGCGGCCGGCCAGCGCCAGGGCGATCGAGAGCCGCTGCTGCTGGCCGCCGGAGAGCTTCTCGAACGTCGCCTTCCGGTGCGTGGTCAGATCGACCATGTCCAGCAACTCGTCGGCCGGGCGAGGGTCGGGATAGAAGCTGCGGTACAGGTCGACGAGTTCGGACACCCGCAGCGCGCCGTGCAGGTAGGCGTGCTGGAGCTGCACCCCGAGCACCTGCCGTACGCGCCGCCGGTCCGCCCGGGGATCGAGTCCGAGTACGCGTACCCGCCCCCGTTCGGGTACGCGTAGCCCGGCGATCATCTCGACCGCCGTGGTCTTCCCGGCTCCGTTGGTGCCGAGGACGCCGACCGCCTCCCCGACGTCGACCCGGAGACTCACGTCGGCCACGGCCCGGGTCGATCCGTAACTCCTGGCGAGGTTCTCGGCGAGGATCGCCGGTTCGGCATCGGTCATGCCTCGACGCTACGGACACCCCGACCTGGCCACCTGTCCCAGAAGTCACCTCCCGGGGGCATGACTTCCGGCACGGGTGCGCCCGACACGGGCCGCCCTAGAGTGGGGGCGTGCGACGTTTCGGGACGGAGGAGTGGTCCGGCATCGCCATGCTCGTGGTCGCGGTCGGCGTCGCCGCGCCCGTGCTGTTCGGGGCCGTCGACACCGAGATCCCCCGGGTTCTGTGGATCGCGCTGTTCCTCCTCCACCTCGTCGCGCTGCTCACCTCGCTCGCCATCGAGCGGGCCGGTCCGCTGCGTACCGGGGCGTTCGCGGTGGCCGTGCTGGCGTCCTGGGCGGTGGTTCTCGCACTGCCCAACACGGGGCTGCTGCCGGTGCTGCTGGTGCTCACCGCAGCGGTCAGTGTGTACCTGCTGCCCCTGAAGGTGGGGCTGGTCCTCGTCGTCCTCAACACCGTGGTGATCGCCGTGGGCCTGCCGCCGACCGCGCTCCGGTCGGCGGAGGCGGTCGTGGTGGTCGGCTTCTACCTGCTCATCCAGTTGGCCAGCCTGCTCAGTTCGAGCACCCTGCTCCGCGAGCAGCGGATGCGCCGCGAGTTGGCCGAGGCACACGTGGAGTTGCAGGCCGCGAGCGTGCTGCTCTCCGAGTCCGCCCGGACCGCCGAGCGCCTGCGGATCTCGCGGGAGCTGCACGACCAGATCGGTCACCAGTTGACCGTCCTGACGCTGGAACTGGAGACGGCCCGGCACCTCGACGGCGAGGCGTCGCGTACCCACGTGGAACGGGCCGACCGGGTCGCCCGCGAACTGCTCGGCGACGTACGCGCCACGGTCGGCCGGCTGCGGACCGAACCGCCCGACCTGGAGCAGGCGTTGCGGCGGATGGCCCGCGACCTGCCGGGACTCGACGTGTCGGTGGACGTCTCGCCGACCGTGCGGGTCGACGAGGAGGAGAGCGCGGCGTTCGTGCGGGCCACCCAGGAGATCGTCACGAACACCATCCGGCACGCCGGGGCGCGGGAGTTGTGGATCTCGGTGACCGCCGACGCCCGGGGCACCGTGCTGGAGGCCCGCGACGACGGGCACGGCGCACCGGACCTGGTGCTCGGCAACGGGCTGCGGGGGCTACGCGAACGCTTCCAGGCGCTCGGCGGTGACCTCGCCGTCGACGGGCGGACCGGATTCCGGGTGACCGCGCGGGTGCCGGCGGCATGACCCGGGTGGTGGTGGTCGACGACCAGACGCTCATCCGGCAGGGCATCCGGGGGCTGCTGGAGGTAGCCGACATCGACGTGGTCGGCGAGGCCGACGACGGGCGGGCCGCACTGGCGGTCGTCGCCGAGACCACGCCGGACGTGATCCTGCTCGACCTGCGGATGCCCCGCTTCGACGGCATCTGGACGCTCGAACGACTCCGCGCCGCCGAGGTCGAGATCCCGGTGCTGGTGCTGACCACGTTCGACGACGACGAGCTGGTGCTGGCGGCGCTGCGCGCGGGCGCCCGTGGCTACCTGCTCAAGGACGTGACGCTGGACCAGCTCACCCGGGCCATCCGCACGCTCGCCGACGGCGGGACGCTGATCGCCCCGTCGATCACCGACCGGATGCTGCGGGCGATCCGGTCGGGGCCGTCACCGGCCGGGCCGCACGCCGGGCCCGTACCCGGCCTCACCGAACGCGAGCAGGAGGTGCTGCGGCTCGTCGCGCACGGCTACAGCAACCGGGAGATCGCCGAGGTGCTGTTCCTTGCGGAGGGGACCGTCAAGAACCACGTCTCCACCATCCTCACCAAGCTCGGCGCGCGGGACCGGACGAACGCGGTGCTGCGTGCCCTGCACGAGGGCCTCCTCGACTGACGGCTCACCGGGTGGCGGCCACCGTCACCGGTACGGCGACCAGCTTCGTCCGGGACCCGTCGGCGGCGGACACCTCGTACGCCTCGACGGTGCCGGGCTGCTCCCGGGCCGACCGGTAGGCGAGGGTGAGCCGGTAACCGCCCCGGCAGCCGGTGCCGCAGGTGGCGGTGGTGAAGCCGGTGGCGAGGGTGCGACCGGCGGCGTCGAGCAGCCGGACGCTGACCGTCGCCTCGAACACGTCGGCGCTGCCGGAGACGGTGATCGGGCTGCTCACCCGTGCGCCGATGACCGGCTCGGCGACCACCACCGGAGACAGCAGGTCGGCGTACTCGGCCTGGCCGGCCGGTGCGGCGGTGCCGAAGTCGACCCGCCGAACGGTGGCGAACTGGGTGAGCGTGTAGACCACCTGCGCCTCGCACAGCCGTGCGTCGGCCGGATCGGGCACGTCGGGCAGACGTACCGTGGCGACCCCGGCGGCGATCCGGCTCACCTGCGCCCCCTCGGGCAGCAGCGTGACCAGACCGGTGTCGGCCTCCGGACGGGTCGGTCCGGCGGCCAGCTCGGCCAGCGCCAGGCGTGAGGTGGCGGGCGTGGTCGGCCGGGTACGCCGGGTCGGGGCGAGCCGTCCGTCCCGGACGTACCACAGCTCCAGGGTGAGCGTCGCGGCCCGGGTGGTCGGCGTCCCGGCGCGCGATGGTGCGGAGGCGGGGCCGGTGGCGGTCGGCGGCGTGCCGGGGGTCGGCGCGGCGCTGGTGCTCACCGCGCCGGTGGGGGCCGCCGGGTAGCCGGTGGGTGCCGGGCCGAGCGAGCCGGACCGCGACGGCGCGCAGCCCACGGCCAGGAGCAGCAGGACGACGGTCACCCCGGCCACGCGGTGCCGACGCCGGCTCACTCGGCACCGCTGTCGGCCGATTCCCCGGGCACCTCGCCGTGGTCGGGCAGGTCGAGGCGGAAGCGGGTGCCGACGCCCTGGGCGCTCTGCACGGTGAGTCGGCCGCCGAGCAGCCTGGCGTTCTCCCGGGCGATGGCCAGGCCCAACCCGCTGCCGCCGCCGGAACGGGCCGGATCGACCTTGTGGAACCGGTCGAAGAGGCGGGGCAGGTGTGCGGCCGGGATGCCCGGCCCCTGGTCGTCGACGTCGAACAGCACCCGGTCACCGGCGCGGACCACCCGGGCCCGGATCGCGCCACCGCCGTGCTGCACCGCGTTGGCGACCAGGTTGCCCAGCACCCGTTCCAGACGGCGCGGGTCGGTGCGGACCCGGACCGCATCCGCGTCGACCTCGACCCGGTCCCGCCACCCCCGGGCCGCGACGATCGCGCGCAGCAGGTCCGGGGCGTCGACGTCGACGTCGGTGACGACCTCCTGGCCGGCGTCCAGCCGGGAGATCTCCATCAGGTCCTCGACCAGTCGGCGCAGTCGGACCACGTCGTCGACCAGCAGCTCTGCGGCGCGCCGGGCGTCGCCGGGCAGGTGGTCGAGGTGGTCGTGCAGCAGCGAGGCCGCGGCCACCAGGGCCGTCACCGGGGTACGCAGCTCGTGCGCCACGTCGGCGGTGAACCGCCGCTCCCGGTCCCGAGCCTGGTGCAGGTCGGCGATCTTCGCCTCCAGCGCCTCGGCCATCTCGTTGAACGCCACCGCCCAGGCACTGAACTCGTCGCGCCCCCGCACCGGCAGACGGGTGGCCAGCAGCCCCTCGGTGATCGCCCGGGCGGCGCGGCCGGCGCGTCCCACCGGCTCCAGGGTGCGCCGCGCCAACGCGTGGCCGACGGCGGCGGCGAGCAGCATCACCAGCATCCAGCCCACCGTCAGGGCGGTGCGGAGCTGGCCCAGATCGGCGGCGAGACCGGCCTCGCCGGTGACGACGTACAACTCGGCGGTGGAACCGGGGATCCGGCCGCCCACCACCAGCAGCTCGTCACCTCCGGCGGGGCGTTCGTAGCCGAGCTGCCCGGCGGCCACGGTGGCCCGCAGCGGTGCGCCCAGCGGCGGCGCGTACGCCGGGTGTGACGGCCAGGCGTCATCGTCGACCAGGACCACGTGGCGTCCGCTGTTCTCGAAGCTGGTGAGCAGCTCGGTGCGGCGGTGCTCGGTCAGCGGCAGGAACTGACCGGCGAGCACCAGTCGGTAGCGGGCGTCGGCTGCGGCGGCGTGCAGTGAGGCGTCGTAGCGGGCCTGCCGCAGCAGCAGGTACGACCCACCGGCGAGCACCCCGGCGGAGACCCCGGCGACCAGGACGAAAGCGATGGTCAACCGGCGTCTCAGCCGGCCCGGGCGCACGGTGTCGGTGCCCATCGCGGTCGCCCGGTCAGCCGGCCGTGAACTTGTAGCCGGCGCCGCGTACGGTCCGGATCAACCGAGGGTGGGCCGGATCGGGTTCGATCTTGGCGCGGAGTCGTTGCACGGCCACGTCGACCAGGCGACTGTCGCCGAGGAAGCGGTGGTCCCAGACCCGGTCCAGCAGCAACTCGCGGGTGAAGACCTGCCCGGGGCGGCGGGCCAGCTCCAACAGCAGGCGGAACTCGGTGATGGTCAACGGCAGGTCGACGCCGTCCCGGCGGACCGCGAACGCCCCCGGGTCGATCTCCAGACCGCCCACCCGCAGCGGCCCCGGATCCGGCGGGGCGACCGTGCGCCGCAGCACCGACCGCACCCGGGCCACCAGCTCCGGCAGGTCGAAGGGCTTGCGCAGGTAGTCGTCGGCGCCACACTCCAGGCCGACCACCACGTCGATGGTGTCCGTGCGCGCGGTCAACATGAGGATCGGCACCGCGCTGGACCGCCGGACCTCGCGACACATCTCGAGGCCGTCCAGCCCCGGCAGCATGACGTCCAGCACGATCAGGTCCACCGGTCCGGCCCGCCAGACAGCCAGGCCCTGCCGTCCGTCGACGGCGGTCTCCACCCGGAACCCGGCGCGGCGCAGTCCGAGGGCGGCGACCTCCCGGATGGAGGCGTCGTCCTCGACCACCAGCACGTGGCCGTCCATGATGCACCCAGCGTAATCCCGCTCCGCCGTTGGTGTAAGGAGGGGTCCCCTGCTATCGCCTGGTGCATAGCAGGGGACCCCTCCTTACATGCGGCCCGGCACGGAGGGTCACTCCTGCCACTGGTGGGCGACGTCGAGCACGATGCGGGTGTGCGTACCCGGGCCGGGCAGGACGGTGACGCGGAACGGCAGCCGGGCGCGGACGCCGACCGCGAACGTGGTGTAGCCCTCGAAGCTGCCGCCGAAGACCACGTCGCGCAGCGTCGGGTAGCGCAAAACGGTGGCGACGTGGTCGCCGACCCGGTACGGCACCGTGGCGAGGTGCGCCTCGTCGTACGCGGGGGCCCGCAGCGAGACCCGCAGCAGCGCGCCACCCGCCGTGTACGGCGACAGCGCCAGTCCCTCGCCCTCGGTGTACGTCTCGCCGTACCCGATCGAGTAGCCGCTGACCGTGCCGTCGAACTCGAACACCACCCGGTCGTGGCACTCGTGCCGGCCGGTGCGTACCTCGACGAGCGGGGCGCTGCTCGACGCGCCGGCGGTCCGGTCCCCGCTGCCCCAGGTGATCCCGCAGTACGGCGTACCGGTCGCCGCCGTGCCGGGTGTGCCGGTCGCGGTCGTGGCCAGCAGCGTGGTGACCGCCACGACCAGTGCGGTCAGGGTCCTTCTGGTCCTCATCGTCGTCTCCCATCCGTCCGCCCGGCGCCGGACGGGGCGCGGGCGTGACCTCGTGCGTCCACGGTCGTCACGGTCTGCCACCGCGCTTTCACTGTTACGCAACACCCGGGTAACAGCTCCCGGGCGGTATGACGCTTTCGCGATGACATCGGACGGGAGGCGGCCATTAATATTCACGCACATCGATCGCGGCGTATCGGCGCGCCGCGCAGTCCGCAGGGGAGTACCTGATGATCCGACGACAACTGCTGCGCGCGGCCACCGCCGCGCTCGCGGCGGTGCTGGCGGCGACCGGCGTGCAGGTGGTCACCGCCACCGGCGCCGCCGCGGCCCGGACCGTGTACTACGACGCCAGCCGGGCCGGCGAGTTCCGGACCAACTTCGACCAGGCCGCCCAGATCTGGAACAGCCGGGTCAGCAACGTCCGGCTGGTCCCGGGTACGCCGGCCAACGTCACCATCCTGGTCGACACCGGCTGGCCCCGGGCGCAGGTCACCGGGCTGGGCTCCGGCCGGATCTGGATGGGGTGGCAGGCCGTCGACCAGGGCTACCACCGCACCCGCATCGCCACCCACGAGTTCGGCCACATCCTCGGGCTGCCCGACCGGCGTACCGGGCTCTGTTCGGACCTGATGTCCGGCAGCAGCGCCCCGGTCTCCTGCACCAACGCCAACCCCAGTGCCGCCGAGGCCAGCCGGGTCAACCAGCTCTTCGCGGGCAGCCGCAGCACGGCCGACGTGGCCCAGTCGTACACCTGGACCGAGGACGGGGAGTTCGGCACCTTCGTGGTCGGCGGTCGGCCGGCCACCGAGAACTACCCGTGGCTGGTCTACACCTCCGGATGCACCGGCACGCTGATCAAGGCGAACTGGGTGGTCACCGCCAAGCACTGCCCGACCCCCTCGTCGGTGCGGGTGGGCAGCGTCAACCGCAGCAGCGGCGGCGTCGTGGCCGGCGTGAGCCGGGCCGTCAACCACCCCACCATCGACGTGAAGCTGTTCCAGCTCTCCAGCTCGGTCAGCTACGCGCCGGCGGTGATCCCGTCCACCTCCGGCGCGGTCGGCACCGCCACCCGCATCATCGGCTGGGGCCAGACCTGCGCGCCGCGTGGCTGCGGTTCCGCGCCGGTCACGGCGAACGAACTGGACACCTCGATCGTGGCCGACAGCCGGTGCAGCGGCATCAACGGCCCGTACGAGATCTGCACCAACAACACCAACGGCAACGCCGGGGCCTGCTACGGCGACTCGGGTGGCCCGCAGGTGCGCCGGGTCAACGGCGTGTGGCAGGTGATCGGCGCGACCAGTCGGGCCGGCAACAACAGTTCCACCTGCGCCACCGCGCCCTCGATCTACGGTGACCTCCCCTCCATCCGTTCCTGGATCAACACGCAGGTCGGCGGCCTGCCCGTCTGACGAGTCCCGCGATCATGGAGTTGTGGTGCCCGGACGGCCGCGAGGTGCGGCGCACGCGGTACCACAACTCCATGATCGCGTCGGGGGGCCGGGGTGCAGGTGGGGGAGCGGGGGCGTGGGATAGTGCCTGGTTGTGGAGCGGTATGGGGTGTTGATCCTGCCTTCGAGTAACCGGGTGTACTCGGGGGCGGCGGTGGAGCTGACGCGGGCCGAGCTGGAGATCTTCGGCAGCAGCGTGCTCGGTGGACGGATCGGGGCGGTGGAGACGGTCGCCGTGGGCGGCGTCCCGTACGTCACGTTCGAGGTCGACGGCGGACTGAGTGAACGGGACGCCGCGCTGCTGGCCAACCTGTCCAGCGCGTACGCGCTGTTCGGGTTCGTCGGTGACCTGCTGCGGCCGGTGCCGTTGACGCCTCTGGACCGCTTCGACGACGACCTGATCACCATCCAGAAGTACCCGGGAAAGACCAACGAGCAGTTCACCAAGCTGCTGCTCAACGTCACCCTGCTCGCCTCGGCCTGGGCCGACGACCTGCTCACCCGACGGTTCCGGGTGCTCGACCCGCTCTGCGGCCGGGGCACCACCGTCAACCAGGCGATGATGTACGGCTTCGACGCCGCCGGCCTGGACCGCGACAGCAAGGACTTCGAGGCGTACCAGACGTTCCTCAGCACCTGGCTCAAGCGCAAGCGGGTCAAGCACCGGGTGCTGGAGTCCGGGGCGGTCCGTCGGGAACGCAAGGTGGTCGGCAAACGGCTGCGGGTCGAGGTGGCCGCCTCGAAGGAGGCGCAGAAGGCGGGCGACGTGCAGACCGTGGACGTGGTCAGCGCCGACACCACCCGGGTCGGGGAGTTCTTCCGCCCGGAGACCGTCGACGTGGTGGTGGCCGACGCCCCGTACGGGGTGCAGCACGGCAGCCGTACCGCCGAGACCGGTCTGGCCCGCGACCCGCTGGCGCTGCTCACCGCCGCCGTGCCGGGATGGGCGCGGTTGTTGCGCCCCGGCGGTGCCCTCGGCATCTCCTGGAACACCAACGTGGCCCGGCGGGAGGCCGCCGCCGAGCGGCTGACCGCCGCCGGTCTCGACGTGCTCGACGAGGGCCCCTGGCAGGCCCTGTCCCACCGGGTCGACCAGGCGATCGTCCGCGACGTGCTGGTCGCCCGCAAACCCGGCTGATCCGTGGTCCCGCACCGGCCGTCAGCGGTCGGTGCGGGACCACGGGCAGGTCAGCGGCCCTGTGCCTGGGAGCGGGAGTTGCCCGGCCCGAAGGTGGTCAGGAACCGGTCGCGGAAGGTGTCCATCCGCCAGACCGGGGCGTCGGCGTCCGGGGTCAGACCCTCCTGCCACTTCCAGTCCTCGATCTGCGCGAACACCGCCGGGTCCTTGGCCACGATGTGGATCGGTACGTCGGGGCTGGGGTTCTCCCCGGTCACCACCGGCGCCGGCTGGTGGTCGCCGACGATGACCATCACCGTGTCGTCGTTGCCGTACCGCTCCAGGTAGGAGACGAGGGTACGCAGCGTGTAGTTGATCGAGTGCCGGTAACCGGTGCGGGCCTGCGCGGCCGGGGTGCCGATGATGCCGCGCTGGAACACCTCGCCGTCGTCGATGTCGTCCCAGTCCACCACCGACGGCACCTTGGTCCAGGGGGAGTGGCTGGAGACCAGCGCCAACTCGGCCATCACCGGGCGGTCCCGGGGGGCGGCCAGCTCCCGCTGGTGGAACTGGTGGATGGCGAACTGGTCGGGCATCGGCGCGAAGGCGAACTTCGGCCCCTGGTAGCCGAGGTCGGGCCCGCCGTAGAACTTCTCGTACCCGTAGAACGCCCCCTCCGGCCAGGCCTGGTTGACCGCCGGCATCACGCCGACCGTGCGCCACTGCGCGCGCTGGAACGCGTCACCCAGGGTGAACCGGTCGGTGGCGAGCAGGTTGCGGTGCCGCTGGTTGTTGTCGATCCAGAGCCCGGAGAGCAGGGTGGCGTGCGCCAACCAGCTCGCCCCACCGATGGTCGGCGAGGTGAGGAAGCCGCTGCGGGACGTGAATCCGGCCGCCGACAGGCGCCCGGCGCCCTCGTCGAGGACCCGCTGGATCGAGGCGAAGTCCGGATCGGCGACCGCGTCCCGGCCGTAGCTCTCCACGAAGGTGATCAGCACGTCCTTGCCGCGTAGCCCGGTCAGCAACTGGTCGCCGGGCAGGTCGCGGAACGGGTCCACGTTGATCTCCTCGGTGAACGCGGCCCGGTCGTGCAGCCGCGCGTACACCTCGACGGCGTGCTCCTGGACCAGGGTGGTCGCGTTGGAGTCGGCCACGTACACGCCCGGCACGATCCGTGCCCCGAAGGCTGCGAGCACCACCCAGACCACCACCAGCGACACGACGGCCCGGGTACTGCCGGTGCGGTGGCGGGCCAGCACCCCCGCCAGCCGGACCGAGGAGAGCGCGGTGAGCACGGGGATGCCCAGCAGCAGCAGTCCGACCCCGGTGGCGATCGCGATGGCACCCGGCCGGCCGACCGACTCGGCCACGAACGCGAACGCCGGGCCGAGCAGGGACCAGTCCAGCACCAGGTCGAAGGGGCGCCCCAGCGACGAGTAGAAGCCGATGTCACCGACCTTCACCATGGCGACGAGCCCGAGCAGTACGCCGGAGACGGCGGCCACCACCCGGCGGGGGCGGCCGGGCAGCGCCAGCAGCAGCGCGGCCAGCAGCAGCGCCTCCAGCGGGATCCGCAGGAACGTGCCCGGTTCCAACTGCCACGGCCGGTTGGGCAGCGTCAACGTGGCCAGCACCAGGACGGCGGCCAGCACGGTCACCACCCGGGCCAGCACCGCCCGCCGCCGGCTGGGCGCCGCCGCCGGCTCGTCGGTCGTCTCCGCCTCGGCGGCGGTCTCCGGTGCGGGCGGGGACGCGGGCTCGTGGTCCGGTCGCTCGGTCTCGGTGGTGCGGGCGTGGTCGGTGCCCGGCGTGGGGGCCGGGTCGGAGTTCGACAACTGCTTCTCCCGGGTCAGCGCAGCGACAGGACAGGCGCGGGTGGCATGTCGCGGTCCTCGATCCGATCGATCCGGCGAGCGACGACCGGCGCCGGCAGGACCACCACCGCGGGTACGATCCGAGGCGCGCGTTGCCGCCACAGCCACCCGACGTCCCGCCCGAACGACTCGACCAGCATGCCGAGCGCCGCCACCAGTACGAGAGTGGTCAACGGCCCGGGCAGCACCTGGGACGCGGCGACCGCGAGCATGATCCCTTGGACCGCGGCGACCACCTTACGCCAGTACCGGGGCGGCAGTTGCCGGTCCATCCACGGCAGTGCCCAGCTCGCGGCCAGGAAGGCGTACCGCATCAGGCCGATGGCGAGCACCCACCCGCCGACGGACGGGGCGATGTAGAAGCTCAGCATCAGCACCAGGAACGAGTCGACCTCCATGTCGAACCGGGCACCGAGGGCGCTGACCGTGCCGGTGCGGCGGGCCACCTTGCCGTCGACGGCGTCCAGGGCCAGCGCCACCACGGTCATCGTGACCAGCACCACCACCGGCGCCGGGCGGCCGGCGATCAGCGCGTCGGCGATCAGCGCGGTGACCCCGCCGACCAGCAGCCCCCGCCCCATGGTCACCCAGTCGGCGGGTCCGAGCCGGTCCGAGCCGGATCGGCGCAGGGCGCGGACGAGAACCGCGCAGGTCACTGTGCCGTACGCGAGCCCGGCCACCCAGCCGGCGACCCCGATACCGACGGTCGCGGCGAGCCCCGCCAGCAGGACGATCTGAACGATCAGCCCGATTTGCGGACCGGTTCGAACTGTGGACACCGTGCCTCCGTGTTTATGATCGACGACCCTGTCAGAGATGTACGGAAAACATCACGGATCGGTTCGGTCCGGACCCAGGCAAAGGAGAACTCGGTGACCCGAACGGCTCGCGCCTTCTGGCTCAGCGTGCCAGGCCGTGGTGAGATCCGCTCGGTGACCCTCCCGACGCCCGGCCCGGAAGAGGTGCTGGTCCGGGCACTTTTCTCGGGCGTCAGCCGGGGCACCGAGACGCTCGTCTTCACCGGCGCGGTCCCCGAGAGCCAGTACGACACCATGCGCGCCCCGTTCCAGGAGGGCGACTTCCCCGCCCCGGTCAAGTACGGCTATCTGAGCGTCGGCACGGTCGAGCAGGGGCCGGAGCGGCTGCGCGGGCGGACGGTGTTCTGTCTGCACCCGCACCAGAGCGCGTACGTGGTGCCCGCCGACGCGGTCACGGTCGTACCGGAGGACGTGCCGGCTGCCCGCGCGGTGCTGGCCGGCACGGTGGAGACCGCGGTCAACGCGCTCTGGGACGCGCCGCCGCTGGTCGGCGACCGGGTCACCGTGATCGGCGGTGGCATGGTGGGCTGCGCGGTGACCGCCCTGCTGGCCCGTTTCCCCGGGGTACGGGTGGAACTCGTCGACACCGACCCGACCCGGGCCGGGATCGCCGCCGCGCTCGGTGTGGACTTCGCCACGCCGGAGACCGCCACCGGGGGACGCGACCTCGTCGTGCACGCCAGCGCCACCGCCGCCGGACTGCAACGCGGCCTGGACCTGCTCGCGCCCGAGGGGACCGTGCTGGAACTGAGTTGGTACGGCGACCGCCAGGTGCAGCTCTCGCTCGGTGGCGCGTTCCACTCGGGGCGGTTGACCGTCCGCAGCAGCCAGGTCGGCACGGTCGCCCCCGCCCGGGGCGGCAGTCGCAGCTACGCCGACCGGATGGCTCTCGCGCTCGACCTGCTCGCCGATCCGGCGTTCGACGCGTTGATCACCGGGCGGTCGCCCTTCGCGGAGCTGCCCGACGTCCTGCACCGACTGAGCGAGGGCAGCCTGCCCGCGCTCTGCCATCTCATCACCTACGACGGGGAGTAGACCGTGTTCAGCGTGACCGTCCGTGACCACATCATGATCGCCCACAGTTTCCGGGGCGACGTCTTCGGGCCCGCCCAGCGGCTGCACGGCGCGACGTTCGTGGTCGACGCCACCTTCCGCCGTCCCGACCTCGACGCCGACGGCATCGTGGTCGACATCGGACTCGCCACCGACCAGCTCAAGGCCGTGCTCGGCGAGCTGAACTACCGCAACCTCGACGACGAGCCCGCCTTCGCCGGCACGAACACCACCACCGAGGTACTGGCCAGGACCATCGCCGACCGGCTCGCCGACGCGGTGGCCGCCGGTGCGCTCGGAGCGGGCGCGCACGGGTTGACCGGGATCACCGTGACCCTGCACGAGTCGCACGTGGCCTGGGCCGCCTACGAGCGGTCACTGCCCGGCGGGTCCGGCGGGGGCGCCGCCTGACGTGGTCGTACCGCATACGCCCGCGTCGGGCGAGGATCACGTGCCGGTTCCGCACGTGATCCTGCCCGGTGACTCGCACGTGCCGGTTCTGCACGTGATCCTGCCCGGTGACATCGACGACCCGGCCGCACCCAGCGGAGGCAACGGCTACGACCGGCGTGTCTGCGCCGGTCTGGCCGCCGCCGGCTGGCCGGTGCGCGAGTACGCCGTGCCCGGGGGCTGGCCGCAGCCGTCCCCGGCCGAGCAGGCCGCGCTGGCCGAGGTGCTGGCCGGGCTCCCCGACGGTGCCCCGGTGCTGATCGACGGCCTCGTCGCCTCGGTGGTCCCGGACGTGCTCGTGGCACACGCCCGACGGCTGCGCCTGGTCCCGCTGGTGCACCTGCCCCGCGACGACGACGCCGAGGCCCGCGCGCTGGCGGCGGCCACCACGGTCGTCGCCACCAGCGCCTGGACGCGCGACCGGCTGCTGCACCGGTACGCGTTGCCCGCCGACCGGGTGCACGTGGCCGCGCCCGGGGTCGACCCGGCTCCGCCCGTACCCGGTTCGCCGGAAGGCGCGGCACTGCTCTGCGTCGCGGCCGTCGCCGCACACAAGGGCCATGATGTGCTGGTCGAGGCGCTCGCCGCGGTCGCGGACCGGAACTGGACGCTGACCTGCGCGGGCCCGCTGCACCGGGACCCACCCTTCGTCGACCGGCTGCGGGCCCGGCTCGCCGAGCACCGGCTCGCCGACCGGGTACGACTGGCCGGCCCGCTCACCGGTGACCGGCTCGCCGCCGCGTACGCCGCCGCCGACCTGCTGGTGCACCCGTCCCGGGGCGAGACGTACGGGATGGTGGTCACCGAGGCGCTGGCCCGAGGCATGCCGGTGCTGGCCTCGGCCGTCGGCGGGCTGCCCGACGCCCTCGGTCACGCCCCCGACGGCGTACGGCCGGGGCTGCTGGTGCCGCCGGAGGACCCGCAGGCGCTGGCCGGGGCGCTGCGGCACTGGCTGGACGACGCGGCCCTGCGGGCACGCCTGCGCGAGGCCGCCCTGCGGCGTCGGGACACGCTCGACGACTGGACGGCCACCACCACCCGGATCACCACCGCCCTCAAGGAGGCATTGGCGTCATGAACGAGCGTCAGCGAGTGAATCATCGGTGCAGGGTGGTGGTGCCTCATGGCGGCACGCAGCGGAGCGGAGTGCCGGCATGAGTAAGCGTCAGCGAGTGAATCATCGGTGCAGGGTGGTGGTGCCTCATGGCGGCACGCAGCGGAGCGGAGTGCCGGCATGAGCTTCTCGCTTCCGCCGGGCTTCGCGCAGTGGCTCTCGCTGCGCGAACCCGCCGACGTGGCGGCCCGGTCGACGGAGCTGGTCGACGCGGTCCGGGCCACCCTGACCGACGGCCCGTACCTGGTGCGCGACTTCGGCGCCGGCACCGGCTCGCTGGGCCGCTGGCTGGCCCCGCTGCTGCCGGGCCCCCAGCACTGGGTGCTGCACGACCAGGACCCCGACCTGCTGGCCCGGGCCTGCGCCGACATGCCCACCACCGCCGCCGACGGCAGCGCGGTCACGGTACGCGCCGAGGCGGGGGACCTGACCCGGCTGACCGACGGTGACCTGGCCGGTACCGCCCTGGTCACCGCGTCGGCGCTGCTCGACATGCTGACCGCCGAGGAGATCGACCGCATCGTGGCGGCCTGTGTCGGTGCCGGCACCCGGACGCTGTTCCTGATCTCGGTGACCGGCGGGGTGCGGTTGACCCCGTCCGACCCGCTGGACGACGAGGTGGCGGCGGCCTTCAACGCCCACCAGCGGCGGGCCGTGGCGGGCCGGCACCTGCTCGGCCCGGACGCGGTGCAGGCGTGCACCGCCGCCTTCGCCCGGCACGGGGTGCCGGTGCGGGTGCAGCCCAGCCCGTGGCGGCTCGGGCCGGACGAGGCCGACCTGGCCGGGGAGTGGTTCGCCGGCTGGCTGGACGCGGCCCGCGACCACCGGCCCGAGCTGACCGACCGCACCGAGGAGTACGCGCGTCGTCGGCGCGAGGAGGCTAGAACCGGTCGTCTCGGGGTACAGGTCGATCACGTCGACCTGCTCGCGCTGTGCCATTGAACCGGTGGCCGGCCGACTACGTGCGTACAGTCAGGGAAGATCGCCATGCCGGGGAGGCACGCGTGGGGGATGTAGCTGGTGGCGCCGTCTCCACGGCCGCCCCGGCGGGTCGGTCGTTCTGGGCTTGGGCACGACTGGCGCTGGGACTCGCCGTGCTCGTCGGGCTGCTGCTGTGGCTGGGAACGGGACCGTTCCTGGCCGGACTGCGGCTGATCGACGCACCCGCGTTGGGTGCCGCGCTCGCCATCGGCCTGTTCACCACGGTCTGTGTCGCCTGGCGGTGGAGCCTGGTCGCCGGTGGTCTCGGCGTCGGGCTGCCGCTGCGGGAGGCGGTCGCGCACTGCTACCGGGCGATCTTCCTGAACGCCACGCTGCCCGGCGGGATCCTCGGCGACGTGCACCGGGCGGTACGCCACGGCCGTGACGTCGGTGACGTGGGACGCGGCATCCGGGCGGTGGTCTGGGAGCGCGTCGCAGGTCAGGTGGTGCTGGTCGCGGTCGCGGTGGTGCTGCTGTTCGTGTTCCCCTCGCCGGTGCGGCCGTACCTGCCGGTGGCGACCGCCGTCGCGGTCGCGGTGCTGGCCGGCGTGGTGCTGACGGCCCGGATGCTGCCGCAGTCGGGCGCCACCCGGGTCACCCGCGCGATCGGTACGGCCGTCTCCGACGTGCGCCACGGCCTGCTGGGCCGACGCACCTGGCTGGGTGTGCTGCTCGCCTCCGCGCTCGCGATCGGCGGGCACCTGGCGACGTTCCTGGTGGCGGCGCGGACGGCGGGCTCCACCGCGCCGCTGACCCTGCTGCTGCCGCTGACCCTGCTTGCCCTGCTCGCGATGGCCGTGCCGGCGAACGTCGCCGGTTTCGGTCCGCGCGAGGGGGTGGCCGCGTGGGCGTTCGCCGCCGCCGGCCTGACCGCCGCCGAGGGGGTGGCCGCGGCGACCGTGTACGGGGCTCTCGTGCTCGTCGCGAGCCTGCCCGGAGCGGCCGTGCTGCTGGCTCGACGTGTCCGTGTACCCGCCACCGTATGACGAGGAGACCCATGTCCGACTCACTGCCTCTCGCCTCCATCCGGACGCAGGTCACCGTGCCGCTGCGGTTCCCCGACGGCTACGCCACCACCGCCCGGTTGTTCACCTTCGACGGCCTGGTCGACGGCCGGGAACATCTCGCCTTCGCCCTCGGCGACGCCGAGCAGGGCGGGGCCGTGCCGTTGGTCCGCCCGCACAGCGAATGCCTGACCGGTGACGTCTTCGGCAGTCAGCGCTGCGACTGCGGCCCCCAGTTGCGGGAGGCGGTGCAGCGGATCGCCGAGGTCGGCGGGTACCTGCTCTACCTGCGGCAGGAGGGCCGGGGCATCGGTCTGTACGCCAAGCTCGACGCGTACGCGTTGCAGGACGCCGGGCTGGACACCTTCGAGGCCAACGTGGCGCTGGGGCACGAGGAGGACGAGCGCGACTACACCGTGGCCGCGCAGATGCTCGTCGCGCTCGGTGTCGGGCCGATCGCGGTGCTCAGCAACAACCCGGAGAAGACCGAGCAGTTGGGGCGCCTCGGGGTCACCGTCACCGAGCAGGTGCCCACCGGTGTCTTCCTCTCCCCGGCCAACGCCGACTACCTCGCGGCCAAGGCCAGCCGCGCCGCCCGTACCGTCGATCTTCCCTTCGTCCGGTGACCGGCCCGGCGACGGCGCAGCGCCCGTACGTGCTGCTCAGCTGCGCGACCTCGATCGACGGCTACATCGACGACGCCACCGAGGAGCGACTGCTGCTCTCCAACGACGCGGACCTCGACCGTGTCGACGCGGTCCGTGCCGACTGCGACGCGATCCTGGTCGGCGCCGGTACGGTCCGCCGGGACGATCCCCGGTTGCTGGTCCGCTGCGACCGGCGCCGGGCCGAGCGGGTGGCCCGGGGCCTGCCGGAGTCCCCGACCCGGGTGACCCTGACCGGCTGCGGCGACCTGGACCCGACCGCCCGGTTCTTCACCGTCGGCGACACCGACCGGATCGTCTACAGCGCCAGTGGCGCGCTGGAGAAGACCCGGCACCGCCTCGGTGACCTGGCCACCGTCGTCGACGCCGGTGACCCGGTCGACCTGTCGCGGGCCCTGGCCGACCTCGCCGACCGGGGGATACGGCGGCTCCTGGTGGAGGGCGGCGCGGTGGTGCACGGCCAGTTCCTCGCCGCCGGGCTCGCCGACGAACTGCACCTGGTGGTCGCGCCGTTCTTCGTCGGGGACCGGCGGGCACCCCGGTTCGTCGGTGAGGGCCGGTTCCCCTGGCATCCGGGCCGGCGGGCCCAGGTGATGGAGGCGCGTCAGATCGGGGACGTGGTGCTGACCCGCTACGCCCTGTCGGAGCGCTGCCGGCCGGCGTGACCGGTGCGCCGTCCCGCCCGGCCCAGCACCAGCGTGGTGCGCAGGTCGAGGAGGACAGTGCCACCGAAGTCGTCGACCAGTCGGCCGAGGACGGTCAGACCAGCCCGTTGCTGCTCCGGCGACCGGGAGAGGTACGGCCCGAAGGTGCGCACCAGGTCGAGATAGCGTTGCCGGTCGAGGGGCAGCTCGCGTCGGAAGACCTCCTGGCGGACGTCGACGAACTGTCCATGGTCGACGATGTCCTGGTGGAACCAGTCCGTGGGCCGCTCCCGCACGGTGGGGTCCAGGGCGTGCAGTGCCGATCGGATCGCCGCTCGTTGGCCGGGGTCGGTGTAGTCGTAGCGGTGCCCGAGGACAGCCAGTGTGCCGCCGGGCGCGAGTGCCCGCCGTGCGCGTGCGTTGCGGGTGGCCGGATCCAGCCAGTGCCAGGCCATGGCGCAGGCCAGCACGTCGACCCCACCGGCGGGTGGCGACCACTGGTCGAAGGTGCTGACGTGGAGGCGAACACCGGGGTGACGCGCGGCCAGCAGCGCCGCCATCCGGGGATCGGGCTCGATGCAGGTCAGGGGTGCGCCGATGCGGGCGAGCGCGGTCGTTGCCTTGCCGGTGCCGGCACCTATCTCGGCCACGGACGCGGGCGTGCCGCCGTGGTAGGCGACGATCTCCCCGGCGATCTCGGGCGGATAGCCCGGCCGGACGGTGTCGTACAGGTCGGCCACCGATCCGAAGACGTCCACCACGGCACTCCTCTCGATCGCGGAACCCGCCTCCGAGATCACGCTCGATCAGGGATCGGGTGGTCACTGCGGCGCTGGGATGCCACTCGATCCTGGATCGAGCGCGACCCTGGGTCGGTCGAGGAACATCAGGCGGGCCTGTTTGTGCGGCAGGTCGATCAACGGGCCCTCGACGAAACCGGCCCGCCGGAGTCGGGCGATCGCCTTGTCGTTGCGAGCGTCCGGCTCCATGATCAGCCGCCGTCGGGTGGGGTCGGTGAAGACGAACGCGACGAACTCGGCGAGCAGCGTGCCGGTGAACCCGGGCTCGGGGCGTACCGGGGTGCCGATCAGCAGGTGGCCGCCGTAGTCGCCGGGGCGTACCGGGTAACACTCGCCGACCGGGTCGTGTTCGGGCTGGTAGCCCTGGAACAGCGCCACCGGCTGCCCGTCGCGCAGGGTGAGGTACGCGTGGTGGCTGGGCAGCGAGTCGACGTACCGGTAGACCTCCACGACCCGGTCCCGGTCGGCGTCGCCCATCCCCCAGAAGCGGGCCCGGTCCTGGCTGACCCAGCCGTGGATGACGTCCGCGTCGGCCTCCGGGTCGACCGGCCGGAAGGTGACGGTGCCGAAACCGGGGACGTGCCGCCGGTGGTGGTGCGGGTCAGTCATCGTGCTCCTCGGTGAGGCGGTCCCAGTCGCAGGTCACCTCGACCAGGTCGCCGCGCAGCCAGTGGGGGAGCTGGTCGTCGCGGTGTGCTCCGGTGCCGGTGGCGCCGAGCGGCACCACCCAGCGGCTGTCCTCGCGGCGGGCCAGGTCCCACACGTACCGGGCGGCCGGCCCGCGCAGGCACAGGTCGGTGACGCCGGGGACGCTGGAGGTGGCCAGCACGCAGTCGCTGTCGCCGTGCAGCTCCGGCCCGGGCGGCGCGGCCGGGTCGGGCAGGGCCTGCCACGCCAGCAGCCGGTGCCGCTCACCCCACCGACGGGTGTCGCCGGTGGCGGCGACCTCCTCGGCCGCGGCCCGCACCAGCGCGTCCCGGTCCACGCCGGGCAGGTCGGCGTGGAGCAGCGGCACCACCGCGTACCCGACCCGGGGCACCAGGGCCAGCCAGGGGTGGAAGACCTCCGGGTGGGCGGGCGGCTCGGCCAGCCCGGCCAGCGCCGGGTGGACGGCGAGCCGTCGGGCCACCGCCGAGCGCAGGTCGGCGAAGGCCGCCGCGTCGACGCTGTCGGCGGCCATCCGCCGGTCCCACGCCAGCAGGCGGGTCCGCAGCGCGTCGGCGTCGGCGCTGAGGCCGTCCAGGTCGGCGAGGACCGCGAGCAGCGGTGCGGCGCCGGCCAGGTGGGTGTCGGTGTGGACGGCGGCCATCTGCTCCGCGCGCCAACCGGTGCGGGCGGTGAGCAGCGTACGGATCCGGTCGGCGCGGTACGGCGGGGCGAACTCGACGCCGAGGGCGGTGGAGATGCCGCGCTCGTTGGCCATCACCGCGACCCCGTCGACCGGGGACTGCGGGGTGTCGTGCCAGCCCTGCCAGGTGTGCTCCGCCGACCAGCCGGGCACCACCCGCAGGCCGTTGTCCGGGTGCCGTCGCGGCACCCGCCCGGCGACCCGGTGCAGCAGGCCACCGTCGGTGTCGGCGGCGAGCACCACGTTGACCGGCTCGACCCAGCCGTCCAGGGCGGCGTCCAGGTCGCCGACGGTGCGGGCGCGCAGCAGCGCGGGCAGCACGGCGAAGCCGAGGTCGGCGGTGACCCGGGGCGGGTGACGCAGGCTGACGGTCAGCTCGGGATCGTCGTCGGGGCCGCCGGAGACCACCGGCCCCCGCTCGGTCTCGATCACCTCGACCTCGACCGGGTCGGCGCCCGCCACCTCGATTGTCTCGACCTGCCGGTACGCCGGCCGCCACCCGTCCGGCCCGTACGCCTCGACCGCGTCACCGACCCGGCGCAGCCGCTCGGCGTAGAGGTCCTGGTAGTCGGACATCGCGTTGGTGATGGCCCAGGCCACCGCACCGGCGTGCCCGAAATGCGGCAGGCCCGGCACGCCGGGCACGGCGAACCCGAGCACGTCGTACTCCGGGCAGGCCAGGCGGATCTGCTGATAGATGCCGGGCGCCTCGATGAACCGGTGCGGGTCCCCGGCGATCAGGGGCGCGCCGGTGGCGGTGCGGTCCCCGGTGACCAGCCAGCCGTTGCTGCCGGAGGTCACCTGCCCGTCGACGGCGAACAGGCGGGCCGCCGACGCACCGAGCTTGCGCGCCACGTGTTCGCGCCAGAGCTTGGTGGGCAGCCCGGCGAAGAGCACGTGGTGACCGAGCCAGACGGCCAGCGGTGTCCATGGCTGCCAGGTGCCGGGGGACAGGCCGGTGGCGGCGAACTCGGGGGTCCGCGCCGCGCCCTCGGCGAGGCCGCTGTTGACGCCGTCGACGTACCGGCCGACCCACTCGGCGGTCGCCGGGTCGAGCGCCGCGTGGCAGCGTCGCGCGGTGTCGGCGAGCCGGACCTGCCGCGCGAACCGGTCCCAGGCGAGCGCGTCCGGGCCGAGGAAGGCGGCGCTGCTGCCCTGGGAGCGGTGTCGTTCCACCTCGATCTGCCAGGCCCGGTCCAGGGCGGTGACCCGACCCTGTGCGTACGCCAGCGAGCCGGGGTCGTCGGCGCGCAGGTGCGGGATGCCGTAGCGGTCCCGGTAGCGGCGTCCACTGTGCGCGGAGGGTCCGGTCGTCCGCCGCTCGTCCACGGCGTAACCGTACCGGTGCGCAGGGGAGTGGCGGGGACCGGCGGTGGGGGAAACGGGTGGTGGCTCGATGACGGACAGTGTGAGCTCCTGTGTGGTGCGAAACGCCGAGCGGGACTTGACAGTCGGTTAGGTTAGGTTAACCTAACCGCGGTTGTCCAAGGTCCTCTCGACCCTGATCGAAAGACGACGCGATGCCTCATCCCGTCTCCGTCCGCCGTTCCCCGTACAGGGGCTCACTCGCCGCCGGCACTGCTGACGCAGTCGGCGTGGCCGCCGGCCGTGACGGAGACGACTCGCCGATCACTTTCGGTCCTCCGCGTGACGGTCACATCGGTCGACCTCGCTTCGCACCTGCCATTAGCGGCCTCGTGCCGACCGCCACCCCGCCCCCGGGTGCGCGACTGCTCGCCTGACGCCTCCGGGTGACCCGCGCCTCATCCCGCCGGCCGCCCCTGCCACCACCCGCCGAGACCGCAGCACTCCGCCGCTCGACGTACGAGCGGCGGGTTCCGGCTGCCCGACACCTGATCCGCCGAGCGTGGAGGACGTCCATGACCCTGCCGGTGCACACCGCCGAGGCAACGCCGACCCGGCCGCCGAACGGGCCCACAACAGCCCGGGCCCACCTGTTCCACGCCGGCACAGTCGAGGAGTACCGGCGCGTCGTGGCGGCCGGCACCGAGCGGGTGGCCCGGCGGGTGGCCGAGGCGACCGGACCCTGCACCGGCGTACGCCCGGACGAGTTGGCGCCGCTGGTCGACGCCGTCGACCTGGACCGCCCGCTGGGTGACGCCACGGCCGCCCTGGACGAGTTGGAGGAGGTCTACCTGCGCGACGCGGTCTACTTCCACCACCCCCGCTACCTGGCCCACCTGAACTGCCCGGTGGTGCTCCCGGCACTGCTCGGCGAGGCGGTGCTCAGCGCGGTCAACTCCTCGATGGACACCTGGGACCAGAGCGCCGGCGGCACCCTCATCGAACGACGGCTGGTCGACTGGACGGCCGGCCGGATCGGGTTCGGCCCGACCGCCGACGGGGTGTTCACCAGCGGCGGCACCCAGTCCAACCTGCACGCCCTGCTGCTGGCCCGGGAGGAGGCCCTGGCCGGGGCCACCCCCGCCGACCGGCGCATCCTGCTGCCCCGGCTGCGGATCATCGCCTCGGCGGCCGGCCACTTCAGCGTCCAGAAGGCGGCCAAGCTGCTCGGCCTCGCCCCGGACGCGATCGTGCTGGTGGAGACCGGCCCGGACCGTCGGATGCGGTCCGGCGCGGTCCGCCACGAGATCGCCCGCTGCCGCCGTGACGGCCTGCCGGTGATGGCGGTCGTCGCCACCGCCGGCACCACCGACTTCGGCACCATCGACCCGCTCGACGGGATCGCCGAGGTGTGCGCCACCGCCGGGGTGTGGCTGCACGTCGACGCCGCGTACGGCTGCGGGCTGCTGGTCTCGCCCACCCGCCGGCACCTGCTCGACGGCATCGAGCGGGCCGACTCGGTGACCGTCGACTACCACAAGTCCTTCTTCCAGCCGGTCAGCTCCAGCGCGGTGCTGGTCCGTGACGGGCGGACGTTGCGGCACGTCACCTGGCACGCCGACTACCTCAACCCGGCCCGGATGGTCGCCCAACGTATCCCCAACCAGGTCGACAAGAGCATGCAGACGACCCGGCGCTTCGACGCCCTCAAGCTCTGGCTGACCCTGCGGGTGATGGGCCCGGACGCGGTCGGCGAACTCTTCGACGAGGTCTGCGACCGGGCCGACGACGCCTTCGATCTGGTCGCCGCCGATCCCCGCTTCGAGGTGCTGACCCGTTCGCCGCTGAGCACGGTGGTGTTCCGCTGGTTGCCCACGGGCCGGGGGCGGGACCTGGCCGACGCGGCCAACCTGCGGGCCCGGGAGGCGCTCGCCGCCTCCGGCCTGGCCGTCGTCGCCGGGACCAAGGTGGACGGTCGGCAGTACCTCAAGTTCACCGTTCTCAATCCGCACACCACACGCGAGGATGTCGGGTACGTGCTGGACCTGATCGCCGAGCACGCCGGCCGGTACGTGCACGCCCACGCCGGCACGCCCGCCGTTGACCTGACCTGCCCGGTCGGCTGACATGCCGCCGGAGAACCCGAGCCTGGAGGGCCGGATGTCCAGCTACGACTTCATCGGGATCGGTCTCGGCCCGTACAACCTCGGCCTGGCCTGCCTTACCGCGCCGATCGCCGAGATCGACGGGCTGTTCCTGGAGGCCCGCGACGACGTGTCCTGGCACCCCGGGATGCTGCTGGAGTCCTCCCGCCTACAGACCCCGTTCATGGCCGACCTGGTGACCCTGGCCGACCCCACCTCGCCGTACTCCTTCCTCAGCTATCTCAAGGAGATCGGCCGGCTCTACCCCTTCTATATCCGGGAGAACTTCTATCCGCTGCGGGTGGAGTACGACGCGTACTGCCGGTGGGCCGCCGGGAAGCTGTCCAACCTGCGCTTCGGCCACCAGGTGACCGCCGTCGAGTACGACCCGGCCGACGACCGGTACGTGGTGACCGCCACCGTGGCCGGCGAGACCGTGACGCACCGGGCCCGGCACGTGGTGCTCGGCACCGGCACCCCGCCGCACCTGCCGCCCGCGTGCGCCGGACTGACCTCCGACGCGGTGCACAACTCGCGCTACCTGGAGAACCGGGACGCGTTGCGGGCCAAACGGAGCATCACCGTGGTCGGCAGTGGCCAGAGCGCCGCCGAGATCTACCACGACCTGCTCGGCGACATCCACACGTACGGCTACCGGCTGAACTGGGTGACCCGCTCACCCCGGTTCTTCCCGCTGGAGTACACCAAGCTCACCCTGGAGATGACCTCACCGGACTACGTGGACTACTTCCACGCGCTGCCCGAGGCGACCCGCTACCGGTTGGAGTCCGAGCAGAAGGGCCTGTTCAAGGGGATCTCCGCCGACCTGGTCGACGGCATCTTCGACCTGCTCTACGCCACCAGCGTGCACGGCCCGGTGGACACCCGCCTGCTGACCAACACCGAGCTGACCGAGGTCACCTACGACGAGGCCGCCGGGGTGCACACGCTCGCGCTGCGCCACGTCGAGCAGGAACGCGACTTCACGATGGAGACCGAGGGGCTGGTGCTGGCCACCGGCTACCACTACCGGGTGCCGGCGTACCTGGACCCGATCCGCGACCGGCTGCGTTTCGACGGGCACGGCCGGCTCGACGTCGCCCGCAACTACAGCATCGACAGCACCGGGCGCGGCGTCTTCCTCCAGAACGGTGGTACGCACACGCACAGCATCACCTCGCCCGACCTCGGGATGGGCCCGTACCGCAACGCCTGGATCATCCGCGAGATGCTCGGCCGGGAGGCGTACCCGATCGAGAAGTCGATCACGTTCCAGGAGTTCGGGGTGCCCGCGTGACCGAGCTCGTGTTCACCCGCCACGATCCGGGGCTGGGCGAGTTCGCCCTGCGTACGCTCGACGTGGCCACCGACGCGCCGCTGCTGCACCGCTGGGTCACCCACCCCAAGGCGGCGTTCTGGATGATGCAGGACGCCGACCTGGACCGGGTCGCGGCCGAGTACGGCGCGATCGCCGCCCACCCGCACCACGACGCCTTCCTCGGCCTGTGGCGCGGCGAGCCGGCGTTCCTCGCCGAACGCTACGACCCGGCCCGGGTGGAGCTGGTCGGCCTCTACGACGCGCAGCCCGGCGACGTCGGCATGCACTTCCTCTGCGCGCCCACCGACACCCCCGTGCACGGCTTCACCACCGCCGTGATCACCACCGTGATGGCCTGGCTCTTCACCGACCCCGCCACCCGTCGGGTCGTGGTCGAGCCGGACGTGCGCAACACCGCCGTGCACGCGCTCAACGCGGCGGTCGGGTTCGAGGTGACCGGCCCGATCGACAAGCCGGAGAAGACGGCGCTGTTGAGCATCTGCACCCGGGAACGGTTCGTCGCCGCGACCCGTAGCGAAGGAGCATCATCGTGACCACCCCCGCCTCGTCCGCACCGGTCGCACACCTGCGTCCGCAGACCTGGGAGCGGGTCAACCGGCTGCTGGTGCGCAAGGCCCTCGCCGAGTTCACCCACGAGCGGCTGCTGACCCCCGAGCCGGTCGACCCGGCCGCCGGGCCCGCCGACGCGCACGGCCGCCGGTGGTACGCGGTGAGCGGCGACTCCGGCGCGGTGCGGTACCGCTTCGCCGCGCGGGTGCTGGCGCTGGAGCACTGGGACATCGACCCGGAGAGCATCACCCGGCACCGGGGGGACGAGTCGCTGCCGCTGGACGCCGTCGACCTCTGCCTGGAGCTGCGCGACGCGCTCGGGCTCGCCGACCGGATCCTGCCCGTCTACCTGGAGGAGATCACCTCCACGCTGGCCGGTGCCGCGTACAAGCTGGACCGCGCGCTGCCCAGCGCCGCCGAGCTGGTCGAGGCCGACTTCCAGGTGATCGAGACGTCGATGACGGAAGGCCACCCGTGCTTCGTGGCCAACAACGGCCGCCTCGGCTTCGGCGTCGACGAGTACCACCGCTACGCCCCGGAGGCCGCCCATCCGGTCCGGCTCGTCTGGGTGGCCGCGCACCGCGACCACGCCACCTTCACCAGCGCCGCCGACCTGGAATACGCGAGCTTCCTGCGGGCGGAACTGGGCGAGGCGACCCTGTCCCGGTTCGCCGACACGATGCGTGACCTCGGTCTGGACCTGGACGACTACCTGCTCATGCCGGTGCACCCGTGGCAGTGGTGGAACAAGATGTCGGTGACGTTCGCCGGTGAGGTGGCCCGCCGCCGTCTGGTGCACCTCGGCGAGGGGCCGGACGAATACCTGGCCCAGCAGTCCATCCGGACCTTCTTCAACGTCAGCGCGCCGCAGCAGCACTACGTCAAGACCGCCCTGTCGGTGCTGAACATGGGCTTCATGCGGGGACTGTCGGCCGCGTACATGGAGGCCACCCCGGCGATCAACGACTGGCTCGCGGAGCTGGTCGCCGGCGACGCGGTCTTCGGCGCCACCGGCCTGACCATCCTGCGGGAGCGGGCCGCCGTCGGTTACCGGCACCGGCAGTACGAGGCGGCGACCGACCGCTACTCGCCGTACCGCAAGATGCTGGCCGCACTCTGGCGGGAGAGCCCGGTGCCCGGCCTCGCCCCCGGCGAACGGCTGGCCACCATGGCGTCGTTGCTGCACGTGGACGCCGACGGGCGCTCGTTCGCCGCCGAACTCGTCGCCGCCTCGAAACTGGCGCCGACCGAGTGGCTGCGCCGCTACCTGAATGCCTACCTGACCCCGCTGCTGCACGCCTTCTACGCCTACGACCTGGCCTTCATGCCGCACGGCGAGAACGTCATCATGGTGCTGCGGGACGGCGCGGTCGAGCGGGTGATCTTCAAGGACATCGCCGAGGAGATCGTGGTGATGAGCGCCGAGGCGGAGCTGCCGGCGGCCGTGGAGCGCATCCGGGCCGACATCCCGGAGGACATGAAGCTGCTCTCCATCTTCACCGACGTCTTCGACTGCTTCTTCCGCTTCCTCAGCGCCACCCTGGTCGCGCAGGGCGTGATGGACGAGGAGACGTTCTGGCGGGCGGTCGCCGACTGCGCCACCGCGTACGCCGACCAGGTGCCGCACCTGGCCGACCGGCTGGCCCGCTACGACCTGTTCGCCCCGGAGTTCGCGCTCTCCTGCCTCAACCGGCTGCAACTGCGCGACAACCAGCAGATGGTCGACCTCTCCGACCCGTCGGCCGCCCTGCAACTCGTCGGCGCCCTGACCAACCCGCTGGCCCCCTTCGCGCCCGCGCGGTGAGCCGCCGACCCGCCCTGCCTGACGGCGGCCGGGCGGGTGGCGTTCGCGGTGTGGTGGCGAGGCCGGGCGTCCCGCCGTCGAGCGTGGGCACGGCGGGACCGGGTGCCGCCGTCAACCGGCTGCCGGCGCGAGTCGGGCGAGGTGCGTGTCGATCTCCGTGCGGGCGTCGGCGGGACTCAGGCCGGTGGTCAGGATCCGGACCGTGATGCCGTCGGTCAGGGTGGTCAGCGCGGCGGCCTCGGCGCGCGGTTCGACGTGCGCCCCGAGGTCGCCGTCGGCCCGACCCCGGGTGAGCAACCGTTCGAGGTTGGCCCGCAGGGCCGCCTCGCTCTCGGCGAGGATCTCCGCTATCTGCGCGTCGACCAGCGCCTCGGCGGTCAGGACGAGCCAGACCCGGGCCTCGAAGGTCCGCTCGTCGTCCAGCGGGACGATTTCGCACGCCGCCTGCCGGAGGACGTCCACGGTGATGGCGTCCGCCGGGATCGTCTGCGCCCGGCGCGTCACCCGTTCGGCGAGGTGCGCGATGGCCGCCTGCACCATGCGTTCCCTGGTCGGCAGGTAGTGCTGAGCGGTCGCCAGCGCCATGCCGGCCTCGGTGGCGACCGCCCGGACGGTCATCCCGACCGAGCCCGAGCGGGCGAGCACTGTGCAGGCGGCGGCACCGAGATGCCGCCGCCGCTCCTCATGATCCACAACCTTCGGCACGCCAGCGATCATAGATGATCGGTCATTTGACCGATATAGGTCAGCGACCTAATCTAGCTCTCATGAGCAGTTCCGCACCGGGCCGGACCACCCCGATCACCCACGCCCCTCGATTCACCTACCTCGACATGGCCCTGGTGTTCCTCGTCGGCATCGGCCTGGCCAACTCGGCCGTGGCGGACTTCCTGGCACAGGGACCGGCCCGGCTGGGCATGTCCGAGATGGCGGCCACGAGCATCGCCTGGGTCCTGATCAACGGCACCCAGTTGGCCGTCGGCCTGCTGGTCACCTGGCACCGCTTCGGCGCGATCCGCCGACCGCTGCTGCTGGAGCGCCCCGACCGGGCCCAGGTCGGCGCCGCCGCCGGATGGGGCCTGGCCAAGGCCGCGCTGACCCTCGGCCTGCTGCTGGTGCTGCCCACCGCGCTCACCGAGGGCGGCGGTGGAGAGGGCGGCTACCCCGCCGGGAGCCTCCTGGCGCAGTTCACCTTCGCGTTCGCCTTCGGTGCCGTCGCCTCACCCGTCTACGAGGAGGTCCTCTACCGGGGCGTCTTCTTCCGCGGACTGGCGGCCCGGATGCCTGCCGTCGCCGCCATCGTCCTCTCCTCGGCCTTCTTCGCCGTGGCGCACCTGCCCCGGTTCTTCAACACCATCAGTGCGCTCGTCGCCGGGCTCATCTTCGCCTGGCTGCTGCACCGGTACCGCAACCTCTGGGTGCCGATCCTGGCCCACGCGGTCAGCAACGGCACCCTGGTCGTGCTGGCCTTCGCCGTCGAGGCCACCGCAGGTTAGTCGTCGGACAGGTCGGCGAGGTCGCGCGCCACCAGGTCGGCCAGCAGCGTGTGCCGCCCCGGGTCGTTGTCGGGCGTGATGCCCCGACTCGGCATCTCCACGGTCATCAGCAGGTGCAGGTGCATCCGGTACAGCGCCAACCGGCGGCGCACCCCGTCGTCGAAGACGAGCGGCGTGCCGGTGGCCTCGGCGTACCCGCGCAGGAACGGATGGGTCGGCTCGTCCTCGGCCCGCCGGAACAGCAGCGGCGAGACCAGGTCCAGCAGCGGGTCGCCGTAGAGGAACCGTTCGCCGTCGACCAGCCCGCACATCCGGTACGCGCCGGTGGCGTCCGGCGCGGCCAGCACGTTGCCGTCCCAGCAGTCGAAGTGCAGCAGCGCCGGGCGGCGTACCTGGTCGAGCAGGTCACCGTGCCGGGCCACCAGCGCGCGGAACCGCTGCGGCGGGGCGGGCAGTGCGATGTCCCAGTCGGCGGCGTCGGCGAGCAGGTCATCGATGATCGCCGTGAACGCCGCCCGCCAGGTCGTCCCGCCGCTGCGGCCCGCGTCGTAACCGAACCGGTCGCCGGTGATCCGGTGCACGGCCGCCGTCGCCGCGCCCAGGTCGGCGCGGGCCGGTGCGTCGTCGACGTCCAGGTCGGGCAGGGCGCGGCCGGGCAGTCGGCTGGTGACCAGCCACTCGCCGAGGCGCGGGTGCACGCCGTGGTGCAGCACGGCCGGCACCGGCACCGTCGGTGCGCCGTCGGCGACCAGCCGGAAGTAGCGGGCCTCGGCGGCGAGCAGCCCGGTCTCGTACCGCAGCAGCCGGGCGCGGGGCGGCGGGCCCACCTTGAGCACGACCTCGCGGTCGTCGTCGAGGTGGACCCACCACACGGTGGCGAAGCCGCCGCCGGTCAGCGGCGCACAGTCGCGGACCTTGCGGTCGGGGCCGAACGAGGCCCGGACGTAGTCGGCCACGTCGTCGGCGGTGAGGACCTGTTGGGTGGGGCTGAGCGGCGGCACCGGACCAGGGTATGCGTCCGGTGCCGCCGGTCACCGGTCAGCCGCCGGTCACCACTCCGGTCAGCACCACGTCCACGATCGGCCCGTTCTCGCGCCCGGTGAAGGCCAGCTCGATCCACTCGTCCGGCTCGGTAACCGAGTCGGCGATCGTCGGCACGATGACCTCACCGACGCCGGTCTCGGCCGGAATCACCACGTACGGGATCAGCCAGGTCTGCGACAACGGCCGTTCCGGCTGCACCGACTCGTTCGCGTAGTTGGTGAACCACTCCGGGTCCACGTCCAGGGTGGACAACTCCGGCCCGGCGCTGGGCGCCTGTGGCCAGGTGGACAGGAACAGCCCCTGCTCGGTCGGCGCCGACGCGGACAGGCGCCAGCTCAACAGTTCGCCCTCGGCGACGCGCACCTCACGGGACTCGACGGTGAGCACCGGCACCGGGTCGTCGTTGCGGACGTCGAGTCCACCGACGTAGTCGCCGACCACCACGCCCCGGTCCGTCTTGACGGACAAGGTGTACTGCTCGGTGTAGTTCCACAGCGTGTCCCCGACCACCTCGACCGGCACCGGGATGCGGCGCTGACCGGGCCGCACGGTGGCCGTCCAGGTGCGCGTCTCGAGGGTCACCGGGTCGAGCAGGTACAGCCGTACCGCGCCGCTGCCGCGTCCGGTCAACGACACCGGGATCTCGTGCGTCCGGGTGCCGGAGTCGCCCTCGGACACCTGGAGGGTGCCGACGTCGAGGCGGGGCAGGGGGGCCGGGCGTGGGTCGGGCGTACCCGGCGCCCATCCCCACGCGTCGAGCAGCCAGGCGCGGCCGGTCGCGCTGCGCGGGGTGATCTCGATTGCGGCGAGCCGGGTGGGGGCGCCCTTCAGCGGCACCCGCACCTCCTGTGCCCAGTACGAGGTCGTGTACCCGGTCCCGGGCAGGCCGTCGACCCGGACCTCGCCGAGCCGGGTGCGCCGTCCGTCGGTGCCGACGACGGTGACGTCCCACCGGTTGTCGGTGGTGTTGGGCGGGACGATGACGCGGAGTGCCAGCTCCCGGGCACCGGCGGCGGATACCGGCCGGGGTGGCGCCAGCCGGATCGGGGTGCCGGCGCGGGACCAGGTCAGCTCGGCCGCGTATCGGTCGGCGTCGGGCACGTTCCAGTAGAACGGCACGAAGTGCGCGAACTGCGCGTTGCGGTCGTCCGGGTCGAGGCAGGACCGCTGCGGGTCGAAGGTGACCTGTTCGCAGAGGCGAGCCCCGCCGGAGAGCCTGGTCGACGCATCCGGCGTCAGGACCGGCGTGCGGTTGCCGCCGAGCGCGTGACTGCGCACCCGGGCCGGGTCGGCCGAGGGGGCGCGTCGACCGCTGCCGTCGAGCAGTGGTCGGACCCGGTCGTCGCCCGCGACGAAGAGCCGTGCGGCGGCGGCGATGTAGGTGGCGCCGACGGTCTGCTGCTGCGCGGCGGTGAGCCGGGTCGGGGTGCCGGGATCACAGACGGCATCCGGGCCGCCGTCGTCGGTGAAGAAGTCGTCCCACGACGGGGCCACCGCCTGTCCGGGCGTCCATTCGGTGTTGAAGAAGTTGTGGTTGGCGCCGATGACGTAGAGCGCACTGTGCAACGCGCGGCCGGAGCTGACCCCGCGCGTGCCGTCCACGAAGATCTGGCCCTGCTGGTCGAGGACGTCACCGTCGCAGCCGGGCAGGATCGTTACCGACGGGACGTCCGGCACCGGGTTGTGGCCGAAGATGGTCGGACCGATCAGCAGCAGACCGCGTACGGTCCAGCGGACCCGGCCCGAGTAGCCGTCGACGGCGGCCGGCGGCGGGGTGAGCGAGTCCATCGCGGCGCGGTTGACGCCCTCGCCGCCCCGGGAGTGACCCACCAGGAGCACCCGGGACAGGTCGGCGCGGGGTGCCGCGCGCACGATGTCCGGCGCGGCGGCGCGGCCGGCACCGGCCCAGTCGGCCCACTTCGCCAGGTGCAGCCGGACCAGCGAGGAGCGGGCCTGGGCGCCGCCGTCCTCGAGGGCCCAGTCCTGGCCGTTGATCCCGTTGGCCGAGATGGAGACCGTCAGGTAACCCTGCGAGGCGAGCAGCCGCTGCGCCTGGAGGTAGCCCCGGTGGCTGGGGATCGGATCGGTGCCGTCCGGGCAGGGCCACTGGAGGAACAGATCGTCGGAACCGCTCTGGTAGCAGTTCGTGTGGCGGCCGTGCAGGAACACCGCGAGCGGTCGGGCACCGGCGGCCCGCTGCGGCGCGACCACGACGGCGCGCATCTCCACCTTCTCCGGGAAGTCCGGCAGCGTGACGGCGGGCAGGTCGTACTCGCCGGTGATCGGTGCGTGGGGTCCGGGGACGCCGGGATCGACGGCGGCGGCGGGCTGCGGAGCGGGTGCGGCGGGGACCGGCCCCGACCGACGGGCGGCCGGTGGAGCCGCCCCGTCGAGCCGTCGGCCGCCGGCCCGCACGCTGAGCTGGTCGGGTTCGACCGGCCCGGTCAGCGGCAGGCTGAACGTGCGTCCGTCCGGGTGCGGGCGGGCCTGGCCGAGCCGCCGGTCACCGGACCAGAACTCGACCGCGGCACCACCGACCGGCACCCGGGTGCTCGAACGCCAGGTCAGCTCGCCGCCGGCCATGGACCAGCCGGTGGCGGCGGGCCGGGGCGCGGGGCTGTCCGGAGGGGCCGCCACCGCCGGCCCGGTGGCACCGGCCACCATCGCCACGGCGAGCGCGGCGGAGATCAGTAATCTACGCATGGCACTACGTCTATCTCAGCCGCGCAACCCGATCGCGGCGGCCCGGCGGTCAGCCGGTTGGCGGGGCGGAACTGTCCCGGCGGACCAGCTCGGCGGCGAGCGACTCCACCCGGGGGCGGTCCGCACCCGGGTCCAGGGCCAGCGCCATCGCCCGCGCGCCCATCTCCACCAGCGGCAGCCGGATCGTGGTCAGCGTCGGGGTGACGTCCCGGGCCATCGGCATGTCGTCGAAGCCGACGACGCTGACCCGGTCGGGCACCGCCAGCCCGCGCGAGCGCAGCAGCGCCAGCGCGCCGATCGCCATCGAGTCGTTGAGCGCCGCGATGGCGGTCAGCTCCGGTTCCGCGTCGAGCAGGGCGGCGGTGGCGGCGGCACCGCTGTCGCGGTCGAACTCGGCGTACCGGATGCGGTGTTCCGGCAGTTCGCGGCCGTGGGCGGTGAGTTCCTCGCGCAGCCCGGTCAACCGGTCGGTGGTGGTGGTCAACACCTGGGGGCCGGCCACCACCCCGATCCGGTCGTGGCCCAGCCGGCACAGCTCCTGCCCGAGCAGCCGGGCGCCGCTGCGGTTGTCGGGCATCACCGCGTCGCCGGAGTGTTCGTGCCGGCCGATCACCGCGACCCGCCCGCCGGTCGCCTCGTACGCGGTCAGCTTGCCGTTGAGCAGGCGGGTGAACTCCGTGTCGTGGTAGCCGGAGCCGGCCAGGATGATGGCGGCCACCTGGTGCCCGCGCAGCAGCTCGACATACTCCAACTCGCGTTCCGGGTCGCGGTAACTGTTGCAGATCATCAGCAGCCGACCCTGGTCGGTGGCGACCCGTTGCAGGCCCCGGGTGATCTCGGAGAAGTACGGGTCGGAGACGTCGTGCACGATCACGCCGACCGCGCCCCGGTGCGAGCGGGCGAGCAGTTGGGCGTGGGCGTTGGGCACGTACTGCAACTCGGCGACGGCCTGGAGCACCCGCTCCCGCAACTCGACGGTGACCGGCTTGCTGCTGCCGTTGATCACCCGAGAGGCGGTGGCGGGGGAGACGCCGGCCCGCCGGGCCACATCGGACAGAGTCGCCACGTACCGCCCCCTTGCGCTCACGCCGCGCGCCTGCGGCCAGCGTCACCGTACCGCAGTCGGGGTCTCCCGCTCGGGGGCCGGTTCCGGCAGCTCACACCGCTGGTCGCGGCCCAGCTCAGCGCGCTTCGCACGGTGTCGAGACGGTGGCCGGCACCGGTCGGTGGGTGGTGGGTGCCGGAAATATCGCTGCCGGGAGAGCGCTTGCCCAGGCGTGACCGTCCGGCCTAGGCTACGCGGGGAAAGCGCTTACCTGAGCGTGTACGACGGAAGGACCCCCATGACCCGCAGGTCGATCGGCATCATCGTGAACGGCGTCACCGGCCGGATGGGATACCGGCAGCATCTGGTGCGCTCCCTGCTGGCCATCCGCGACGCCGGCGGCGTACGGCTGCCCGACGGCACCACCCTCTGGCCGCACCTCGTGCTGGTCGGCCGCAGTGAGGCCAAGCTGCGGGAGATCGCCGACCGGCACGGCCTGACCGACTGGACCACCGACCTGAGCGCTGCGCTGGCCCGCGACGACGTCGAGATCTACTTCGACGCGCAGGTCACCCAGCAGCGGGAGAAGGCGATCCGGCAGGCCATCGAGGCCGGCAAGCACATCTACACCGAGAAGCCGCTGGCCGAGGACACCGCCGCCGCACTGGACCTGGCCCGTGCCGCGAACGCCGCCGGCATCCGCACCGGCGTGGTGCAGGACAAACTCTTCCTGCCCGGGCTGCGCAAACTCAAGCGGCTGCTCGACGGCGGCTTCTTCGGTCAGGTGCTGTCGGTGCGCGGCGACTTCGGCTACTGGGTCTTCGAGGGCGACTGGCAGCCCGCCCAGCGTCCCTCGTGGAACTACCGGGCCTCCGACGGCGGCGGCATCGTGGTCGACATGTTCCCGCACTGGCACTACGTGCTGGCGGAACTCTTCGGCGAGGTCCGCAGCGTCTCGGCCACCGTCGCCACGCACATCCCGCAGCGCGTCGACGAGCGGGGTCGCCCGTACGCGGCCACCGCCGACGACGCCGCGTACGCCGTGTTCGAGCTGGCCGGCGGCGTGATCGCCCAGCTCAACTCCTCCTGGTGCGTCCGGGTGCACCGGGACGAACTGGTCGAGTTCCAGGTCGACGGCACGCAGGGCAGCGCGGTGGCCGGACTGCGTCGCTGCCGGGTGCAGCACCGCGCGGTCACCCCGAAGCCGGTGTGGAACCCGGACCTGCCGGCCACCGAGGACTTCCGGTCGCAGTGGACCGAAGTGCCGGACAACGAGGAGTTCGACAACGGCTTCAAGGTGCAGTGGGAGGCGTTCCTGCGGCACGTCGCCGTCGGCGAGCCGTTCCCGTGGGACTTCCTGGCCGGGGCGCGCGGCGTGCAACTGGCCGAGCTGGGTCTGGTATCGGCCCGCGAGGGGCGCCGCGTCGAGATCCCGGAGCTGTCGCTGTGAGCGCCACCGAGGTCAACCTGCCCGGTGGCGGGCGACTGCGGCTGGCCGGTGGCGCCGGGCACCCCCGCCCCGACGGCCCGCCGCGCAGCCGGATCGCCTATGCCGCCGCGCACGTCGTGGCCGACCCGCAGGCCGACAACACCCCGGGTACGCCCGCCGTCGTCGACTGGGAGAGCACGCTCGCCTTCCGTCGCCACCTCTGGTCGTACGGGCTGGGGGTGGCCGAGGCGATGGACACCGCGCAGCGCGGCATGGGCCTGGACTACCCGGCCACCCGCGAACTGATCCGGCGCAGCGCGGCCGAGGCCCGGGCGGCCGACGGCCGGATCGTCGCCGGTGCCGCCACCGACCAGCTCCCGGCCGGCCCGGTCACCCTCGCCGAGGTCACCGCCGCCTACCGCGAGCAGATCGACGACGTGCAGGCCGCCGGTGCGGTGCCGGTGCTGATGTGCAGCCGCCACCTGGCCGCCGCCGCCCGTGGCCCCGAGGACTACCTGCGGGTGTACGACGACCTGCTGTCCGCCGCCGACCGGCCGGTGGTGCTGCACTGGCTCGGCCCGATGTTCGACCCGGCGTTGAGCGGCTACTGGGGCTCGACCGACCTGGACCTGGCCGCCGACACCGTGGTGGAGCTGCTCAAGTCACACGCCGCCCGGGTGGACGGGATCAAGGTGTCGCTGCTCGACGCCGGACGCGAGGTGGCGTTGCGCCGCCGACTGCCGGCCGGCGTACGCCTCTACACCGGCGACGACTTCCACTACCCGGAGCTGATCCGGGGCGACGCGGACGGATACTCCGACGCGCTGCTGGGGGTCTTCGCGGCCATCGCCCCGGCCGCCTCGGCCGCGTTCGCCGCCCTCGACCGGGGCGACCTGACCGCGTACGACGAGATCTTCGCGCCCACCGTGCCACTGGCCCGGCACCTGTTCGCGGCCCCGACCTGGTATTACAAGACCGGCATCGTCTTCCTCGCCTGGTTGGCCGGTCACCAGGACCACTTCACCATGGTCGGCGGCCTCCAGTCCGGCCGGTCGCCGGCGCACCTGGCCACCCTGCTCACCCTGGCCGACGCCGCCGGCCTGCTGCCCGACGCCGAGCAGGCCGCCGCCCGCGCCCGGGCCTTCTTCCAGGTGGCGGGGGTGGCCCAGTGAGCGCCGGTCGCCCGGAGCTGGCCCGCTTCTCGTTCAACCAGGCCACCGCCACGCACTGGGCGCTGCCCGACGTCGTGGCCGGGTGCGTCGACGCCGGGGTGCCCGGCATCGGCCTGTGGCGCGAGCCGGTCGCCGAGTACGGCGTGGACCGTGCCGCCAAGCTGGTCCGCGACGCCGGGCTGGCGGTCACCACGCTGTGCCGGGGCGGGTTCTTCACCGCCGACGACTGGTGGGACGAGAACCGGCGCGCCGTCGACGAGGCCGCCGCGCTCGGCGCGCCCGTGCTGGTGCTGGTCTCCGGCGGACTGCCCCCGGGCAGCAAGGACATCGACGGGGCCCGGGCCCGGGTGGCCGACGCCGTCGCCGAACTGGCCCCGTACGCCGACTCCGCCGGGGTGACGCTCGCCATCGAGCCGTTGCACCCGATGTTCAGCGCCGACCGCTGCGTCATCGCCACCCTCGGCCAGGCCCTCGACATCGCCGAACGGTTCGACCCGGGCGTGGTCGGCGTGGTGGTGGACGCCTACCACGTGTGGTGGGACGACACCGTCCACGACCAGATCGCCCGCGCGGGGGAGTGGATCGCCTCGTTCCAGGTCTGCGACTGGATCACCCCGCTGCCCGAGGGCGTGCTGCTGGGGCGGGCGCTGCCCGGCGACGGCTGCATCGAGCTGCGCCGGATGCGCGAGGCGGTCGACGCGGCCGGCTACACCGGCCCGATCGAGGTGGAGGTCTTCAACGCGCAGGTGTGGGCGCGTCCCGGTGCGGAGGTGCTGGCCGCCTCGATCGACGGCTACCTGCGCGAGGTGGCCTGATCGCAGCTCGCGCGCGCAGATGATCCGGGCTCGTCGCCCTGTCAGGTGTAGTAGGCGACCTGACAGGGCGTGCCGCCGACCTCGAAGGCGGTCGGTCGCTGAGTCGCGATGAAGGCGACGCCGCTGAAGCGCATGATGGCAGCCGCGCCGGGCGCGAGGGTGTTGGTGTACGGAGGCCACGCCGGAGTGAGTGTGCCGGTGGTGCCCACGAGAGTCAGGGTGCCGTTCTCCGCGTAGGGATGGACGTATGCGGGGAGCGGTGCGGTGAAGCGGACGGCCCAGTCGACGAGGGGCGCCGAGCCCGTGTTCACCACCACGATGGTGGTCATGTAGGCGGATCCGTGCATGACCACGGAGACCGGGCAGATGACGGTGGCCGGGTCGGCGGTCGATGAGGGGTTCGCCGTGGAGGCGCGGGCGAGCGTCGTCGGCGCCAGCACGGTCACGCAGACGGCGACCAGCAGCGCCGGCCACAGGGCGCGGAATCTGACCATGGCGGGATCCCCCGATCGAGTCGACGACACATCAATTGTCGTCTGTCGATGCGATGCCCCGTCCATAGGTGCGCGCGATAAACCCCGTATGTGAGTTCTCGTGGAACGGGTTGTCCGTCAGCCCGTCGTGGTGCGGTTGGCGAGGGCGTCGACCAGGCGGCGGGTGGAGCCGGCCAGGTTCCACCGCTCGGCCAGCTCGACCAGGCGTTCCGGGTCGGCCGGTGCGGTCGGCAACTCGGTGGGCAGCGACGGCAGCGGCACGTCCAGGGCGACCCGCACCACCTTCGGTGCCACTGCCAGGTAGTCGCGGGCGGCGTCGAGCTTGGTGCGCAGGCCGGGCGCGAAACCGGAGGCCGGATCGTCCAGCGCGGCCAGGATGCCGGCGATGTCGCCGTACCGCTCGATCAGTCGGGCGGCGGTCTTCTCGCCGACGCCGGCCACGCCCGGCAGCCCGTCACTGGGGTCGCCCCGCAGCGCGGCGAAGTCGGCGTACCGGTCGGCGGCCACCCCGTAGCGGGCCCGGACGGCGGTGTCGTCGCAGTCGTCCAGCTTGGCCACGCCCCGCCCGATGTAGAGCAGCCGCACCCCACGGGCGTCGTCGACGAGCTGGAACAGGTCACGGTCGCCGGAGACCACCTCGACCGGGCCGGGTTGGGTGACCGAGAGCGTGCCCAGCACGTCGTCGGCCTCGTATCCGGTCGCGCCGACCACGGTGATGCCGAGGGCGTCGAGCACGTCCAGGATCATCGGCACCTGCGGGCTGAGGGTGTCCGGCACGACCTCGCCGCCCTCGGGGGCCACCCGGTGCGCCTTGTACGACGGCAGCAGCGCGACCCGCCAGTCCGGCCGCCAGTCGTGGTCCATCGCGCACACCATCCGGCCCGGCCGCCGGGTGCGGACCAGTTGGGCGAGCATGTCGAGGAAACCGCGTACGGCGTTGACCGGCTGGCCGTCGGCGGTCCGCGCGGCCGACTCGGGGATGCCGAAGTAGGCCCGGAAGTAGAGACTGGGCGCGTCGACGAGCATGATCGGGGTCTGCTGTGCCACGCCCGACAGCCTGGCACATCCCACCGACGTTCGCGGTCGACGGCACGTCGACGGCGCGATCCAGGAGGACGCGATGACCACGAGGCCCCGACTCGCGCTGACCACGGTCAACCTGGACACACCCGACCCGGCGGCGCTGTCCCGCTTCTACGCGCGACTGCTCGGTTGGACGGTGGAGGTCGAGGAGGCCGACGACGTCATCCTGCGCGGGCCCGAGGGCGGGGTGGGCCTGTCCTTCCAGCGCGAGCGGGCGTACGTGCGGCCGACCTGGCCGGCCGAGGCGGACCGGCAGCAGATGATGATGCATCTGGAGATCGGGGTCGAAGACCTGGCCGCCGCCCTGGAGCACGCGCTGGCCTGTGGTGCCACGCTGGCCGAGTTCCAGCCGCAGGACGACGTGCGGGTCTGCCTGGACCCGCACGGCCACCCGTTCTGTCTCTGGCTGATGGACTGACCGCGAGGCCGGTCGGTCGGTGGTCGACACGACCCGCACCGTCCGTGCCCGTCACCCGAACGAACGTTAAGCTGAGCGGGTGGGAGCCAGAAGCTGCCACGGCGTACGACAGCTCACCACCATCCCACGGAGCTCACCACGCTATGACCGTCGACCGGATCCTGCCCACCGAAGAGGCCCACGACCTGCTGGAGCTGGCCACCGAACTCGCCGACCGCGAGCTGGCCCCGAAGGCCGTCGAGTTCGAGCAGCGCGCCGAGTTCCCCCGCGAGCTGCTGCGCACCCTGGGCCGGGCCGGTCTGCTCGGCCTGCCCTATCCGGAGGAGTACGGCGGCGCCGCCCAGCCGTACGAGGTCTACCTCCAGGTGCTGGAGATCCTGGCGAGCCGCTGGTTGGCGGTCGCCGAGGCGGTCAGCGTGCACACGCTCTCCTGCCACCCGGTCGCCACGTTCGGCGACGACGCCCAGCGCAAGCTGCTGCCCGACATGATCGGCGGCGAACTCCTCGGCGCGTACTGCCTCTCCGAACCGCAGGGTGGCTCGGACGCCGCCGCGCTGACCACCAAGGCGGTCCGCGACGGCGACGCGTACGTGGTCACCGGCACCAAGGCATGGATCACCCACGCCCAGGTGGCCGACTTCTACAACGTCTTCTGCCGCACCGGCGTACCCGGTCCGCGGGGCATCTCCTGCCTGCTGCTCGACCGGGCCACTCCCGGTCTCCACCCGCAGGCCGCCGAGCGCACCATGGGACTGCGGTCGTCACCGGTGGCGCAGCTCGTCTTCGACGACGCGCGGGTGCCGGCGGAGCGGCTGATCGGCGGCGAGGGCGCCGGCTTCACCATCGCCATGTCCGCCCTGGACTCCGGCCGCCTCGGCATCGCCGCCTGCGCGGTGGGGTTGGCCCAGGCGGCGCTGGACTACGCGGTCGGCTACGCCCGGGAACGTCGCCAGTTCGGCCGTGCCGTCATCGACTTCCAGGGCCTCGGCTTCACCCTCGCCGACCTGGCCACGCAGATCTCCGCCGCCCGGGCGTTGACGCTCGCCGCCGCCCGGCTGCGCGACGCCGGACGGCCGTACTCGATCGAGGCGGCCAAGGCGAAACTCTTCGCCACCGACGTGGCGATGCGGGTGACCACCGACGCGGTGCAGGTGCTCGGCGGCGCCGGGTACGTGGCCGACCACCCGGTGGAGCGCTACATGCGGGAGGCCAAGGTGCTCCAGATCGTGGAGGGCACCAACCAGATCCAGCGTCTGGTGATCTCCCGGGCCCTGGCCAAGGAGTGACCGCGCCTGCCCTCGGGTGGGTTCGTCGTCGCGCGGACGGGCCTTTCCCGGTAGGTTGCACGCCGTGGAGGAGATCGACCGGGCCATCGTCGCCGCGCTGACCACGGACGGCCGGCAGTCGTACACGGATCTCGCGGAGAAGGTGGGTCTGTCCGTCTCGGCCGTGCACCAGCGGGTACGCCGGCTGGAACAGCGCGGTGTGGTCAAGGGCTACACCGCGCGGGTCTCGTTCGAGGCGCTCGACCTGCCGTTGACCGCGTTCGTGGCGATCCGGCCGTTCGACCCGTCGCAGCCGGACGACGCCCCGGTACGCCTCGCGCACCTGCCCGAGATCGACTCGTGCTACTCGGTGGCGGGGGAGGACTTCTACCTGTTGCTGGTGCGGGTGGCCGGTCCGGTCGACCTGGAACGCGTACTCCAGGAGATCCGGACCGCGGCGAACGTCACCACCCGGACGACGGTGGTGCTCTCCACGCCCTACGAAGGCCGCCCGCCGAAGATCAGTGGCGAGCCGTCGAGTCGCTCACGGTCGCGGTCGGCGGGGGAGGCGGCTGGTTCCACCGGAGGATGACCCGCCGGCCGTGCTCGTGGCCGAGCACGCTCATGGTGGCGGTGTCCAGCCGGAGCAGCCCGCCGGCCGACGGCGGCAGGCCGATCCACCGGGCACCCAGCACGCGCAGCGAGTGCGCGTGCCCGACCACCGCGACGGAACCCCGGTCGAGCAGCGGATGCACCGTGGCGAGCAGCCGGTCGAGGCGTTCGCCGACCTCGCTGGGCGACTCCCCGTTGGGGCACCCGTCGGTCCACACGTTCCAACTGGACCGTTCGTCGTGGATCTCGGCGGTGGTCCGGCCCTCGTAGTCGCCGTAGTGCCACTCGGCCAGATCCTCGTCGGTGCTGGTGACGGTCAGCCCGGCCAGTTGCGCGGTGAGCAGCGCCCGGCGGCGCGGGCTGCTCAGCACCGCGGCGAACCGCCGGCCGGCGAGCGCCGGACCGAGCGCGCGGGCCTGTCGCTCACCGTCGGGCGTCAGCTCCAGATCCGTGTACGAGGTGTGCCGGCGACTGGCGCTCCAGGTGGTCTCGCCGTGTCGGACGAGCAGGATCTCGCTCATGTTCTCAGTCAACCAGGAGTCGGATAGGATCGTGGCCATGTACTCCTGTGCCTTCTCGATGAAGCCCTGGTCCGGCCGCTGACGGCGGCAGGGTTGACCGGCTTCTTCTAGCTCCACTCTGTGTCGCCGTCCTGGTGTTCCCGCCGGGCGGCCTGATCACGCTGCCCGGCTCCACGACGAGCCGAAGAGCGCAGAGTGAACAATCTTGAACTGAACCCCACCCAGGACTCGACCCCCGGCCTGCCGGCCGGCGACCGGGCGCATGTCCGGGCCGAGGGCGTACGCGTGGTGCTGGGCGGACGGGTGGTGCTGTCCGACGTCAGCGTGACCGTCTCCGCCCGTTCGCGGCTGGCGGTCGTCGGCGAGAACGGCCGGGGCAAGACGACCCTGCTCCGGGTGCTGATCGGGGAAATCACCCCGGACCAGGGCACGGTGGAGCGTGTCGGCACGCTCGGCGTGGCCCGGCAGGCACTGGAGGCCCGCAGCGGCGAGACGGTGGGCACCCTGGTCGCCGCAGCGATCCGGGAGTCCCAGGAGGCGGTGCGGGCGCTGGACGACGCGGCGACGGGACTGGCCGAGGGCCGGCCCGGCGCGGACACCGCGTACGCCGTCGCGCTGGACGCCGCCACCCGACTGGACGCCTGGGACGCGGAACGCCGCGTGGACGTGGCACTGGCCGGGCTGGACGCCTGCCCGGACCGGCAGCGCCCGCTGTCGACGTTGTCGGTCGGCCAGCGCTACCGGGTCCGCCTGGCCTGCCTGCTCGGGGCACGGCACGACCTGCTGATGCTCGACGAGCCGACCAACCATCTCGACGCCGACAGCCTGGCGTTCCTGACCCTGCGCCTGCGTCAGCACGCGGGCGGGGTGGTGCTGGTCAGCCACGACCGGGCCCTGCTCGGTGACGTGGCCGAGGAGTTCCTCGACCTCGACCCCAGCGAGGACGGCCGCCCACGGGTCTTCGCCGGTGGGTACGCCGGCTGGCAGGAGGGCCGTCGCCGCGAGCGGGAACGCTGGTTGCACGACTACGAGGCCCAGCAGGCCGAACACCAGCGGCTGGCCGAGGCGGTGAACGAGGCACGGCAGCGGCTCAGCACCGGCTGGCGGCCGGAGAAGGGGCACGGCAAGCATCAGCGCCAGTCCCGGGCGCCCGGGGTGGTGCAGGCGTTGCGTCGCCGGCAGGAGGACCTGGACGCCCACCGGCTCACCGTGCCCGAGCCGCCGCTGCGCCTGCGCTGGCCCGAGCTGCGGACCCGGCCCGGGGCGCCGTTGCTGCGCTGCGACGACGTGACGGTGGCCGGGCGGCTGCACCAGCCGGTCACGCTCACCCTGGACGGTGGGGAGCGGCTGCTGGTGACCGGGCCCAACGGTGCCGGCAAGTCGACCCTGCTCGAGGTGCTCGCCCAGAACCTCGAACCCTCCACCGGCGCCGTCCGGCACCTGGGGCGGGCCCGGGTGGCGTACCTGGGACAGGAGGTGCCGGCATGGCCGTCGACCGCGCTCGCCCGCGACCTGTACGACCAGCACGTGGGTCGGCTCCAGTCCGCAGGTCGGCTCCGGGAGGCCGACCGCCTGCCGCTGGGCGCGACGCACCTGCTGGACCGGGAGGCGCTGCGTACTCCGGTGGGCCGCATGTCGCAGGGGCAGCAGCGGCGGCTGAACCTGGCCCTGCGCCTGGCCGAGCTGCCCGACCTGTTGATCCTCGACGAGCCCACCAACCACCTCTCGGCGCTGCTGGTGGACGAGTTGACCGCCGCGTTGCGGGAGACCCCGGCGGCGGTGGTGGTCGCCACCCACGACCGCCAGATGCTCGCCGACCTGGCGGACTGGCAGATCCTGTCGCTGGGAGCCGCCGAGGAGTCGCCCTGACGGACGCTCCCTGTCCGGCTGCTCGACGGTGCGGTGGTGAGTGGTGGCCAGGTCGTGGTCTGGCCACCACCGCCCCCTACCCCGAAGGACGCTGGGCCCATGACCTGACCCGCCCATCCTTCGGGGTAGGGCTTCGGGGTAGGGGCACTGTCGAGCTGATGGCACGGACGGATCAGGCGATCTGCCGCGTCGCTCGGCCCGGCGAGGGTGACCTCTCGGCCGCCTTTGCTCTGCTTCAACCACCGCACTGCTTCTGGGCGCGGACCGTTGCGGTGGTTGAAGCAGAGCAGGAGGGTCTGCGCCTGGACGAATCGGTTCAAGATCTTGGACAGTTTCCGTTTCGAGCTAACGGAAACTGTCCAAGGTTCACATTCGAGGGGCGGTGGTGGGATCCCGTTGGGGGCGGTTGGTGGCGTCCGTGCCAGAGGCGGCGCGATGTGACGCACGAACGGAGGTGGTCGGCAGACCCGGCGGCCGACGGAGTGGGCGTGTCGGAGGCGGACGGGGATCGGGCTCCACTCCAGAACGAGGGGTGGGGAAGTGGGAACGCGGGCCCGCCGGCGACGACGGCCGGGCGCATGACGTCTCAGCTGGCTGGCGGGAACCGGCAGACCAACTGCGCTACCAGTCGTCGCTGACCAGGGCAGGGACTTCCGGTAGCAGGGACGGTTCAGCTCGACAGCGGCCATAAGGCAGGTCAACAGCCCGCTGAGGGCGGCGGCAGCTCGCGACGATCAGTACACCTAGCTTCCTAGGATGCCCTAGCGGATGTGCGCGGCACCACCGCTCCGAGAACAGTTTCAGATCATCGGGGGCGGGGACACGACCGTGAGGAGCGCAGCGGATCGCTGCGCCGCCGAGGCAGGGAGGCGACATGAGCTTCACCGACAAGGCGAAGAACAAGGTCGAGGAACTGAGCGGCGCCGCCAAGGAGCGCGTCGGCGACATGACCGACAACGAGCGCATGCGTGCCGAGGGCGCCAGTGAGCAGTCCGAGGCCCGTGCCCGTCAGGCCGGTGAGAAGGTCAAGGACGCCGGCCGCGACGCCAAGGACGCCTTCACCAAGAAGTGACCGTACGTACGCCGAAGCGGGCCACCGGAACGTTCCGGTGGCCCGCTTCGCGGCGTGGCGTCAGTCGGTGGAGGAGGTACCGACCGGGCTACGCCGGGTCCGGTCAGTCGTCGCGGTGGGTCCGCCACCACTGTTGGCCGGTGTCCGGCAGGGTGTCGATCGGGTCGTAGTACGCGTACCGCTTGTTGAGGGCCTCCAGGTCGGCGGACTCGATGGAGGTGCGGTAGTTCTTCGTCCAGTAGGAGATGCCGCGTTCGCGGTCGTACTCGGTGATCATGTGTACCCAGCGCTTGCCGACGAAGGGCACGTCGCAGACGATCCGGGGCGTGGCGTAGCCGGGCAGGTAGCCCATGATGTCGTGCTGGAGCTGTTGGGCGTGCCAGACCGGGACCCGCCAGTGTTCGGCGTTGGGGATCATGTCGCACATGTAGAAGTAGTACGGCAGGATGCCCGTCTCGCCCTGGAGCGCGAAGCAGAGGTCGAGCAGTTCGGTGGTGCTGGCGTTGACGCCGCGCATCAGCACGCCCTGGTTGCGGACGTCGCGTACGCCGACGTCGAGGGCGGTCTGCGCGGCCTTGGCGACCAGTGGGGTGAGCGACTGGGCGTGGTTGACGTGGGTGTGGATGGCCAGGTTGACGCCCCGTCGGGCGGCGGTGCGGGCGACCCGCTCCAGCCCCTCCACGACGTCGGGCTGGAGCCAGTGCTGGGGCAGGCCCATGAGTGCCTTGGTGGCGAGCCGGATGTCGCGGATGGTCTCGATCTCCAGCAGGCGCATCAGGTACGACTCGAGGTTGCGCCACGGGACGTTGGCCACGTCGCCGCCGGAGACCACGACGTCGCGTACGCCGGGGTGGGCCTTGAGGTAGGTGATGTGGGCGTCGTACCGGTCGACGGGTTTGAGGGTGAGTTTGAGTTTGTCGACGGCGGGGGTGGAGTTGCCGACCAGGTCCATGCGGGTGCAGTGTCCGCAGTACTGCGGACAGGTGGAGAGCAGCTCGGCGAGGACCTTGGTGGGGTAGCGGTGGGTGAGGCCCTCGGCGACCCACATGTCGTGTTCGTGCAGGGAGTCGCGGGTGGCGTACGGGTGGGAGGGCCAGTCGGTGCGTCGGTCCGAGGCGACGGGGATCATGTATCGCCGGATCGGGTCGGCCAGCAGCGTCTCGGTGGTGGGTGGGGCGTCCGGCACCATGGTGTTGATCATTTGGGGTGGTACGAGCATGGACATGGTGGCCAGGGCGCGTTGGTCGGCGTCGAGGTCGGCGTAGAAGCTCTCGTCGACGGTGTCGCCGAGCAGGGCGCGGAGCTGCTTGATGTTCTTGACGCAGTTGACGCGCTGCCACTGGGCGCTTTCCCACTGGTCGCGGGTGACGTCGCGCCAGCCGGGGAAGCGGGTCCAGTCGGGTTCGACGAGGCGGTGGCGGCGGTATTCGTAGGGCTGGCCGGTGGGTGCGGTGGTGGGGGCCGGCTCGGGTGTCGCCGGGGTGGCCTGCACCGGCGGTTGGGTCTGGGTCACGGCCCCTCCTGCGGGTGTGTCGATGGTCGTCCGACCTGGGTGCAGGTCGGTCCGGGTTCGTCAGCGGACCGAAGGTTACTGGAAAATATTCGGTACAGGAATTATTCTGCCGGAAGTTTTCCCGTCATGCGAGTTGATGTCGGGGCTTCGGGCGGTCGGACAGGGAGGTTGGCGTGACGTCACCAGTAGGTCTGCACCGGGTCGTGGAACCGGCGGGTGTGCTGCCGCAGGCGGCCTGGCGGTTGGACGCGCGGTCGGAGATCGGCCCGAACGAGGTGCGGATCTCGGTCGAGCGGCTGAACCTGGACGCGGCGAGTTTCCGCCAGTTGCGGGACAAGCACGGTGGTGACGGGGACGCGGTGCGCGCGGAGGTGCTCGACATCATCGCGACGCGGGGCAAGATGCAGAACCCGGTGACCGGGTCGGGCGGGATGCTGATCGGCACGGTGGCGCAGGCGGGGCGTCGGTCGCCGTTGGGGTTCAAGGCCGGTGAGCGGGTGGCGACGCTGGTGTCGTTGACGTTGACGCCGCTGGTGATCACCGACGGGTTGGCGCGGTGGGACGGGCTCAGCGAGCAGGTGCCGTGTGAGGGGTGGGCGATCCTGTTCGCCCGGTCGATCGCGGCGGTGCTGCCGGAGGATCTGGATCCGCAGTTGTCGCTGGCGGTGCTGGACGTGTGCGGGGCGCCGGCGTTGACCGAGCGGGTGGTGCGGCGGTATGTGGCGGAGCGGCCGGCGGGGTTGGGGCCGGTCTCGGTGGCGGTGATCGGCGGTGCGGGCAAGAGCGGTTCGTTGTCGCTGGCGGCGGCGCGGCGGGCGGGTGCGGGTCGTACGGTCGGGGTGGTGCCGGTGGTCGCGGAGCGTGACGCGTTGGTGGCGGCGGGCCTGGCCGACGAGGTGGTGGTGGCCGACGCGCGGGATCCGGTGGGGTTGTCGGTGGCGGTGACCTCGGCGTTGGGAGTGCCGGCGGACGTGACGGTGGTCTGCGTGGACGTGCCGGGGTGTGAGCACGGCGCGGTGTTGGCGACCGCGGACGGCGGCACGGTGGTGTTCTTCTCGATGGCGACGAGTTTCGCGGCGGCGGCGTTGGGTGCGGAGGGCCTGGCGGCGGACGTGACGATGCTGGTGGGCAACGGGTATGTGCCGGGTCACGCGGAGCTGGCGTTGGGTCTGCTGCGTGAGGTGCCGGGCGTGCGTGGGCTCTTCGAGGCCCGGTTGGCGGCAGACTGAGGCCATGACGAAGAACCCCTCGACGTTGTACCGGGCCGGCGTGTTGCACTGCCCGGCGGATCCGTCCGCGACGGCGCTGTTGGTGCGGGACGGGCGGATCGTCTGGTTGGGTGCCGGGGCGGATGCTCCGGCGGCGGACCGGGTGGTGGATCTGGGTGGGGCGTTGGTGACGCCGGCGTTCGTGGACGCGCACGTGCACGTGAGTGACACGGGGTTGGCGTTGTCGGGGCTGGATCTGTCCGGGGTGCGGTCGGCGGGGGAGTTGCTGGCGGCGGTGGCGGCGTTCGCGGCGGGTTTGCCCGCGGACGCCGTGGTGCTGGGGCACGGGTGGGACGAGTCGACGTGGTCGGTGCCGGTGCCGCCGGTGGCGGCGGAGGTGGATCGGGCGGCCGGTGGTCGGCGGGTGTACCTGTCGCAGGCGTCGATCCATTCGGCGCTGGTGTCGTCGGCGTTGTTGGCGGCGTGTCCGGAGGCGGTGACGGCACCGGGGTACGACGCCTCGGGGTGGTTGCGGCGGGACGCGCATCACGTGGTGCGGGCGGTGGCGCGGGCCTCGGTGTCGCGGGCGCAGCGGGTGGCGGCGCAGCGGGTGGCGTTGCGGCATGCGGCGTCGTTGGGGATCGCGGCGGTGCACGAGTGCGGTGGGCCGGAGATCTCGGACGAGGAGGACTTCACGGGCCTGTTGGCGCTGTCGGGTGCGGGGGTGCCGGAGGTGTACGGGTACTGGGGTGAGTTGGGTGGTGCGGCGCGGGCGCGTGAGTTGGGTGCGGTGGGTGCGGGTGGGGATCTGTTCGCGGATGGGGCGTTGGGGTCGCGGACGGCGCATGTGTCGGCGGCGTACGTGGACGGGGAGGGGTGTGGTCACGGGTATCTGACGGCGGAGCAGGTTCGTGATCATTTGTTGGACTGTGCGGCGCACGGGATGCAGGGCGGGTTCCATGCGATCGGGGATGCGGCGATCTCGACGGTGTTGGCGGGGTTCGCGGGGGCGGCGGAGAAGCTGGGTACGGAGCGGGTGCGTGCGGCGCGGCATCGGATCGAGCATGCGGAGATCGTGGATCGGCGGTTGATCGCGGGGTTCGTGGAGTTCGGGGTGGTGGCGTCGATGCAGCCGGCGTTCGACCGGTTGTGGGGTGGTGCGGGTCGGATGTACGAGGCGCGGTTGGGGTTGGCGCGGTCGTTGGCGTCGAATCCGATGGGGGCGATGCACGGGGTGGGGGTGGCGTTGGCGTTCGGGTCGGATTCGCCGGTGACGCCGTTGGATCCGTGGGGGTCGGTGCGGGCGGCGGTGGCGCATCACAACCCGGTGCAGCGGATGAGTGTGCGGGCGGCGTTCGCGGCGCATTCGCGGGGTGGTTGGCGGGCGGTGCATCGGGACAGCGAGGGGGTGTTGGCGTTGGGGGCGCCGGCGACGTTCGCGGTGTGGTCGTCGTCGGCGGGGGTGCAGCGGGGGTTGCCGGTGTTGGTGGCTGAGGATCCGCAGCAGGATCCGCTGCCGTTGCCGGTGTGCCGGGCGACGGTGTTGCGCGGTGAGGTGATCTATGAGGAAGGGTTGTCGTGACTGAGGTGGGTGGCTTCGCGGCCGGCAAGTTGGATCTGGACCCGGTGGTGGTGGCGCGGGCGCGGGAGTTGGCGCGGCGGGTCGGGCAGCCGGTGGTGGAGTTGGCGCGGGGGCACACCACGGTGTCGGTGGAGCGTGCGGTGTTGCGGTTGGCCGGGGTGACGGGGGCTGATCCGGACGGTATTCCGTGGGTGAACCGGTTGGTGGACGCGGTGGTGGCGGATGTGGGGTTGGGGCACGGGGTGGCGGTGCCGGTGTTCGAGGCGTTGGCGCGGGAGCGGGTCTCGGATGTGACGTTGCTGGCGCAGCAGGCGGCGGCGGGGTCGGTGCGGTTCGTGGTGCCGTCGGGCAGGTCGGCGTCGGTGGCGCGGCGGGCGGCGCGGCGGGCGGTGGCGGCGGGGGTGCGGCGCATCGATCGGCGGCGGGCGGAGCGGGATCGGTTGGTGCGGCGGTTCGGGGATCCGGTGCGGCGGCCGTGGGTGTATCTGATCGTGGCGACGGGGGACATCTACGAGGACATTCCGCAGGCGCAGGCGGCGGCGCGGGCGGGTGCGGACGTGATCGCGGTGATCCGGTCGACGGGTCAGTCGTTGTTGGACTACGTGCCGGAGGGGGCGACGAGGGAGGGGTTCGCGGGGACGTACGCGACGCAGGAGAACTTCCGGTTGATGCGGGCGGCGTTGGACGAGTCGTCGCGGGAGTTGGGTCGGTATGTGCGGTTGACGAATTACGCGTCGGGGTTGTGCATGCCGGAGATGGCGACGCTCGCGGGTCTGGAGCGGCTGGACATGATGCTCAACGACTCGATGTACGGGATTCTGTTCCGGGACATCAATCCGGTCCGGACGTTCGTGGACCAGCGGTTCTCGCGGCAGGTGCACGCGCGGGCGGGGATCATCATCAACACCGGTGAGGACAACTATCTGACCACTGCGGATGCGGTGGACGAGGCGCACACGGTGACGGTGTCGCAGTTGTTGAACGAGTACTTCGCGCACGAGGCGGGGTTGGCGGACTGGCAGTTGGGGCTGGGGCACGCGTTCGAGATCAATCCGGAGGTGCCGGAGTCGTTCCGGTTGGAGTTGGCGCATGCGTTGTTGGCGCGGGAGTTGTTCCCGGATGCGCCGTTGAAGTGGATGCCGCCGACGAAGCACATGACCGGTGACGTGTTCCGGGGCAATCTGCTGGACGGGTTCTTCAACCTGGTGGGTGCCATGACGGGGCAGGGGATCCTGCTGGTGGGGATGATGACGGAGGCGGTGGTGACGCCGTGGTTGTCGGATCGGGACATCGCTCTGCAGAACGTGCGGTACGTGTTGGGTGCCGCCGGTGGGTTGCACGAGGACTTCGTGCCGGCGCCGGGTGGGTTCATCCAGCAGCGGGCGCATCGGGTGCTGGGTGAGGCGGTGGAGTTGTTGGAGCGGATCGGTGAGCGGTCGTTGTTGACGGCGATCGCCGAGGGCACGTTCGGGATCATGAAGCGGCCGGCGGATCGGGGTAAGGGGTTGGACGGGGTGGCGGCGCACGAGGCCGACTACTACAACCCGGCGACGGAGATCCTGGAGGCGGTGGCGTGACGGTGTCGCAGGGTCCGGTGGTGCGGCCGTACGGGGACACCACGGGTGACGGCATGGTGCAGGTGTCGTTCACGTTGCCGGTGCCGCATGACAAGCGGGCCGAGGGTGCGGCGGTCCAGTTGGCGAACCGGATGGGGATGGATCCGGCGTTGTTGGTGCACGCGAAGCAGATGGGTGACGGGTTCACGTTCTTCGTGGTGTACGGGCGGGTGAGTCATCTGGTGGACCTGTCGGCGGTGCAGGTGGTGGAGCGGGACTTTCCGCTGCTGTCGGCCAAGGAGGTCAACGCGGTGGTGAAGCGGCGGTTACGGCGCAAGTTGTCGGTGGTGGGGGCGTGTATCGGCACGGACGCGCACACGGTGGGCATCGACGCGATCCTGAACGTGAAGGGGATCGCGGGGGAGAAGGGTCTGGAGTACTACCGGGAGTTGTCGGTGACGAACCTGGGTGCGCAGGTGAGTGTGCCGGAGTTGGTGGAGGCGGCGCGGGTGGCGCGGGCGGATGCGGTGTTGGTGTCGCAGGTGGTGACGCAGCGGGACGCGCATCTGCACAACACGCGGGAGATGTCGGCGGCGTTCCGGGAGGCGTTGCCGGTGGGCCGGCGGCCGTTGTTGATCGTGGGTGGGCCGCGGTTCGACGAGTCGCAGGCGGCCGAGTTGGGGGTGGATCGGATCTTCGGTCGGGGCACCACGCCGGGTGAGGTGGCGTCGTATCTGGTGCACGCGTTGGTGACGGGTCGGAAGGTGGGGGCGGCATGACGGATCCTCGGGTGGGCCTGACGGTGACGCATCGGCGGTATGTGCCGTACGCGCATGCGCACTACGCGGGGAACCTGGTCGACGGGGCGTACGCGTTGGGTCTCTTCGGAGACGTGGCCACGGAGGTGTGTATCCGTACGGACGGGGACGAGGGGTTGTTCGCGTCGTACTCGGATGTGCAGTTCCGGGCGCCGTTGCGGGCCGGTGACGTGCTGGAGGTGGTGGCGACGGTGACGCGGGTGGGCACCCGCAGCCGCACGCTGGACTTCGAGGCGCGGGTGGTGTGTCGGGGGCGCCCGGATCGGGGTGAGTCGGCGGCGGAGGTGTTGGAGGTACCGGTGGTGGCGGTGTCGGCGACCGGCACGGTGGTCGTGCCCGCGCCGGTATGAGTGTCGCGGTCTGCGCCGACGTCGGGTCGACGTTCACGAAGGTGGCGGTGGTCGACCTGGCCGGTGGCGGGTTGGTCGGTGCGGCGTCGGTGCCGACGACGGTGGGTACGGACGTGCTGCACGGTCTGGACGCGGCGGTGGCGGCGGCCGGGGTGGGTGGTCGGGACGTGCCGTGGTTCGTGTGTTCGTCGGCGGGCGGTGGGCTGCGGTTGGCGGTGGTGGGGTACGAGCCGTTGGTGACCGCGCAGGCGGGTCGGCGGGTGGGGTTGTCGGCGGGGGCCGATGTGGTGCATGTGGCCGCCGGGCGGCTGGGGCGGGCGGAGCTGGCCGCATTGCGGGCGGCGCGGCCGGACGTGGTGTTGCTGGTGGGTGGCACCGATGGTGGGGATGCCGAGACGTTGTCGCACAACGCGACGCGGTTGGCGCGGGCGCGGTGGCGGGTGCCGGTGGTGTTGGCGGGCAACGTGGACGTGCGCGGGGAGTTGGCGGCGGTGTTGGCCGGTGCGGGGGTGCCGGTGACGGTGGCCGACAACGTGTTGCCGCGTATCGGGGTGTTGGCGCCGCTGTCGGCGCGGGCGGCCATCCGGCAGGTGTTCCTGCGGCACGTGATCGGCGGTAAGCGGTTGTCGCGGGGGTCGCGGTTCGCGCGGTTGGTGCGGGCGGCGACGCCGGACGCGGTGCTGACCGGGGTGGAGGTGTTGGCGGACGCGGCCGGTGGTGACCTGGTGGTGGTGGACGTGGGGGGCGCCACCACGGACGTGTACTCGGTGTTGACGCCGGACGAGCGGGCCGACGGGCCGGGCCGGGAGGTGGCCGGGGCGTTGTGGCGGGCGCGGACGGTGGAGGGGGATCTGGGGATGCGGTGGAGCGCGCCGGGGGTGGTGCGGGCCGCCGTGGAGGAGCGGCTGGTCGGTGACGGCGAGCGGGACGCCCTGGCGGGCGCGGCGGCGGCGCGGGCCGCCGATCCGGGTTTCCTGCCGTCGGATGCGGCGGCGCGGGCGTCCGACGGCCGGTTGGCGGCGTTGGCGGCGACGGTGGCGGTGCGCCGGCACGCCCGGGGGGTGGGTGCGGGTGAGCGGGCCGGTCGGGATCTGCGGGACGTGCGGTTGCTGGTGGGCTCGGGTGGGGTGTTGCGGCATGCCCGTGCCGGCGAGGTGACGCCGGTGTGGCAGGCGGTGTTGGGTGATCACGCGGGTGGGTGGGCGGTGCCGAGGGCGGCGCGGGCGGTGGTCGACTCCGACTACGTGTTGGCGGCGGCGGGGTTGTTGGCGGCGGAGCATCCGGGGGCGGCGCGGGCGTTGCTGGGGCCGTTGGTGTCGGCGTGACCGGTGTCGGGTCGACTGCGGACGGTGACGGTGAGCGCGACACGCCGTGCCGGTGTGGCGACTCGTCGGGGGTGGGTTGACAAGGCCGGGGGTGCGCCACGTACCGTCTTTGAGTCCTACCACGGGAAGCGGCTGTTGTTCGCTTCGTCCCTTCGTCCGCTGGCCGAGCGACGGTTGTCGCGGCGGCCAGGTCCAGCGGGCGGGGGTCGGCGGGGCGGCGCGAACCGGCCGCGGTTACCGGTGTACGGGCAGGGTGGGGTGCACGGCCAGTAGACAACGGCCCGACGGGGACAGCCAGTCACCGTCCGGTCGGTCCGAAGGTCGGCGTGCCTCATTCCCGCCGCACCGGCTGGGAAGGGCCTGGGAGCATCGGGGCGCGGCATACGCCGCGCCCCGATTTCGTGTGCTCAGTCGGCGGCGGGTCGGGCCCGCACGTGCAGACGTTCGCCCTGGGGGCCGAAGAGGTTGAGGACTTCGGCGGGGGTCGGGTCGGGGTTGGCGACGGAGTGCGGCACGCGGGTGTCGAATTCGGCGACCTCGCCGGGGTTGAGGATCAGGTCGTGCTCGCCCAGGCGTAGCCGGATGCGGCCGGAGAGCACGTACAGCCATTCGTAGCCCTCGTGCGAGGAGGGTTGCGGGTCGGTGGGGGTGTGCGGCGGCAGGATCTGTTTGAACGCCTGGACGCCGCCGGGGCGGCGGGTCAGCGGCAGGAACGTCATGCCGTGGCGGACGATCGGTCGGGGGCGGACGCGGGGGTCGCCGACGGTGGGCGCGCCGACGAGTTCGTCCAGGGGCACCTGGTGGGCGCGGGCCAGCGGCAGGAGCAGTTCCAGGGTGGGGCGGCGGTGGCCGGATTCGAGTCGGGACAGGGTGCTGACGGAGATTCCGGTGGTGTCGGCGAGTTCGTTCAGGGTGGTGCCGCGTCGTTTGCGGAGCGCGCGGAGCCGGGGGCCGACCTCCGCGAGCACCGCCGCCTCGTCGTTTGCCATAACAGCAACATTACTTGTCGTTCTGGCCGGTCGGGTGCAGCGTGGGTGCCAGCGAAGGTCACGAGGGGGTACGCATGGACGACGAATACGACGTGGTGGTGGTCGGCGGTGGCGCGGCCGGGCTGGCCGGGGCGCTGGCCCTGGCGCGGGCCCGCCGCTCGGTGCTGGTGGTGGACGCGGGAGCGCCCCGCAACGCCCCCGCCGACCGGGTGCACAACTACCTGGGGCGGGAGGGTACGCCGCCGGCGGAGTTGACGGCGACGGGTCGCGCCGAGGTCACCGGGCACGGCGGGCACGTCGTGGACGGGCGGGTCGAGGCGGTGACCCGCGACGGGGACGACTTCGTGGTGGACGTCGACGGCGACCGGCGGGTACGGGCCCGGCGGCTGCTGGTCACCACCGGCCTGGTCGACGAGCTGCCGCAGGTGCCGGGGTTGGCGCCGCGGTGGGGCCGGGACGTGCTGCACTGCCCGTACTGCCACGGGTGGGAGGTGCGCGACCGGCGCGTCGGGGTGCTGGCGACCGGGCCCCTGGCGGTGCATCAGGCGCTGTTGTGGCGGCAGTGGAGCCCGCACGTGGTGTTCCTGGCCCATGAGGGGCCGGCACCCGACGCCGAGCAGGCCGAGCGGTTGGCCGCGCGCGGCATCGGCGTGGTGCCGGGTGCGGTGAGCGGTGTGACGGTGGCCGAGGACCGGCTGACCGGTGTGACGCTGGCCTCCGGTGCGGAGGTGCCGCTGGACGCGCTGGTGGTGGCGACGGCGATGACCGCCCGGTCGGCGCTGCTGGAGTCGCTCGGGCTGGTCCCGCAGGACGTGGAGATGTCCGGGCACGTGATCGGTCGGCGCATCGCGGCCGACGCGACCGGCGCCACCGACGTGGCGGGGGTGTGGGTGGCCGGCAACGTCACCGATGTGTCCGCGCAGGTGATCCGGGCCGCCGGGGCGGGCCTGACGGCCGGGGCGGCGATCAACGCCGACCTGGTCGAGGAGGACACCCGGCGCGCGGTGGCCGCGCGTCGGCGGCAGCGCGAGGAGATGTTCACCGAGGCGGCCTGGGAGGAGCGGTACCGGTCGAGGGCGTCGATGTGGAGCGGCCGACCCAACCCGCAGCTCGTCGCCGAGGTGGCGGGCACCACGCCGGGCCGGGCGCTGGACGTGGGCAGCGGTGAGGGCGCCGACGCGGTGTGGCTGGCCGAACAGGGCTGGCAGGTCACCGGTGTGGACATCTCCGCCACCGCCCTGGAGCGGGCCGCCGCGCACGCCCGGGCCGCCGGTGCGCAGGTCGCCGACCGCATCGAGTTCACGCACGCGGACCTGCTGAGCTGGTCGCCGCCGGTGGGCGCGTACGACCTGGTGTCGGCGCAGTTCATGCAGCTTCCGCCGGAGCCTCGGCGGGAGATGTTCGCGCGGCTGGCCGAGGCGGTGGCGCCCGGCGGGCGGCTGCTGATCGTCGGGCACGACCCGGGGGACACGCACGTCGGTGGTCACCGCGCCCACTACCCGGAGATGATGTTCACCGCCGAGCAGGTCGCCGCGGACCTGGACCCGCAGCGCTTCGAGGTGCTGGTGACGCAGAGCCGGCCCCGCTCGGCGGTGCACGACGGCCGGGAGGTGGTCATCCACGACGCGGTGCTGGTGGCCCGCCGCCGCTGAGACACCCGCCGCGAAACGGACACGCCGACGCGGTCGGCGGCCGGGCGGGAGGATCGCCCACCGCCGGTGACCGCGTCGGCGTCCGGGGACGGCGGGCGGGTAGCCTTCGGCGCGTGACCCCGCCTGACGCCCCCGTGACGACCACGGACCGCGCCGACGCGCCCGCCGACGTCCGCCGGCCCGACGGCGCACCCCGGCCGTTGCCCCTGCCGGTGGCGGTGGCGATGGCGGTCACCGCCGGGCTGGCGCTGCTGCTGGCGTTCCCGCCGTACGGGTGGTGGCCGCTGGCACCGGTCGGGGTGGCGCTGCTGGCCGCCGCGACGCACCGGCGGCGACTGCGGGCCGGCGCGGGTCTGGGTTTCCTCACCGGGTTGGCGCTGTTCGCGCCGCTGCTGTCCTGGACGAACCTGCACACCGGCTACCTGCCGTGGGTGCTGCTGTCGCTGTTGCAGGCGGGCTACCTGGCGCTGCTGGGTCTGGCCACCGCGTGGGTGTCGCCGCTGGCCGACCGGTACCCGACGGTGTGGCCGGCGCTGACCGGTGTGCTGTGGGTGGGGCAGGAGGCGCTGCGGGACCGGACCCCGTTCGGGGGGTTCCCGTGGGGGCGGTTGGCCTTCGGTCAGGACGGCTCGCCGCTGCTGGGGCTGGCCGCCGTCGGCGGTGCCCCACTGGTCACGTTCGCCGTCGCCACCGCCGGCGGGCTGCTGCTGACCGGCGTGTGGTGGACGCTGCGGGTCCGCCGGGCCGCCGGTGTGCGCTGGTGGACCCCGGCCGCCGGATGCGCGGCGGCGCTGGTGCTGCTGGTCGGCGGGGGGCTGCTGGTGCCGGTGAGCACCACGGCCACCGGTGACACGGTGACCGTCGCGATCGTGCAGGGCAACGTGCCGCGTCTCGGGTTGGACTTCAACGCCCAACGGCAGGCGGTGCTGAACAACCACGTGGACGCCACCATCGCCCTGGCCGGTGAGGTGGCCGCCGGCACCCGGGCCCGACCGGACCTGGTGGTGTGGCCGGAGAACTCCAGCGACATCGACCCGCTGCGCAACCAGTCGGCCAACATCCGCATCTCCGAGGCCGCCGACGCGATCGGCGTCCCGATCCTGGTCGGTGCGGTGCTGACCGGCCCCGAGCAGGGCCAGGTGCGCAACGCGGGGCTGCTGTGGCGGCCGGGCAGCGGCCCCGACCTGGAGCAGCTCTACATCAAGCGGCATCCGGTGCCGTTCGCCGAGTACGTGCCGTTGCGGCGGATCGCCCGGATGGTCAGCGACCAGGTCGACCGGGTCCGGGCCGACTTCGTGGCCGGCACCGCACCGGGGGTGGTGCGGACCCCGGCGGCGGTGCTCGGCGACGTGATCTGCTTCGAGGTGGCCTACGACGGGCTGGTCCGCGACACCGTCGTCGGTGGGGCGCAGCTGCTGGTGGTGCAGACCAACAACGCCACCTTCGACGTGGCCGAGGCCCGCCAGCAGTTGGCCATGGTCCGGTTGCGGGCCGTCGAGCACGGTCGGCCCGCGTTGATGGCCTCCACGGTCGGAGTGTCCGGGTTCGTCTCCCCGGACGGGCGGGTAAGCGACGCCACCGGGTTCAACACCCAGGCGGTCGTGGTGCGTGAGCTGCGACTGACCGAGGGGCGCACCCTCGCCACCCGGGTCGGGGTGCTGCCCGAGGTGGTGCTGGCCGGGCTGGCCGTGGCCGCGTTGGTCGGGGCGGCCCTGGTGCGGCGCCGGTGGGGCGGCCGAGCCGGATGACCGGCGGCTGCCCGGAGAGGGGCAGCGGTGATGCGCAGGACCGAGATCCGCCCGGCCGCGACCGGGGTGCCCGGCGTGGGTCGGGTGCTGGTGGTCATCCCGACCTACAACGAGGCCGACAACGTCAGCGCGATCGTGCGGCGGGTCCGTGCCGCCGCGCCGCAGGTGGAGATCCTCGTCGCCGACGACAACAGTCCCGACGGCACCGGCCGCATCGCCGACGGGCTGGCGCGCGGCGACACCCACGTGCACGTGTTGCACCGGGAGGGCAAGCAGGGACTCGGCGCGGCGTACCTGGCGGGGTTCGCGTGGGCGCGGCAACGCGGCTACGACGCGGTGGTGGAGATGGACGCCGACGGTTCACACGCCCCGGAGGACCTGCCGGCGCTGTTGAACGCCGCCCGGCACGCCGACGTGGTGATCGGGTCGCGGTGGACCCGGGGTGCCCGGGTGCTGAACTGGCCGCTGCGGCGGCTGCTGCTGTCGCGGTGCGGCAACCTGTACGCGCGCCTGGCGCTGGGCATGCCGGTGGCCGACGCCACCGGCGGCTACCGCGTGTACCGGGCCGGTGTGCTCGACGCCCTGGACCTGGAGTCGGTGTGCTCGCAGGGGTACTCGTTCCAGGTGGAGCTGTCCCGGTTGGCGCACCGCGCCGGGGCGCGGATCGTCGAGGTGCCGATCACGTTCGCCGAGCGGGAACGCGGCGACAGCAAGATGAGTCCGCTGATCGTGGCCGAGGCGCTGTGGCGCATCACCGGCTGGGCGGTACGCGACCGACGGACGGCGGTGCGGCAGGGTTGGCAGGCGGCGACGGTGGGGCGGGCCCGCTGGCCGTGAGCCGGAGCGTGTCATGCTGGACGGACGGGACGGCTGCGCCCCGCCGGGTGCGCCGTCCGATGACGAGCGCCGTGAGGCGGATGGGGTGAGATGCGCCGGACAGTGAAGTTCGTACCGTTGGCCCTGCTGCTGTCCCTGGCAGCGGAACTGGCCGTGTTCGTGGTGGTGGGCCGGGCGATCGGCTTCGGCGCGGCGACCCTGCTGGTGTTCGCGGCCTCGCTGCTGGGACTGGTCCTGCTACGCCGCGAGGGGATTCGGGCCTGGCGAGGCTTCCGGGACGCCGCACAGTCCGGCCGGCCGCCCGGAGGTCAGGTCACCGACGGGCTGATCGGACTGCTCGGCGCGCTGCTGCTGGCCACCCCGGGGCTGGTCAGCGGCGTGGTGGGGTTGGTGCTGCTGGTGCCGCCGGTGCGCCGCATCGCCCGGGGCGGGGTGCAGCGGTCCGCCGAGCGGCGGGTGTCGTCGATGGCCGCCGGTGACCTGTTCGGGCCGCGTCGGGTACACGTGTACCGGGGTGCGCCGCAGCAGCCCGCCGGCGAGCAGCCCGCCCCCGCACCGCAGCCCGCGCAGCAGCAGCCGGTGACGCCGCCGCCGCTGGTGGATGACGGCCGCGCCATCGAGGGCGAGATCGTGGAGCCGCGCTGAGAGCACGCCACCGCACGCACGACGGCGCCCCGGGAGATGATCTCCCGGGGCGCCGGTGGTGACTGGTCAGGCGCGACCGCGGCGGGTCCGGACCTCCTGGAGCCGCTCGGCGAGGATGTCCTCCAGCTCGGCGATGGAGCGCCGCTCCAGCAGCATGTCCCAGTGCGTACGCGGCGGCTTGGCCTTCTTCTGCTCCGGCTCGTTGCCGTCGACCAGCCGGGCCACGCTGCCGTCGAACTTGCACTCCCAGGTGGTGGGCACCTCGGCGTCGACGGCGAACGGCACCTCGAACTGGTGACCCTTGGCGCACAGGTACTCGCGGGTCTGCCGCGGCGCGAGCTCCGTGTTGCGATCGGATTCGTAGCTGACCGCGCCCAGTCGGCTACCGCGCAGCATGCGCTCGCCCATGATCGACTTCCCCTCTGTGGTGGTGCTGGTCCTATCGGTGTAACGGTCCGCCGGCGCCGCGCCATTCCCCGTGGCCGCGTCTCGGCGTCCCGCAGCACGGCGGGTACGGGGTCAAGGGTAGCGGGCCGTAGCGCGTACCCGGTCGGGTCCGCCCGCCGGGTCGTCTCGGCGGACCGTCGCCGCCAGCGGGAATCGTAGCCGTCGCGCGCACCCGGGCGGGCCGGGTGGGCGGCGGCGCGCCGTGATCAACCTAGCCTTCGCGGGTACCTGTGCGGGCGGTCGCGCCGTGATCAGCCTGGGCGACCGGCTGGCGGCGGCGCGTCGTGATCAACCGGCCCGGGGCGTCGGCGGCAGGGGAAGCGGCAGGCCGGGCAGGCCGTCGATGCTGGTGGCGACGTCGTCCTTGCCGGCGAAGTAGGCGTCCAGCGACGCGTCGTCCTCTCGGGCGAACCGGCGGCCGTGCAGGTCCCGGTCGGCGTCGTAGGTCATCAGCGGCACCGCGTAGCCGCAGGTGTCGCGGATCAGCCCGGCGTGCACCACGATGATCGCCCGCAGCCCGTGGTCGGCGCTGTCGATGTCCGGGAAACGGGCCAGCAACTCCGGGAAACGCGGATCGTCGCGGAACACCGGCTCACCCCGCCCGTGCACCCGCACGATCGTCGGCGGACCGGAGAAGGCGCACCACATCAGCGTGATCCGGCCGTTCTCCCGCAGGTGGGCGATGGTCTCGGCGTTGCTGCCGGCGAAGTCCAGGTAGGCCACCGTCTGCTCGTCGAGCACCGCCAGGCACCCGCGCAGCCCCTTCGGCGACAGGTTGACCGTGCCGTCGCCGGCCAGCGGCGCGGTCGCGGTGAAGAACATCGGCTGGGCCTCGATGAAGTCCCGCAGTCGACCCTCGATGCGCGCGTACGTCTTCCCCATCCGCCCATCATCGGCGAGCTCCCACCCACCCCGCTGCCCCCATCCCAGCCCTCGACACCCCCCGACGCGCGACAGCACGAACGACTCAGCTCGACAGGCCCCACCCCCAGAAGCCCCACCCCCCACCGACCTACCCCTCCCACCGGTCCCCACCGACCCCGGGACCGCCGCGTTGATCAAGAAGTTTGCGCGCGAATGGTGGCCAGATTCCGCCGAAACCTCTTGATCAACAAGGGTGTGCGGGCGTCGAGGTCGTCCGGCGAGCGCAGGAGGGCGGGGGACAGGGACAGGGGGGCGGGGGACAGGGGGCGGGAGGTCGGGGACGGGGCGGGGCGAGGGTCAGAAGGGGGTGCGGCGGGTCAGGGCGGTGGCCAGGTCTGCCACCTGGGCGGCCAACTGGGCCACCCGCTGGCGGGCGTCGTCCCGGTCGGCCTCGGTGGCGCGCAGGCGTACCGTCACGTCGTCGAGCCCCCGCTCGGCGGTGCTCGCGGCGGCGCGGGCGGCGGCCAGGTCGGCGCGCAGCGTGCTGACGTCGGCGAGCGCGGCGGCCAGGTCCCCGGCGGCCTGCCGGGCCACCGCCTGGGCGCGGTCCCGGTCGGCGGTGGCCTGGGTACGGGTCCGCTCGATCTCGGCCCGCACCGCCGCCACCTCCGCCTGGGCCGCCGCGACCTGGGCGCGGTCGGCGTCGGCGGCGGCCCGCGCCTGCGCGGCCTCGGACCGGGCCTGTTCCAGGTCCGCGCGGGCCTGCTCCACGTCGGACCGGGCCTGGGCCAGGTGGGTCTGGGCCTGGTCGGCGGCGGCCCGTGCCCGATCCGCCTCGGTCCGCAGCCGCTCGGCCTCGACGCCGGCCTCGACGAGAGCACGGGTGCTCCGCTCGGCCTCGGCGCGGGCGGTGTCCCGCTCGGCGGTGAGGTCGGCGACCCGCCGCGCGGCGGCGTCCAGGTCGGCCCGCAGGGTGGTGGCCTGCGCGCGGGCCGCGTCCCGGTCGGCCTCGGCCTGCGCTCGCAGCGCCTCGGCGGCCACCGCCGCGCGCCGTGCCTCGTCGCGGGCCGACTCGGCGGACTCGGCCCGCTGGTCGGCGGCGGCGGCCCGGGCGGTGGACTCGGCGGACTCGGCGCGGGCGGCGTCCCGGTCGACGGCGGCGGACTCGGCCGCCCGGCGCTCCCGTTCGGCGCGGGCGGCGGCGTCCTCGGCGGCCCGCAGCGCCTCGTCCCGCTCGGCCTGCGCCGCCGCGACCTCACCGGCGGTCTCGGCGCGGACCTGCGCCACCTGACGCTGCACCCCGGACGGGGACAGTTCGGCGTGCAGGGACTCGGTCAGCGTCTCGACGATCTGGTCGAGACGGTCCACCGCCTCCCACGTGCGGGCCACCTGGCCGGGCAGACCGGGGGCGTTGCGGTGGCGCATCCGGTTGTTGCGGGAGGCCCGCTGGCAGGCACCGTCGTTGTCGCGGCAGTACCGGAACGGACGGCCCGCGCCGACGCGCTGCGGCACGTCGCGGCCGCAGTGGGCGCAGGGGCGGGTGTCGGCGGTGGGGGCGGGCTGGACGTCCATCGAACGGGCAGTCTAGTGAGCCGCCCGGGGCCGCCCCGCCGGCCCGTCACCGCACCGGCGCCGGACCGCCGTACGACGCCGTGTCGACCACCGGAGGGGCCGTGCTGTCCCGCACCGTCAGGCGGGGAGCCAGCAGCGTCGTCTCCGGCACCGGTTCCTCGGCCAGCTTGCGCATCAGCAACGCCACCGCCTGCCGGCCGATCTCCTCGGCGGGCACCGGCACCGACGTGAGCCGGGGACCGGCGTGCTCGGCGAACTGGTCCGGGCAGACCGCCACAATCGACACGTCGTGCGGCACCCGCCGCCCCAATCCGGCCAGCGCCGCCTGCACCGCAGAGACGGCCGCCTCGTTCTGCACCACCAGGCCGGACAGGTCGGGGTGCCGGGCGAACAGCTCCACCACCCGGCGGCGGACGTCGGTCGCGTTCTCCTCGCACGGCATCGTCACCGCCTCGACGCCGTGCCGGGCCGCCGCCTCCACCACCCCGGCGCGGGTCCGGTGGGCGAACCCGGTGCCCCGGTCGTAGACGGCGGCCGGCGCGCCCAGCAGCGCCACCCGCCGGTGCCCGAGACCGGCCAGGTGCTCCACGCACACCTGACCGGCCCGGTGGAAGTCCAGGTCCACGCAGGTCAGGCCGACGGTGTCGGCGGGTACACCGATCAGGACACTGGGTCGGCCCAGGCCCCGCAGCAGCGGCACCCGCGCGTCGTGCAGCTCCACGTCCATCACCAGCACCCCGTCGACCAGCGCCCCGGCGGCGACCCGACGCAGCCCCTCCGGGCCCTCGTCGGAGGTCACCAGCAGCACGTCGTGGTCGTGGCGGCGGGCCGAGGTCACCACCGCCGTGGCGAACTGCATCACCACCGGCACCTGGATGCCCGAGCGCAGCGGCAGCACCAGGGCGATCACGTTGGAGCGACGGCTGGCCAACGCCCGTGCCCCGGCGTTCGGGTGGTAGCCGAGCACCCGGATGCTGGCCAGGACCCGGTTGCGGGTCAGCTCCGAGATGGCCCGTTTACCGCTGAGCACGTACGACACGGTGCTCACCGCGACACCCGCGTGCCGGGCCACGTCGGCGATGGTGGGTTGACCCGACGCGCGCCGGCTCACCGGGCCCCGCTCGCGCTGTGCAGCCGCGTCGACCGGGGCGCCGCGTCGCCGCGTACCGCCAGCGCGCCGACCAGCCGCACGTCGGTGGCGGAGCGTCCGACCAGCACGCTGTGCGTGGCGTCCTCCACCACGAGCGCGCCCCGGTCGGCGTCCCACCAGCCCAGCTCGGCGGTGTGCAGCCGCAGCGTGACGGTGCGGTGTTCCCCGGGGGCCAGGGTGATCCGGTCGAAGTCGCGCAGTTGCCGCAGCGGCTGCTTGACCCGGGAGCGGCGTTGCCGGGTGTAGAGCTGCACCACCTCCACGCCGGGCCGGGAGCCGCTGTTGGTGACGTCCACGCTCACCTCGACCGTCTCACCGACCGTCGCGGTGTCGACGCTCAACCGCAGGTCGGCATAGTCGAAGTGGGCGTAGGACAGGCCGTGCCCGAACGGGTACAGCGGATCACCCCGGAAGTACAGGTAGGTGGAGTCGGCGCCGATCACGTCGTAGTCGAGCAGGTCGGGCAGGTCGGCGGTGTCGGCGTACCAGGTCTGGGTGAGCCGGCCGGCCGGGTCGGCGTCGCCGAGCAGCACGTCGGCCAGAGCCCGACCGTGTTCCTGCCCGCCGTGGGCGGACCAGAGCACCGCCGGCAGGTGCTGCTGCGCCCACCCGATGGCGTACGGGTAACTGCTGGTCAGCACCAGCACCGTGCGCGGGTTGGCGGCGTGTACGGCACGCAGCATGGCCTCCTGCCGGGCGGGCAGGGCCAGGTCCACCCGGTCCTCGGTCTCACGGCCGTTGACCATCGGGTGGTTGCCCACCGTCACCACCGCGACGTCGGCGTCGGCGGCCAACGCGGCGGCCTCGGCGGCGCCGTCGATCACCAGGTCGATGCCGAAGGCGGTGGCGGTCTGCCGGTCGTCGCCGTCGACCCGCAGCCGCCCCTGGTCGTCGACGGTGACGTACCGGTCGGAGGCCAGGTGCCGCAGCAGCACGGTGCCGGCGGGCAGCGGGTCGAACTGGAACGTCTCGCGTACCACCCAGCCGCCCGGGCCGGGCCGGTCGTTGCGCAGGGCGCCGTCGTCGTCGACGCCGACGTGCCGGCCGTTGCCGACGGCCCGCAGCGCCACCGTGTCGCGTCCCCAGTCGAACACGTCGAACCGGGCGGCGTCGGCGCCGAGGGTCAACGGGCCGCCGTCGGCGGTGTCCGGGCAGCCCACGTACCGGTCGCCGACCCGCAGCGCCACCCGGTCGGTGCCCGGGTGCGTGGTGACCTGCGGCAGCCGCCCGGCCAGACCCTGGTAGGTGGTGACCGCGTACGGCAGGGTGCCGCTGTACCAGTCCTCGTGGACGGTGTCGGCCAGCGGACCGAGCACGGCGACCCGCGTACCGGCGTGCAGGGGCAGCAGACCCGTGTTGTGCAGCAGCACCACGGAGTCGCGGGCGGCCTGCCGGGCCAGGTCGCGGTGCGCCGGGCAGTCGACGACGTCGGCGGGTGTCGCGGCGTACGGGTCGTCGTGCGGGGGATCCAGGTCACCCAGGCGCAGCCGTACGGACAGGATGCGCCGTACCGCCCGGTCCACGTCGGAGGCGGTGATCAGGCCCCGGTCGAGTGCCTCGGTCAGCCGCCGCCGGGTGGGGGCGCTGTCGGTGTGGTTCTCGGTGAAGCTGTCGATGCCGGCGCGCAGCGCGGCGGCGAACCCGTGCACGTGGTCGGGTGTCTGGCCCTGCAGGTCGGTGAGGTTGCCGATCGCGCCGGCGTCGCCGACCACCAGCAGTTCGTCCGGTGACCAGCTGCGCAACTCGTCGTCGATCAGCGGGCTCAGGTGCGCGGGCACGCCGTCGACCAGGTTGTACGACGCCATCGCGCCGAGGGCGGCACCGGCGGCGATCGGGGCGCGGAAGGCGGGCAGCTCGTATTCGTGCAGCACCCGGGGCGGCAGGTCGCTGGAGGTGGTGGCCCGGTCGGTCTCGTTGTTGTAGGCGAGGAAGTGCTTGACCGTGGGGGCGGTCCGCAGCCGGTCGGGATGGTCGCCGCTCAGTCCTCGCGCGTACGCGGTGGCGAGCCGCCCGGTCAGCCACGGGTCCTCCGACCAGCCTTCCTCGTTGCGGCCCCAGCGGGGGTCGCGCAGCGGGTTGACCACGGGGGCCCACACGTTGAGGCCGACGAGGTCGGGGTCGGCGTGGTTCTTGGCGCGTACCTCGGTGCCGGTGGCCGCGCCGACGGCCCGGATCAGGTCGGGGTTCCAACTGCTGGCCAGGCCGATGACCTGGGGGAACACGGTGGCCTGGCCGAGCCAGGCGACGCCGTGCAGCGCTTCGGTGCCGGTCTTGAAGGGGCGCAGGCCGAGCCGGGGGACCGGGGCCTGCCACTGGTGCAGCAGGCCGATCTTCTCGGGCATGGTGAGCCGGGCCAGCAGGTCATCGATCCGGTCCCGGGGTGCGGGCAGGGTGCGGTCGGTCATGGTGGATCGCCTTCCAGTGCCCGGCGCGCCGGAGGTCGAAGCGCTTCGACGGCGGATGGCCGAGCGGCATCGCAGGTGACGGTGGGGTGACGGTCGCCGTCCCGGACGCAGGTGAAGCGCTTCGACGAACCGCGGAAAGCAAGCCGCCCCGGGTGCCCGAGCGGAGCGGCTCGCTTCGAGGTTGGCACCATCGACCGGTCCGGTCAAGACTCGGGACGCGGCGCCCAGGTCAGCGGGTCGGCAGGCGTCCCGCCTCGATGACGGCCAGGGCCGCGGTGGCGCCGCCGAGCGCCGCGGCGGTGTCCAGGGTGGAGGCGTCGAGTCGGACGCCCCCGGCGCCGGGGGCGTGGGCCCGCGCGGCGAGTTCGGAGCGGGCCGCCGGCAGCAGCCAGGGCGCCAGCGTCGCGAAGTGGTCGCCGAGGACCACCGCCTCCGGGTTGAGCAGGTCGGCCAGGACGGCCACGCCACGACCGAGGTGCCGGCCGGTCTCGGCCAGGCCGCTGCACACGGTCGGGTCGTCCTGGCGGGCCAGCGCCACGATCCGGGTCAGCTCGGGCAGGTAGTCGGTGACCGGGCCGTCGGCCTCCGCGTCGGGCAGCAGCCGGCGTACCACGGCGGGCAGGCCGACCAGCGCGGTCAGGCAGCCCCGGCCGCCGCAGTCGCAGGGCGGCCCGGCCGGGTCCACGGGCAGGTGGCCGATGCCGCCGGCGAAGCCGCGTCCGCCGCGCAACAGCCGGCCTGCGGCGATGATCCCGGCGCCGACGGTGATGCCGCCACTGAGGTGCACCAGGTCGGCGGTGCCCGCATACGCGCCGTGGCGCTGCTCGGCCAGGGCCGCGAGGTTGGCGACGCTGTCCACGGTGACGGTGAAGGCCGGTTCCCGGAGGGCCGCGCGCAGGTCGGCGGCGACCGGCACGTCCCGCCAGCCGAGAGCGTCGGACAGCGGGACCGCCCCGGCGGGGTCGACCAGCCCGGGCACCCCGAGGGTGAGGCCGAGCATGGTGCGGCCCTGTGCGGTGACCCGGCCGATCGCGCGGCGGGCCAGGGCGGTCAGGGCACGCAGGGTCTCGGCGGGGGAGACCGTGTCGGCGGCGAAGGCCCGTCGCCAGGTGAGCAGCCGGTTGCCGCCGAGGTCGATGGCGACCGCCACCAGTTCGCCGGCGCCCAGTTGCAGACCGAGGGCGGCGTACGGTTCGCCGTCGAGCACCAGCATCGTCGCCGGGCGACCGACCCGGTTCTCGGTGAGGCCGGTCTCGCGGACCAGCCGCTGGTCGATGAGTTCGGTGACGAGGCTGGAGACGGTGGCCTTGTTCAGGCCGGTGCGGGCGGCGATGTCGGCGCGCGAGCAGGGGGCGTGCAGTCGGACGTGCCGCAGGACCACCGCGCGGTTGGCGACCCGCACGTCACCGAGGTCGGTCGGCTGCGGCTCGTTCTGGATGCTGATCACGATCTGCCCGCTCCCTGCGCCGGTGTCGTGGCGCGCGCGTCCATCATCGCGTACCGCCGTGGCGGGACCGACCACGCCGTCCGGGCCGCCGGCACGCCCTGTCTTGTGGGACGGGATAGCCGTCGATTAGTTTGTTCGGCTAGAACCCCAACTAATCCTAGCCGGAGTCCCTCGCTCCGCAAACCGTTATCGACGACGACGAAGGGAGTGCGCCGTGACGCCTCTTGCGCGCACATCCACCGACCGCCGGACCATGCTGCGGTTGGTCGGCCTCGGTGCCGCCGCGACCGTGGGCGGCGGCGCCCTGGCCGGATGCAGCAAGGAAGCCGGGAGCCAGGGCAGCGCCACCAGCGCCGACGCCATCAAGGCGGTGCTGCCCACCTACCAGCGGGCCGAGCTGCTCAAGCCGGACATCCCCGGCGAGGGCCCGATCCCGGACGGCTACCTCAGCTACCCGCGCGAGCTCGTCGACGCGGTCACCGAGCAGCCCGGCCGGGGCGGCCCGCCGATCCAGACGATGAGCCCGTGGTGGGGCCCGACGCCACCGCCGCTGGGCCGCAACTCCTACCTCGCCGCGGTCAACGGCAAGCTCGGCGTGGAGGTCAACCCGAGCCTGCAGGACGGCCTGACCTACGCCGACAAACTCAACGCGATGCTCGGCGCCCGCGACGTGCCGGAGCTGCTGTCCGCGCCGAACTGGGAGGTGGACAAGGTCGCCCGCTTCTCCGACGCGGTCAAGGCGTTGTTCACCGACCTGACCGACCACCTCCAGGGCGACAACGCGGCGAAGTACCCGTACCTGGCGGCGCTGCCCAGCGGCGCCTGGGAGTACTCGGTCTGGGCCGGCCGGCTCTACGCCGTGCCGTTCCCCACCGACGGCCCGTTCGCGTGGGCCATGTTCTATCGCAAGGACCTGCTCGACGCCGCCGGCCTGGCCGCCCCCGCCAGCCCCGACGAGCTGTACGAGTTCGGCAAGAAGGCCACCGACCCGGCCAAGGGCGTGTGGGCCTTCGGCAGCGTCTTCGAGATGGTGCAGCAGTACTTCGGCTGCCACCAGACCTGGCGCAAGAAGCCCGACGGCGGCCTGCAGCACAAGTTCGAGGACCCGGCCTTCGAGGCGGCGCTGGCGTTCACCGCCCGACTGTTCGCCGAGGGTCTGGTGCACCCGGACACGGTGGCCAGCAAGGGCGCCGACGAGAAGCAGCTGTTCAACTCCGGCAAGATCCTGATGTACCGCGACGGCCTCGGCGCCTGGCAGGGCATGCAGAGCGAACGGGCCAAGGAGCTGCCCACCTTCAATATGCAGCCGCTGCCGGTCTTCGGCGCGCAGGGTGCCCAGCCGGTCATCTGGGGCAGCGAGAAGCCGATCTTCTACACCTTCCTCAAGAAGGACCTGTCCGCCGAGCGGGTCGACGAGGTGCTGCGGGTGCTCAACTGGTGTGCCGCCCCGTTCGGCAGCCGGGAGTTCGAGCTGCGCGAGTACGGCGTGGAGGGACAGCACTTCAGCCGGGGCGCCGACGGCACGCCGACGCTGACCGAGCGGGGACGGACCGAGCTGGGCGCGCAGTACACCCACATCGGCGGCCGGGTGCCGGTCAAGGTGCGCAGTGGCGACACGCCCAACTTCGTGCAGGACTACCTCGGCTACTACCGCACCAACATCGCCTCGATCGAGAAGGACCTGTTCGCCGGGATCAAGCTGGAACTGCCGGCGAACTGGTCGAAGATCATCCAGCCGACCGACGACAAGATCCGCGACATCCTGCGCGGCCGTCGCCCGGTCAGCGACCTGGCCCAGGTACGCAAGGAGTTCCTCGACACCGGCGGCGAGGAGGGCCGCGCGTTCCACGAGAAGGCGCTCGCCGACAACGGCCGATGAGCGGGCGGACAACCGTGCGCGCGAGCGGTGCCGGGGGACCGGCGTGAGCGCCCCCGGCACCGTCGAGGAGCGACCACCCGCCGGACGTACGCCGCCACCGCGGCGTCCCCGGCGCGGTGGGCGGCGCAGCCTGCGGGCCCGGCTGCGCCGCGACTGGCCGCTGCTGGCGATGGCCGCCCCGGCGGCGCTGCTGCTGCTGGTCTTCCACTACCTGCCCACGCTGGGCAACGTCATCGCCTTCCAGGACTACAACCCGTTCGTCGGCGACGACCCGCTGGACGCGTTCCTCAACAGCGAGTGGATCGGCTTCGGCAACTTCGAGGCACTCTTCCGCGACCCGCTGTTCTGGGACGCGGTCCGCAACACGCTGAGCATCACCGCCTTCCAGTTGGTGTTCTTCTTCCCGCTGCCGATCCTGCTGGCGCTCATCCTCAACAGCGTGGTCTCCGGGCGGCTGCGCGGATTCGTGCAGAGCGTCGTCTACCTGCCGCACTTCTTCAGCTGGGTGCTGGTGGTGACGTTCTTCGTGCAGATGTTCGGCGGGGCCGGGCTGCTGGCCCAGGAGATGCGCCAGGCCGGTATGCAGCCCTGGGAGATCATGACCAACCCGGACACGTTCATCGTGCTGGTCACCGCCGAGGCGGTCTGGAAGGACCTGGGCTGGGGCGCGATCGTCTTCCTGGCCGCGCTCTCCGCGATCGACCAGAACCTGTACGAGGCGGCGGCGGCCGACGGCGCCGGGCGGTGGCGGCGACTGTGGCACATCACCCTGCCCGGTCTGCGTCCGGTGATCGTGCTGCTGCTCATCATGCGGCTCGGCGACGCGCTCTCGGTCGGCTTCGAGCAGTTCATCCTGCAACGTGAGGCGGTCGGCCGGGAGGCCGCGGAAGTGCTCGACACCTTCGTCTACTACCAGGCGATCAGTACCCAGCAGTGGGGACTCGGCGCCGCGGCGGGCCTGTTCAAGGCGGTGGTCGGCCTGGCGCTGATCATCACCGCGAACAAGGTCGCGCACCGGCTCGGCGAGCAGGGGGTGTACGCGAAATCATGACCGCGCAGCTCAGTGGTGCCGGACCGGTGCCCGTGGCACCGACGACGGCGGGGCCACCCGGACCGCCGCCCCGGCGACGCCACCCCGGTCGTCCGGTGTGGGCGGGCCGCCCCTCGACGTCCCTGACCATCGGCAAGGGCGTCGTGCTCACCCTGCTGGTCGCGGCGGTGCTGGTGCCGCTCTGGGCGGTGCTGGTCACCAGTCTCGCCTCGCGCGGCACCATCGACGACGCGGGCGGCATGGTCGTCATCCCCCGGGAGATCGACCCGTCGGCGTACATCACCATCTTCAGCGGCGGTGACGTCACCCGAGCGGTGTGGATCAGCACCCTGGTGACCGTGCTCGGCACCACGGTCAGCCTGCTGCTCACCGTGCTGGCCGCGTACGGGCTGTCCCGGCCCGGTTCGGTCGGCCACCGTGGACTGCTGTTCTACTTCCTGCTGACGTTCCTGATCTTCCCGGGGCTGGTGCCGAGCTATCTGGTGGTGACCGGCCTGGGTCTCAAGGACAGCATCTGGTCACTGATCCTGCCCAGCGCGATCAGCGTGTTCAACCTGGTGGTGATCCGCGCGTTCTTCATGAACGTGCCGGCCGAACTGCTCGACAGCGCCCGCATCGACGGCGCGGGCGAAGTGCGCATCCTCACCCGGATCGTGCTGCCGCTGTCCAAGGCGGTGATCGCCGTGGTCGGCCTCTTCTACGCGGTCGGCTACTGGAACGCGTACTTCAACGCGGTGCTCTACATCGACTCCAACGACAAGTTCCCGATCCAGCGGGTGCTGCAGAGCTACATCCTGGCCGGACAGTCACCGAACGTCTCCGGCGCGTCGGTGAGCCTGCCCGGCGTGACCGCGTACCCGCCGACGCTCGCGGTCAAGATGGCCGTGGTGATCGTGACGGTCATCCCCGCCGTGATCATCTATCCGTTCGTGCAACGGCACTTCACCAAGGGTGTGATCACCGGCGCGGTGAAGGGCTGACCGGGCGCGGTGCGGCCGCCCGGCAGGGGCCGGACCCACCTCGGTGGGTCCGGCCCCGTCACGCGGGGGGCCCGACTCCGTCCAGCCGGGCCCCCCGCGCGACGGCCGGCCCTACGCGGGGAACAGACCCGCGAAGGGCACGACGGTCACCGCCGCACCGTTGAGCAGTGGCCGGGCCGGCAGGTCGGACTCGCCGACCCCGGCGAAGGCCAACTGCCCCACCAGCAGTGGCCCTCGCGTCCTGATCCGCAACTCGTCGCCGTCGCGGAACGCCTCGATGACGGTGTCGCCGTCGACGTCGTGCACCACCGTGCGCCCCTCGACGGCACCCCAGCTGACCAGCGTGACGTCGCGGAAGGGCCGGTCACCGACGGTCGGGTGCGGCGCGACCAGCGGCAACAGCGTGCCGTGACGCACGTACAGCGGGGTGCGCGACAGCGGCACGGTGACCCGCAGGTGCCGCCCGCCCGGGTGCCGCTCGCCGGTGGCCGCGTCGATCCAGTCGTCCCCGACGGGGAGATAGACGTCCCGCTGCCCGGTCGGGTCCAGCACCGGAGCCACCAGCAGGTCGGTGCCGAGGCGGTACTGCAGGTCGGTGGTCCAGGCCGTCGGGTCCTGCGGGGTGTCGACCAGCAGGGCACGCATCATCGGCGCGCCGGTACGGGCCGCCTGCACCGCCGCCGACCACAGGTACGGCATGAGCCGGTACCGCAGCCGCAGCGCGGCGACCGCGTGTCGTTCGGTCTCGGCGGGGAAGTCCCAGGGCAGCCGGCTGGTGGTGCCGTGCAGCCGCAGCAGCGGCGACAACGCCCCGAACTGCGACCAGCGGACGTACAGGTCGGGTTCCGGGGTGCCGTGGAAACCGCCGGTGTCGTGGCTCCAGAACGGCACCCCGGACAGGCCGTGCGACAGCCCGCCGCGCAGCGTGCTGGCCAGCGCCGGCCAGGTGGCGTTGACGTCGCCGCTCCACTGTGCGCTGTGCCGCTGCCCGCCGAGGTACGACGAGCGCGCCCACACCGCCCGGTGACCGGCCACCTCCTGGGTGACCTGGGCGACCACGTCGTTGAAGAGCAGGCTGTAGACGTTGTGCAGTTCGACGCCGGTCATCCCGTTGTGGGCCACCGCGTCGGCCGGCACCCCCTCGGCGAAGTCCGTCTTGAACACGGCCACGCCCTGTTCCAGCAGGGGCCGCAGCAGGCCGGTGAACCAGTCGACGGCGGCCGGGTTGGTCAGGTCCACGATGGCGCTGACCGGGTAGCTGCCGTGCCACACGTCGGCGACGTACGTGCTGCCGTCGGGGCGGCGCAGGAAGTAGCCGGCCCGGTCCGCCTCGGCGTACAGCGGGCTGCCGGTCATCAGGTACGGGTTCATCCAGAGGCAGACCCGGAAGCCCTGCTCGCCGAGGGTCCGCAGCATCCCGGCCGGGTCGGGGAACGCCTCGGCGTCCCACCGCAGGTCCGACCAGTTCCCGGCGACCTGCCAGTAGCAGTCCAGGTGCAGCACGTCGCAGGGGATGTCGCGCTCGCGGATGCGACGGGCCCGTTCCAGCACCTGGTCCTGACTGTCCGGATAGAAGCCGGAGGAGATCCAGGCGCCGAACGCCCAGCGGGGCGGCAGGTACGGCCGACCGGTGAGCCGGTCGAACCGGTCCAGCACCTCGGCGGGGGTCGGTCCGGCCAGCACGTAGTAGTCCAGCAGGTCGTCGGGGACCAGGATCTGGACCGTGCTGTGGGTGGACTGGCAGACGTCGAACTGCACCGGCAGGCCGCTGTCGACCAGCAGCCCGTAGCCCCGGTTGGACAGATAGAACGGCACGTTCTTGTGCGACCGGTCGGACTCGCTGCCGAAGGCGTCGAAGTTCCACATCAACGCCCGCTGGCCGCGCTTGTCCAGCGGGGTGAACTTCTCCCCGAAGCCGACGAACCGTTCGTCACCGGGCGCGACGAAGCTCTCGTGCCAGGCGACGCGGACCCCGTCGACGGTGGAGCGGCCGAAGGGCAGGGTGCGCCGCCGGCCGCTGATGTCGACCGTGCCGGGGTCCTGTTCCAGCAGGACGGTGCCGTCGGGGCGCAGGAACCGGATCCGCCACGGGTCGAGGCTGATCTCGGCGACCACCGCCCCGGCGTCGACGCGTACCCACCGGTCGTCGCCGGTCACGGTGGCCGGCCGCACCTCCGGGCGGACCAGCGTCACCGCGCGCGCGGAGCGGGTCCGGGCCTGGGGGTCCTCGGCGAGCCGGACCCGGATCACGCCGTCACCGGCCGCCTCCACCCGGACCACCGCCGTCACCCCGTCGGCCAGCGCCGCCTTGAAGGTGGCCCCGGACGTGTCGCCGCCGACGAACTCGGCCCGACCCACCACCGCAGTCCCACCCTCACCGGGGGAGCGGGCGGGCAGGTCGGGTGGGTCGGCCACGAACGTCTCGTACGGCACCAACGGCGGTCGGTACGGCATCGGCTCTCCTCAGCGACGGTACGGCGGTGCGGATAGTTTCTTTAATTACCCAACGAACTGTCAACGAGGATCATCGATGCCGAAACTATCGGCGCCGTTGACATGGGCAAACCGCCTCCATAGTTTGGACAGATCATCAACTAATCCGACGGATGGTGGACGATGTGGCACGACGGTCGGCTCTGCTACGGCGGTGACTACAACCCGGAGCAGTGGCCGGCGGAGGTCTGGGCCGAGGACGTCGCGCTGATGCGTCGGGCCGGGATCACCCTGGTCACCGTCGGCGTGTTCGCCTGGTCCCGCCTCGAACCGGCCCCCGGCCGGTACACCTTCGACTGGCTCGACCAGGTCCTCGACCTGCTGCACGACGGCGGCATCCGGGTCGCCCTGGCCACCCCCACCGCCTCCCCGCCACCCTGGTTCTCCCTCGCCCACCCGGGCGCACTGCCGGTCACCGCCGACGGCGTCCGCCTGCACCACGGCAGCCGCGACACCTACTGCGCCGCCGCCCCCGCCTACCGCTCCGCCGCCCGCCGCATCACCGCCGCCCTCGCCGACCGGTACGCCCACCACCCGGCCGTGGCGCTGTGGCGGGTGCACAACGAGTACGGCACCACCTGCCACTGCGAGCACACCGCCCGCGCCTTCCGACGGTGGCTGGCCGGACGCTACGGCGACCTGGCCGCCCTCAACGACGCCTGGGTCACCAGCTTCTGGAGCCAGCACTACTCCGACTGGGCGCAGATCAGCACCCCCCGCGCCACGCAGTACCTCGGCAACCCCGGCCAACTCCTGGACTTCCGCCGCTTCTGGTCCGACACGCTGCTCGCCGCGTACGCCGAACAGCGGGACCTGCTGCGCCTCGCCGCACCGCAGACCCCGGTCACCACCAACTACGTGCTCGGCGACTGGGTGCCGGTCGACCACGCCCGCTGGGCCCGCGAGGTGGACCTGGTCGCCGTCGACCACTACCCGTCGGCCGTCGACGGCGGCGCCGAGGAACAGACCGCGCTCGTCGGCGACCTGGCCCGGGGCTGGGCCCGGCACACCACCGCCGACCCGGCCTGGTTGCTGATGGAGAGCGCCGCCCAGCAGATCCACACCACCGGCCGGTCACACACCAAGGAGCCGGGACGGATGCTGCGCCACAGTCTGGCGCACGTGGCCCGCGGCTCGCACGGTGCGATGTTCTTCCAGTGGCGGGCACCCGCCGGTGGCGCCGAACGCTTCCACTCCGCCCTGGTGCCGCACGCCGGCCCGGACAGTCGGGCGTTCCGCGAGGCGGTCGAGCTCGGCGCGGCGCTGGAACGGCTCACCGAGGTACGCGGCCGGGTCGAGGCGTCCGTGGCGCTGGCCGTCGACGCCCCGAGTGGCTGGGCGCTACGCCACCCGGGCATGCCCTCGACCCGACTCGACCACCGGCAGGAACTCGCCGCCGCCCACCGGGCCCTGTGGCACACCGGCCACGGCTGCGACACGGTCGCCCCCGGCGACCCCCTCGACGGGTACAGGCTGCTCGTCCTGCCCGCGCTCTACCTCACCGACGACACCACCGCCGAGTGGATCGGCGAGTACGTCCACCACGGCGGTCACCTGCTGGCCACGTACCTCAGCGGCACCGCCGACGGGTACGCCCGGGTCCGGCTCGGCGGTTACCCGGGCGCCCTGCGCGACGTGCTCGGCGTACGGGTGGAGGAGTTCCACCCGCTCGCCGACGGCGACCACGTCCGACTCGGCGACGGCGGCACCGGCCGGATCTGGGCCGAGACGGTCCACCTGACCGGCGCGGAGACCATCACCGCGTACGTCGGCGGGGTGCTCGACGGGTCACCGGCGATCACGCGGCACCGGCACGGCGCCGGCACCGCCTGGTACGTCTCCACCCGCCCCGACGACGCCACCTACCGCCGGTTGCTGGACACCGCCGCCCGCGCCGCCGGTGTCACCCCGGTCTGTCCGGGCGCACCCGCCGGGGTCGAGGCGGTCCGTCGCCTCGGTGACGGGGTGAGCTGGCTGTTCCTGCTCAACCACACCGACCGCGCCCACCGCGTACCGGCACGCGGGCGCGACCTGCTCACCGACACCGAGGTCGACGGGGCGGTGACCCTGTCGCCCGGCGGGGTGGCCGTGCTGCGCGAGGAGCTGACCGGAACTGCCCAGGCGGAGACTACGACCTGATCGGTCCCAGCAAGCGTGGCGTCCAGCCCGAAGCGGTAACACACTTCGCCGTGGGCGAGGCGGTCTCAAACCTGCTGGATCTGGGCGTACTGCGGTGCTCACCCGGAGGCTTGACTTCACCTGAGGTTGAAGGTCGAGCATGGCCGACATGGATCGTCGCGCACGTGTCATCGGCCTGGTGCTCGCCCTCGGTGGGCTGATGGTCACCGTCGACACCACCGTCACTCTGGTGGCGGTCCCCGCGATCGTCGCGGACCTCGATTCGACCCTGCCTGCGGTGCAGTGGGTCACCAGCGGCTACCTGCTCGGCGTCGTCGCGGTGACACCGCTCGCTGGCTGGGCGGCGAACCGCTACGGTGCCCGCCGCGTGTACGTGACCGCGCTGGTGATCTTCACCGTCTCCTCGGCTCTGGCCGGCCTGGCCTGGGACGCCGGGTCGCTCACCGTGTTCCGGATCCTGCAAGGGCTCGGCGGCGGCCTGCTCAACCCCGTGGGTACGGCCATCGGCCTGCGCGCCGTGCCCCGCGAATTCCGCGGTCGATTGATGAGCCTGCTGGGCCTGCCCGTCGTCATCGGTCCCGTCCTCGGCCCACCACTTGCCGGCTGGCTCGTCGACGCCGCCTCCTGGCGCTGGATCTTCCTTCTCAACGTGCCGATCGGCGCCGCCGCCGTGCTGCTGTGCACGCGGCTGCTGCCACCCCAACCCGCCGACCCGGCCCCGCCCGCGCGGATGGACTGGACCGGCCTGGCGCAGGTGTCCGGCGGCGCCGTGCTGCTCGTGCTGGGGTGCACCCTCATCGGAGAGACCGGCGAGATGACCATCGAGGTAGCCGCCGCGCTCGGCGCGGGGATGTCGCTCCTGGCCGCGTTCGTCGTCCGCGCCCTGCGGACGGATGCCCTGCTGGTGGACCTGCGGCTGCTGCGACACCGCCCCCTCGCCGCCGGCCTGGCGGTGCTGGTGTGTTTCGGTGCCGCCTACTTCGGAGCGATGTCGATCCTGCCGATCTACGTCCAAGGTGTCCGTGGCGACCCCGCCGCCCTGGCCGGCACCATCACCATCCCGATGGCTCTCGCCGTCGGAGTGACCCTGCAGATCGCCACCCGACTGGTCGACCGAGTGCGACCTGCACGCATCGTGTTCACCGGCGTCACGTTGGGCCTGCTCGGCAGCATCGCACTCCTGATCACGACGACGAGCGGCGCGTCGTACCCGATGATCGCCGCCGCGGCGGCCGTTCTCGGCGTCGGATCCGGCGCCACCCTGATGCCGACCATGACCGTGGCCGTACGCGACCTGGAACACGAGGACACCCCACGCGGTACGACGCTGCTCGCGCTTGTCCAGCAGATGGCCAGCGCGGTCGGTGTCGCCCTCGTGGCCACCACCCTCACCGTGGTGGTGTCCGCCCGGGTGCCCGAACTGGCCACCACCGACACCGGTGGGCTCGCGGCGATGCTCGCCCTCGACCTGTCCGCCCGTGCCGAGCTCGAACCCCAGCTTGCCGGAGCGGTCGGCAGTAGCTACGCCGTCGCCGCAGTCCTCATGGTGCTGAGCGCACTGGCGGCAGTCGTGGGCCTGCGTACGAGTCGCGGTGAGCGTCGTCAGGGGCGGCGCAGCCGCAGGGCCACGAAGCTCGGGCGCTCGGTCAGTCGCGCGTAGCGCTCCGGGTCGGTGGTGCGCAGCGTCTCGACCGCCCTCGGCTCGACCAGCCGCTCCAGCACGAACCCCGCGTCGAGCACCTCGGTTATCAGGGACTCAAGGGTCATCCGCTGCAAGCGCATGGTGATCCCGTCCGCCATCGGGAACTCGACCCAGCTCTCGTCGAAGTACGATCCGCCGTAGTACCGCCAGTCCGACGCCGGATGTGTCGTCGACAGCAGGAACCAACCGCCCGGCCGCAGCACTCGCCGCACCTCGCCGAGGAACCGGACGCGGTCGGTCAGGTGGTGCAGGACCAGCGCGCAGACGGCCCCGTCGAACGACGCGTCGGCCGCGAATTCCAGCGGGGAGTCCAAGTCGTGCTGGCGGACGTCGGCGCGATCGCCGAGCACGGCCCGGGCGTGCTCGACCAGCGTGGCGCTGCCGTCGACCGCCACCACCTCGGCTCCCCGGGCGACAAACTCGGCCGCGTAGTGGCCGCCACCACAGCCGGCGTCCAGGACCCGCAGACCGGCCACGTCACCGGCGAGCGTGAGCATGGCCGGCCGGTCCGTGTAGGCATTGTGCGGACTGTCAGCGGCGTGCGCCGCGAAGACGTCACCGGCCTGGTCGTGGTACGCGTGGGCTGCGGGCATCCGGGAAGCTTGCCGAGGTGGTGACGCGGGAAGCAAGTCGTCGAGCAGGAAGAACGCTTCCACCGCCCCGGTACCCTGGGGGAACGGGGAGGTGGAACGCGTGGACAGGATGTGGGAGGCGTCGGTCGAGGCGCAGATCCGCTCGGCGCAGGAACGCGGGGAGTTCGACGACCTGCCCGGCGCGGGCCGCCCGGTCCCGGGCCGGGGGATGCCCTACGACGAGTCCTGGTGGATCAAGAGCTTCATGGAACGCGAGAAGCTCCCCACCGACCTGCTGCTACCCACCCCGCTGCTGCTGCGCCGCCGCATCGAGCGCCTGCCCGACGAGGTCCGCGACCTCCCCACCGAGCAGGCCGTACGCTCCTGCGTCGCCGACCTGAACGCCGAGGTGATGGCCTGGCTGCGCAACCCGTCCGGCCCTCGCGTCGTGGTGCGCCCGGTCGACGCCGACACCGTGGTGTCGACGTGGCGGGCCGCGCGTCGCGCCGCCGCCGACCCAGCGGTCCCCCTGGCCGCCCCGCCGTCCGCACCCCGGTGGTCCTGGTTCCCGTTCCGCCGACGCCGCGCCGCCTGATCCGTCCCGTGGCGATCCTGCTCGACGGTGTCGAGGGCCTCCGCGCGGCAGGCTGTCACCGTGCCGACCCGAACCACCGGGGCAGGTGGTCCCGCAGACTCTGCCGCTCGGCACCGACCCACACCACGTGGCCGTCCGGCCGCAGCAGCACGGCCGGCACGTCCAGTTCCTCGCTCACGTCGACGACATGGTCGACGCGGTCCGCCCAACCGTCGACCGAGAGCCGGCCGGTCTGGTCGAGCAGGAGTCCGCGTCCGGTGCGCGTCAGCTCGTAGAGACGCCCCCGGCCCAGGCGTACGTCCCGCATCCGGCGGCCGAGCAGTTCGTGGCCCGCACCGACGTCGTACCGGACCGAGATCGCGGTGATCTTCTCGATCAGGTACCGATTGACCTCCTCGAACTCCATCAGGTGCGACAGCAGCCGTCGCACCGCGAGCGGACCCGGCTCGGTGGAGAGCAGCTCCATCTGCGCGCGGGTGTTGTCGAGGACGTCGGCGGCCACCGGGTGCCGTTCCGTGTGGTAACTGTCCAACAGCCCTTCCGGCGCCCAGCCACCCACCTCTGCGGCCAGCTTCCAACCGAGGTTGACGGCGTCCTGGATGCCGAGGTTGAGGCCCTGCCCGCCGACGGGCGGGTGGATGTGCGCGGCGTCGCCGGCCAGCAGCACCCGCCCGGTCCGGTACCGCGTGACCAGCCGGGTGGCGTCGCCGAAGCGCGACATCCAGCGGGGCGAGTGCACGCCGAAGTCGGTGCCGGCGTACGCCCGCAGTTGACGCCGGAAGTCGTCGAGGGTCGGCGGGACGGCCCGATCCTCGGCCACCTTCTCGGCGGGTACGACGACGCGGCACATGCCGTCCCCGACCGGGCCGACACCGAACCGCTTCTGGGTCCTGCGTACGTCGGCCACGACAGCGGCCAGCGTCTCCGTCGGTGTGGTCACCCGCATCTCGCCCAGCAGCGTGTCGACCCGGCTCGGTTCACCGGGGAAGTCCACACCGAGCAGTCTGCGGACGCTGCTGCGTCCACCGTCGCAGCCGACCAGGTAGCGCGAGCGCAGTCGGGTGCCGTCGGCCAGTTCGACGGTGACACCCTGCTCGTCCTGGCTCAGCCCGACCAGTTCGCCGCCGCGCCGGATCTCGGCACCGAGTTCCGTGGCGCGCTCGGCCAGCAACCGGTCGGTGACGGGCTGCGGGATGCCGAGAACGTAGGGATGTGCGGTGTCCAGCCGTACGGGTGCGGGCGTGTCGAGGCCGGCGAAGAACCCTGTGAGCGGGCGCCGCCGGCCGTACGCGAGGAAGCGTTCCAGCAGGCCCCGCTGGTCCAGCACCTCGATGCTGCGGACGTGCAGGCCGAGTGCGCGTACGAAGGCGGGCGGCTCGGGTTCCTTCTCCACCACGAGTACGCGCACGCCGTGCAGTCGTAGTTCGGCGGCCAGCATCAGGCCGGTCGGTCCGGCCCCGGCGACGATCACGTCGACCATGACATTCCCCTTGTTTCCGCAGCTCCTGGCTTCGGCGCCCGATTGTGCGCCCCGGCCCGGGTCTTGCCGCAAGCCCCGGGGTGAGCTATACGGTGATGGTGGCGGCACGCGATGCCCTTGCGCTTCGCGCTCCCACCGGCCCGCCGCCTCACACGCCGGCACTCTGCGCCATCGCGCGACACACCCCGGCCCACGCCACTCGACAGACGCCTGCCGTCTTTGCACGGCCGTCGGGTGTCCTCCTCGACCCGCACACCTCTCCGCTCGGGAGCTGTCCCACCGAACCGGAGAGGGTGGCGAGTAATTAATGGATAACCAGTAACAGCAATCCAATAATTACTCGCCACAAATCGGGCAAAGGCACCACGCATCATAATGACTGTTAATGTGCGTAAGGGTTTACGCTGGTGTAGTCCACGGACTGTGCCGCCTGGTCAGGACTCTCGGGGTGTCAGGAGGGCGTCGGCCGGTACGTCGCGCGGGCTGCGGCGACCTCGGCGGCCTGGCGCTCGCGCCAACGCTTCTGCGCCTCGCGGTTGCAGGTCCGGCAGACGCGTCGGTAGCGGCCGGTCGCCGGCTCGATCTCCCGCTCGTGCCCGTTGCGGCACAGCGGGGCCTGGCGGCGTTCTCGACAGTTGTCCGCGTGGCGGAGTTGGCGCAGGTGCGTCGGCTCGATGCAGTCCGGCACTGCACAGTCGTGGTGGATCTCCAGCGCCGGGTCGTAGTCCCCGACGAAGACCACGTACGCCGCGATGTGCGCCCAGGCCCGGCCCGCCAGCTTCTGGTGTACGCCCCGCCGGGTGCCGTAGCCACGGACGACGAGGCATCCGCTGTCGGTGCGGGTCGAACGGCTCAGCAGGTACGCCCGCAGCGTGTCCTCGGTGAAGTGTCGGGACAGGCCGGTGATCTGGGACAGCACCCGGTCAGGGTACGGCGGCGGTCACCAGCGGGGGACCGGCGATGCGTGGGCCGGGGTGTCAGCGGGACGGCGACGGCACGCAGTAGACGTCGCCGGAGTTGGCCTCGTGCGGCAACTCGGTGAGGTACGCCGCCATCTCCTCGGCGGTGGCCCAGCGGCCGAGGGTCAGCTCCTTGTGGTCGCCGAGCGCCACGTCGAAGCCGCCGAAACCGAGCGCGGTCAACCGGTCCAGGCAGCGCAGCGCCACCTCGCGTTCGATCGTGGTGAACTCGAACGACAACGCGGGCAGCGTGCCGCTCAGCCCGGCCAGCACGGCGTCCTCGAAGCCCTCCACATCGATCTTGGCAAAGGCCGGCGTGCCGTGTTCGGCGATGAGGGCGTCCACGGTGGTGACCGGGACCTCGATCTGACCGTCCCAGACCTGCCCCTCCCAGCCGCCGGCCCCGGCCGCCGCACTGACGAAGTCGGTGGAGGCGGTGGAGACGGTGGGGTTGGCGGAGTTGACCAGGAAACCGATCCGTCCCGGTTGCGCCCCGCAGGCCGCCTCGACCAGGGTGACCTGGTCGTCGTCGGCGTAGATGGTGCGCAGCGCCCGCAGGCACAGCGGCTGCGGTTCGACCGCGACGACCCGGGCGCCGAGGCGGCGGAAGCTGCCGATGTGGTCGCCGACGTGGGAGCCGATGTCGAAGACCAGGTCGCCGGGTCGGACGAAGCGGGCGTAGAAGGCGTCCATCGCCGCGTCCCGTCCGGGGTCGCCGTAGTAGACCTCCAGCGACCGGCGTAGCCCGGCAGTCGCGGGGTCGGCCTTGAGCGCCTCGACCGCAGCGGTGTGTGTACCCATCGCAGCACCCTAACCCGCGCGTCCCGCCGAGGTGGCTCGGCTCGATGACGCCCGTCACCCGGCGTGAACGCGGGCGCCGGGAGGACAGGTCAGTTGGCGAAGAACGTGCGCAGTGCGGGACCGAGTACGGCCGGATCGGCGACGTGGCCCTCGACCGTGAGGGTGTGCCGCCGGGCGTCGGGTAGGGCGGCGGCGGCCGCGTCTGCCGCCGCGCCGAAGAAGTCGACGGGAAGTCCGGCCATCTGCGGGTCGACCGTGACGCCGGTCGTCAGGAGTACCGGCTGCCGCACCATCGCGAGACGGTGTGCGGGCGGCGGGCCGTCGCCGAGGCATGCCGCGTCGTAGCGCAACGTCGGTGCCAGCGCGCGGAGCGCGGGCCACACCGGTGCGGCCTGCGCGCCTGCGATGTCCTGCTCGGAGGAGCCGGCGAGCCGCATGAACAGCGTGAGCGCCTGGTCGCGGTCGCCGGCGTCGAGGGCGGCGTCGAGTTCTCGACGGTACGCCCGCCAGGCGGAGATCATGGCGTCGTCCACCTGGTACGGCACCTCGTGGACGGCGATCCGGTCGATCGGGAGGCCGGCGGCGGCCGCCTCGAGCGCGAGCGCTCCTCCGCTCGACGCGCCGAACAGGTGCGCGCGGCCTCCGGCGGCGTCGATCACCGCCGCGAGATCCTCGACCTCCCGCTCGACGGCGTAGGGCCGACCGTCGCCGCTGTCGCCTCGGCCACGTCGCCGGTAGTTCACGACGCTGAAGCCGGTGGCCAGGTGCTCGCCCAGCGGTCGGTTCTCCGTGCCGTCGTCCAAGCCGCCCCCGACGAGCACCAGCGCGGGTCCCTCGTCACTGAGCCGGTCGTAACCGATCGACGTGCCGTCGGCTGAGTACACGTGCGGCATCCGAACTCCTCTGATCAGCGTTACTCCTAAACTAGGAGCAACTGGTGGTCGAATGCAAGGTACGATCGGCGCGTGCGGAGCTACCTGGACCTGTGCGGCATCGCCAGAGCGCTCGACGTGGTCGGTGAACGCTGGGCGCTGCTGGTGGTGCGCGAGTTGCTGTTCGGCCCCAAGCGGTTCACGGATCTGCACCGTGGACTGCCCGGCATGAGCCAGAACGTGTTGACCCAGCGACTGCGCGAGCTGGAGAGTTCCGGCATCCTGGCGCGGCACCGCGCGCTGCCTCCGGCGACCGGGCTGATCTACGAGCTCACCGAGCGCGGTCGCGCACTCGAACCGGTCCTGCTGGCGCTGGGGGACTGGGGCAGTCGGCTGTCGCCACAGCCGGACTCGGCCGAGGAACTCAGCCCCGACGCCCTGATCGTGGCACTCCGCACCACCTTCGACGCCGCCGCGATTGGATCGGTGCGCGGCACCGTCACGCTCCGGCTGCCCGGCGACGCCTTCCTGCTCACCATCGGCCACGGCAGGCTGGAGGCGATCCGTGGCGACGTACCCGCCGATGCCACCCTGACCGCCACCGTGCGTACCGTGCAGGACCTCGTGTTCGACCGACGCGAGCTCGACGAGGCCGTCCGCAGCGGAACCGCGAGCGCCGAGGGCGACCTGCGGCTGTTGCGCCGCCTGCTGGCCGCCTTCGACGACCACCGCGCGGGAGTTGACGATGCGCGCCCGGCGCGCTAAATAAGAAGACAGAAAGTTGAGTCGCCAAGGCTCAACTACTTCCGAACCTTCGGCGCAGAGGACCCGAGGAGGCACGAGATGCTGATGCGCACCGACCCGTTCCGTGAGATCGACCGGCTCGCCGAGCAGTTCTTCGGCACCACCAGCCGCCCTGCGGTCATGCACATGGACGCCTACCGCGACGGCGACCACTTCTACGCCGCCTTCGACCTGCCGGGAGTGGACCCGGACAGCATCGACTGCACCGTCCAGCGCAACGTCCTGACCGTCCGGGCCGAGCGTCGCCGGCCCGCCGGTGACACCGTCGAACTCGTCGCCGCCGAGCGCCCGATGGGCGTGTTCAGCCGGCAACTCTTCCTCGGCGACACGCTCGACACGGACAAGCTGGAGGCCGGGTACGAGAACGGCGTGTTGACGTTGCGGATCCCGGTGGCCGAGCGGGCCAAGCCGCGCAAGGTCACCGTCAGCGCGACCGGCACCGGCCGACGGCAGATCAACGCCTGACACCCGTGACGGCCGGGCGGGAGGTGTTCCCGCCCGGCCGCGTGCGGCGGCCGTACGGTCCGGCGGTGTGCGATCATGACGCGTCGGCGCGCCTGTTCGTCATCCTGAAACACGACTGAGAACATTTTTCGCATGCGTTCGACCGAAACCCCGGTGTTGTACCGCCCGCCGGCCCATCCCGCCCTGCCCGGGGGGCCGATGGCCGTCACCGACGCGTGGCTGCGTAACCGGCGGTTGAGTGAACACACCCGTGACGCGTACCGGCGGGACGTCGCCGGGTGGTTGAGCTGGTGCGACGCCCGCCACCTGGACCCGCTGCGGGCGAACTTCCTGCACGTCAACGAGTACGCGCGAACGCTGGAGAGCACCCTGGCCGCGCGGACCGGCAAGCCGCTGACCCCGGCGACCGTGGCCCGCAAGCTGTCCGCGATGTCCAGCTGGTACGACTTCCTGGTCAAGCTCCAGGCGGTGCACGCCAACCCGGTCTCCGACGCCGACCGGCCCCGCATCGACCGCGACCATTCGAGCACGGTGGGCCTGGCCCCCGACGAGGTGGACGCGCTGCTCGCCGCCGTCGAGACCGACACCGGGCCGACCGCCGCCCGCAACCGCGCCGCCGTCACCCTCCTGGCCGACCTCGGTCTGCGGGTGGGGGAACTGGTCTCCCTGGACGTCGCCGACCTCGGCACCGAACGCGGACACCGCAGCGTGCGCTTCACCGGCAAGGGCGGCAAGTCCCGCCGCCGTGCCCTCACCCCCTCCACCGCCTACGCCGTGGACGCCTACCTGACCCAGCGCGCCGCCGAGCAGGGCGTGGCGGCACACCAGCTCACCGGGGCACTGCTGGTCACCGCCAGCGGCGCCCGACTCGACCGGCACTCGGTGTTCCGGCTGATCCGGCGGCTCGCCCGGGACGCGGGCATCCCGGCGTGGGCCCGCCTGTCGCCGCACTCGCTGCGGCACGCGTTCGCCACCACCGCCCGCGCCGAGGGCGTACCGCTGGAGGACGTGCAGGACGCGATGGGGCACGCCGACCCGCGTACCACCCGACGCTACGACCGCGACCGGCACAACCTCGACCGCGATCCCGCGTACGCCATCTGGGCCGCCCGGGCCCGCCGCCGGACCTGACGCGGCACCGGACGGCTTTCCGCCCGCCGACGCGCCCGATTCTCTACGGTCGGATGGTGTGGGCGAGGCGCAGCCGTGGAGCAGGCCGGCCCGGCGACGTCACCCGGTCCGGGTCGGACTCGTCTTCGCCGGCGCCGGTGTGGCGCTGTGCTGCATCGGTGTCGCCGGTCTCGGCGCCTGGAACGTGCAGGTGGTCACCCAGGCCGCCGGCCCGGTGCGGGAGACCGCCGAGGGGTTCCTGCGGGAGGTGACCACGGGCGACACCGACAGCGCGTACGAGCGGCTCTGTGCCGACTCGCGCAGCCGGTGGAGCGAGCTGGGCTTCACCAGTTGGGTCCGCACCCCGCCGACCGTGCGCGACTACGAGATCGTCGACGTGTCGGTCGCCACCGACCGGGGCAAACCGCACGGCACCGTCACTGTCCGGCTGACCCGCGAGAGCGGCGCCACCGAGCAACGTGAACTGTCGGTGGTGCGGGAGGACGGGTGGCGGGTCTGCGGCGACCCGTACTGATCACACCCCGGCCGGCTCGACCAGCCGACCGTCGCGCAGCACCAGCACCCGGTCGGCCATCTCCACCAGCGTCGGATCGTGCGTGGCCACCAGCGCGGTCATTCCCCGCGCGTGCACCAGCGCCCGCAGCAGGTCCATCACCGCCCGGCCGGTCTCCGAGTCCAACTGGCCGGTGGGTTCGTCGGCGATCAGCAGCTCGGGGTCGTTGGCCAACGCGCGGGCGATCGCCACCCGCTGCTGCTGTCCACCGGACATCTCGTACGGGCGTTGCGCGGCCTGCCCGCCCAGCCCGACCAGTTCCAGCAGCACCGACACCCGTTCCTCGCGTTGCGCGGCCGGGGTCTTCGCCAACCGCATCGGCACCCCGACGTTCTCGGCGGCGGAAAGGATCGGGATCAGCCCGAAGGACTGGAAGACGAACCCGACCGTGTCCCGGCGCAGCCGCAGCAGCTCCTGCTCACCGGCGGCGGTCACCTCGCGACCGGCCACCCACACCCGTCCCGACGTGGGCCGGTCCAGGCCGCCGATCAGGTTCAGCAGCGTGGTCTTGCCGGCACCCGAGCGGCCCCGCACCGCGACCAGCTCACCGCGACCGGCCCGCAACGACACGTCCCGTACCGCGTGGACCATCCGGTCGCCGCTGCCGTAGTCGCGGCACAACCCCTCGACGCGTACCAGGTCCTCGCTCACGTCGCGTCCCTCCCGTCGCCCGCGCGGACCTGCACGTGGTCCGGCTCCAGGGTCAGCTTCACCCGGTCCTTCAGCGCCAACGCGTCGACGAACCCGGCGGGAAGCTGCATCCGCCCGGCCCGGTCCAGCACCGCGTACTCCTCGGTGACCAGTTCCTCCACACCGTCGACGCCGACCCGCGCGGTGCGGTGCACCTCCGAGGCGGTCCGCCCGTCGCGGATCGAGACGGTCCGGCGGACCTGCGTGGCGACCTGCGGGTCGTGGGTGACCACCACCACCGTCACGCCCAACTCGGCGTTGATGGTGCGCAGCGCCCCGAACACCTCCGCCGCCGTCGCCTCGTCCAGCTCACCGGTCGGCTCGTCGGCGAAGAGGACCTCCGGGTCGTTGGCGACCGCCACCGCGACCGCGCACCGCTGCTGCTCACCGCCGCTCATCTGCCCCGGCCGACGGTCCGCGCAGGAGCCGACGCCGACCATGTCCAGCAGCTCCGTCGCGCGGCGCCGACCGGCCCGGCCACCCCGACCGGCCAACCGCATCGGCAGTTCCACGTTCTCCCGCGCCGACAGGTACGGCAGCAGGTTGCGGCCGGTCTGCTGCCACACGAACCCGACCGTGTGCCGCCGGTACCGCAGCCGCCTGCGGGCCGACATGGTCAACAGGTCGTAGCCGGCCACCCGGGCGATCCCGGCGGTCGGGGTGTCCAGCCCGGACAGGATGTTGAGCACGGTGGACTTGCCGGACCCGGAGGCACCCACGATCGCCACCAGCTCGCCCCGGTCCACGACCAGGTTGAGCCCCTGCAACGCGACGACCTCCACGCCCTCACTGGTGAAGATCCGCACCAGGCCGTCGCAGACGATGTGCCCGCGCAGCCGGTCCGCGCCACCGGCACGGGCGGCGGCACGCTCTGCCGCCCGCCGCTGCAACGTCGCCAGATCCGGCCCCGGCTCCACCACGGTCATGCCGGCTCTCCGCTCCGCCGCGCGCCGGCCTGGGACACCGGTCCACGATCCGCTCGCTGACGCTCGCTCACGGGTTCTCCTCTCCCAGGCGCAGCACCTTACCGAGGCGCATCCGCCGGTTCACCAGGTTCTCCACCACCAGCCCGGCCAGCAGGCCGAGCACCACCAGCACCAGCACCCCGCCCACGACCAGCGGATCCAGGTGGTCGCGGATCGGGACCCCGGGGGCGAACGCGGCCAGCCCCAGGGTCGGACCGAGCAGCCGGGGCAGGGCCACCCCCACCGCCGCGCCGGTCGACGCCGCGACCACCACCAGCGGCACCAGCTCGTACACGAGAAGCCGCCGACCGCCCGCCGCCGACAGGCCCAGGGTGCGCAGCCGCGACAGCGTCCGCCCCCGACCGGCGGCGTCGGCGACCACCGCGAACCCGACGGCCAGGACCGCCAGCGCGGTGCCACCGGCCGCACCCACGGTGAACGCCAGAGTCAACACCTCGTTGGCCCCGGTACGCTCCAACCCCTCCCGGTACGCCTGCCGGGTCTGGAGGGCCGCCGGCACCTGGGTCCGCGTGACCTCCCTGCCGAGCACGTCGGACTGCCGCCGCCGCTGCGTCTCGTCGGCCACCGCCAGCAACCGCGCCTCGTCCACGCCGTCGGTGGCGAGCAGGTACCGGTTGGGCACGATCGGGGTGTACTCGTACTCGGGTAGCGCCTGCCACGGCAGCACCACGAACCGCTCGACGCCGAGCCCCACGCCGGGGAAGGCGTCGGCGATGCCGGCGACCTGGAAGGCGTACCACCGGCTCTGCACGTCGGCCACCGCGCCGTCGCCGATCTCCGCCGCCACCCGGGGCGAGACCACCGCAGGCACCGGCCCGTCCCCACGGGCCGCGTCGCGCAACGCGGCCGGCACGTCGACGTCCACCCCGCTGCGCGCCACGACCTCGGCGAACGCCGGGGCGTCCACCACCAGCACCCGGGCCTGACCGAGCTGACGTGCCCCCGGGCCGCTCTCGGAGAGCAGCCGCCGGTTCGACTCCACCCAGACCCGGGCCACCGCCTGCACCCCGGGCACCGTCCCGATCTCGTCGGCGGCGTCCGGGGCGAAGGTGTAGCCCGTCAACCAGGCGTCGGCCGGGATGCTCAGGGTCGCCGCCCGGTCCCGGGCGTCGGCCACCGTGGTCGTCACCACGCCGCCGAAGACGCCGGTGCTGACCGCGACGATCAGCACCGCCAACGGCCCCCACGCCACCGGCGCACCCCGACCGGCGCGGGCCACGCCGAGGAACAGCATCGCGCCCCGGGACCGCGTGGCGAAGCGGCCGACCAACCGCAGCGGCCACGGCAGCAACCGGATCGCCACCAGCGCGGCGGCGACCGCGACCAGCACCGGCACCGCACTGAGGTACGCGTCGACGCCGCCGGCCACATCCAGGCCCCGGCGGCGCAGCAGCACCACGCCGAGACCGGCGAGCACCAGCACGCCCGCCTCCAGCGTGAGCCGGCGTGCGCTCGGGCGCTGCGCCACCACGTCCGCGCGGCCGGCGACCACACCGACCCGCCGGTACGCGAGCACCGCCAGCACCGGCACCACGACGGTGGTGAGTACCGCCAGCACCGGCACCAGCCAGGGCACCCCGGTCGAGCGGCCCGGCACCGCCGCCCCGGCCAGGGCACCCAGCAGCACCGCGAGCGGCTGCACCGGCACCGCCTCGGCGAGTAGCCGGCGACCGATCGTGGCCAGCGAGGCACCCCGCGCCCGCAGCAGCGTGAGTTCCGCCCGTCGGCGCCGGACCGCGAGCCGGGCCGCCAGCACGATCAGCCCGAGCAGGCTGGCGAGCAGCCCGGTCTGCACGACGGCCAGCAACGCCCGCACCGACCGCAGCGCGTCGGCGAAGCGCACCAGCGCGGTGTCCAGCGAGGTCTGCACCAGCGCGCCCGGGACCGTCTCGGAGCGGCGGGTCTCGGCCACCGCCGCGGTGACCGCGTCGAGCACCCCGGTGTCCAACCGCCGTTCGTCGAGCCGGTACCGCCAGCCGCTCACCGCCGGCACCCCGGCACCGACCGAGACCACGTCCATCCCGGCCCAGTCGGTCACACCCGCCACCACGTACGGGTCGCCGTCGAGCAGCGGCACGGTCGGGCTCAGTGCCTGCCGTAGGTCGTCCCAGACCGGGTCGGCGGCGTCGCGCGGCGTGAACACCCCGACGACGCGTACCCGGGCCTGCCGGTTCCCGCCCCCGAACCGCAGGTCGGTGCCGGGCCGCAGGGACAGCGTCTCGGCCGCCTCCACCGACACCGCCAACTCCGCCGGGCCGCCCGCCTGCGTACGCGGCCACCGCCCGGCGGTCACCTCGACCGCCTCCTCGACGCCGGTCTGGGCGCGTACCCCGAACAGCTTCCGCGCCCCGCCGTCCATGGGTGGTGCGTCGCCGTACGCGAGCAGGTGCTCCGGGTCGATCGAGGACGCGTACCACCGGCGGTCCACCAGGTCGGGCAGTGGCTGCGGCAGCGCGGCGGCGTACCGGTCCAGCTCGGCCTGCCCGGCGGCGGCCGGTGCGGGCCGCGCCACGCCGAAGGAGATGTCACGGACCAGGTACGGCAGGTGCGCGACGTCGGCGCGCAGCCCCCGGTCGGCGTACCCGTCGGCGAGGCGCGGCGCGGCGGTCACCAGCATCGCCGCGACCAGACCCAACAGCGCCAGCAGCGCCACCTGGCCCGCGTACACCCTGATCCGGCCCGTCATCGGGTCGCTCCGTCCGTGACGGTCAGGCGACGGCGCATGCCGGTGGAGACGGCGGCGCTGAACGCCAGTGCCAGGGCGAGCAGGCCCACGCCGGTGGCGAGCACCGGTGGCCAGTCGACGCTCAGCAGCGGTGGTGGATGGGGGCGTTCGGCGGACGGGGTCAGGATGACCAGGGGTGCCATGGTCGCGGCCACCCCGACGCCCACCAGCAGGCCGACCAGCACCCCCATCCCGGCGAGGAAGGCCTGCTCGGCCAGCAGGGAGCGGGCCACCAGGCGCTGACCGGCGCCGAGGGTGTGCAGCACCGCCAGTTCGGTGGCCCGCCGCCGCGCGGTGGCGCTGACGTCCACGGCCACGCCCACGGCGGCCAGCAGCACCGCGGCCAGCGCGGCGGCGAAGAGGGCACCGCGCGCGCCCACCCCGAACGGGTCGCGGGCCAACTCGGCGGCGACGTCCTCGCGGGCCAGCACGGTCAGGCCGCCGAGCGCGACGGCGGCCTCGGCCACGCTCTCCGTCTCACCGGGCCTTACCGCCAGCCACCACTCCTGCGGTGACCGGACGAGACCGTGGTCGTGGAAGAGCCGGGCACCCAGTGAGGGCAGGTCCACCAGCAACGCGGCGGCCTCGGTGTCACCGGGCAGCGCCGCCACGGCGTCGACGACCACCACGTCCACCTCGGCCCCGCCCAGGAACAGCCGGGTCTGCGCACCCACGTCCAGGCGCAACGCGTCGAGGGCCGCCGTGGTGGCCACCACCGGCACCCGGGTCGGGGCGGCGGTGCGGGCCACGGCCAGTTGCACCGGCGTACTGCGGGCGAACCAGCCGCCCGGCACGTCCCGCGCGTAGCGGGCGGTCAGTCCGGCGTCGGAGGCGGTCGACCCGGTGGCGGCACCGGTCCGGTCGACCAGGTGCCAGGAGCCGTCCCCGGTCAGCGCGACCGGGGTGCCGGGGGATCCGTCCGGGCTGGCCCGCAGGTCGGACAGGCGCCAGTCGAGGCTCATCCGTGGCGCCCCGAGGGTCTCCGTGGCGAAACCGGCCAACCGCCACGGGCCGGGACCGGTCGGCAGGTCGACGGCGAACCGCAGCGGCGTGCCGTCCCGGTCGCCGGAGCCCAGCGCCAGCCTGCGGTGCGTGCCGTGCGGGTCGAGCAGCACCACGTGGTGGCGCACCGGGGAGTTCCTCTCGGTGTCGGCGATCCGGGTGCTCACCTGGCCGGTCAACCGCCGGGTGCCCGCCGGCAGCACCGTGCCGGGAGCCTCGACCCGGCCGGCGGTGAGCGTGTCGAGCAGGTCGGCGGTGGAGCCGTCGGCCAGGTCGGCCCGCAGCCGCACCACCGGGCCGGCGGCATCGGCGTCGACCGCCAGCATGGTGGCCGGGGCGGCGGCCGGCCCGAGTCGTACCGTGTCGCGCCAGGCCGGCAGCGGCACCTGCACGCCCGGCAGCCCGGCGAGTCGGTCGGCCCGGTCGGCGGCGGCTGCGCCGTTGACCTCGGTGAGGCGCAGGTCGGCGCCGACCAGGTGCGCGGCCTGGTCGTCCAGCGACCGGCGGGAGGTGCCGGCCAGGGACCAGGCGAGGGTGCCGACCGCGACGGCGAGGGCCAGCAGCAGCACCGGGCCGGCGTGCGGCCGTCGCCCGGCCTGCCAGGTGCCGAGCATGACGGCGGTCCACGGTTTGCGGTCCACCCACCGTTCGGCGAGCCGGACCAGCGGCGGCAGCAGACGCAGCGCCAGCACCGCGCCGGCCAGGACCCCGAGCGTGGGTGCGGCGGCCAGCAGCGGATCCACCCCCAGGTCACCGCCCCGGGACCGGGACAACGGGGAGGAGTAGCGGCTGAGCTGATACCAGGCGAGCAGGGCCAGCCCGACCAGCAGCACGTCCAGGCCGGCGCGCTGCACCATGCCGCGACGGCGGGGCCGGGACCGGCTGGCCAGGTCGGCGACGTAGCTGTCGCCCCGGCGCAGGCTCGGCCCGATCATCGCCAGCGCACAGCCGGCCGCCGCCGCCCCGGCGACCAGCCACACCGTCGCGCCGGGCACGACGTCCGGCCGCAGCGACACCGCGCTGAGCCACGGCAGGCGGCCGGCGAGCCCGAGCACCTGCCCGGCGAGCAGCGGCGCGAGCACCGCAGCCGGCAGCACGACCAGGGTGGCCTCCCGGGCGGTCAGCCCGGCCAGTTGCCGCCGGGCGGCACCCCGGGCCCGCAGCAGCGCGGTCTCGCCCCGGCGGTGCTCGGTGAGCAGCACGGCGACGAGCAGCAACGCGTACCCGCCGAGTACCACCACCAGCAGCATCGGGGTGACCAACGCCGACCGGCCGACGAGGGTGGCCTGTTGCAGCCGGCGTACCAGGGTGGCGAGGTCGCTGGTGGCCATCGCCGACTCGCCCAGTCCGGCCTCGGCCGGAGTGCTGGTGGTGATCCGGCCGGCGGCCTCGGCCACCTGGTCCAGGGCGGCGGGGCCGACCGCGGTCAGGTCGGGTTCGACCAGCCAGCCGGCGGAGGCGTTGGGCAGGAAGTGGGTGACGAAGTCGTCGCGGGCCACCGTCATCGGCCCGTACGTGGCCGACTGCGGCAACGCGCCGGTGGCCGTCTCGGGTGCCAGCCGCCAGAACGCGGCGTCCGGGTCCAGCGGCGTGAACAGCCCGGTGACGGTCACCTCGGTGATCTGTCCGGTGAGCCCGTCGGTGATCGGGACGCGGTCACCGACGTCGACCCGGAGGGTGCGGGCCGCCGCCTCGGCGAGGGCGGTCTGCACCGGGTCCGCTCCGGCCTGCGGCCAGGTGCCGGCGGCCAGCCGGGCGTGCGCGGGCAGGTCGTCGAGGAACATCACCGACGCGTACGTGGTGCCGGTGCGGTCGGCGACGGCGTTCCCGGTGTCGCCGCGCAACTGCCGTCCGGCCGCGTACCCGGCGGCGGTGACCTGCGCGGGCAACCCGCCCAGGTCGGTGTCGACCTGGGCGCGCAGTGCGGCGTCGCGGTCGCGCAGCGCGTCGGCGGTGCGGCCGGCGGAGGCCCGGACCAGCAGCGACCGTTCCGCCGCGGTGGCCTCGGCGAGCACGTTGCGGGTGCCCGAGTCGACCACGTCCCGGTTGTAGGCGGCCAGGCCGGTCAGGGCGAGGGTCGCCACCAGTGCCGCTCCGGCCGCGGCGAGCAGCAGGCCCCTCGTGCCCCGGGCACGCCGCCACGCGAACCTCATCCGTCCTGCACCCCCGCCGGTACGCGGGCCGGTGCGGCCCGTGTGCGCTTCTCGTCACGCACCAGAAGCGGCAGGCCCCCGGAAAAGGTTCGCAGCAGTGATCGTTTCGTTATCCGACGCCTCGGCGGCGGTTCAGGAGTCGGCGCAGGCGGTGGCGCGTGGACCGAGGTCGCCGTTGCGGTGGTGGCGGCGGCACAGCACCTGGTATCGCACGTCGGCGTCGTCGACGGTGTCGCCGATCACCACCTGCTCGCCCTCGCGGACGATCCGCCCGCCCGCGACCCGGGCGTTGAGCAGACCCTCCCGGCCGCACCAGCAGAGCACCTCGACCTGGATCCGGGCCACCGAGTCGGCCAGTTCGAACAGCCGTCGGGCGGCCGGGAAGAGGCAGGACCGGAAGTCGGTGGCCAGTCCGAAGGCGTACACGTCGACGTCGTAGCTGTCGACCAGGTCGGCCATCTGCTCGACGTGCTCGACGGAGTAGAAGCTGGCCTCGTCGCAGATCAGGTAGTCCACCCGTACCCCGTCGGCCCAGGCGTCGCGGACCAGGGCGCGCAGGTCGAGCGCGTCGGTGACCTCGATCGCCTCGTGCGCCAGGCCGATGCGGGTGGTGACCTGCGGGCCCAGGGAACGGTCGATGCGGGTGGTGACCAGTCCCCGGCGGCCCTGCCGGGAGTGGTTGTAGTTCATCTGCAACGCCATCGTGGACTTGCCGCAGTCCATCGGACCCCAGTAGAAGCGCAGCGCGGCGGCGTGTGCCGGCCGCCCGTCGACGCCACGGGCGGCCACGCACCCGGCCGACGGGTCGCCCGGACCGGCCATCCGGGGGCGGGCCAGGCAGGTGGGTACGGGGTCTCCGGCGCTCGTCACGGACCGGCAGCCTAGCCGATCGACGGCGCCCACCGGTCCACCGACGGCCCGCCGGTGTGCCTCAGAGCACCCGTGGCGGCGTGTTGCCGGCGGCCACGATCGCCCGCCGGATCGGCACCGCCAGCAGCAGCAGGAACCCGACCACGAAGAAGATCAGCAGGGAGACCAGGCCCACCCGGTAGGAGTTGGTGAGCTGGAACACCAGACCGAACGCGAGCGGCCCCAACCAACTGGTGCCCTTGTCGCTGATCTCGTAGAAGCCGTAGTACTCGCCCTCCTTGCCGGCGGGGATGAGCTGGCTGAACAGCGATCGGCTCAGCGCCTGGCTGCCGCCGAGGACCAGGCCGATGGCGGCACCGAGCACCATGAACGGCACCGGTGCCTCGGCCGGCAGCCGGAACGCGCCGAGGATCACCGCGGTCCACAGCACCAGGCTCAGCAGGATCGTCTTCCACGCGCCGATCCGCCCGGCCAGCCAGCCGAGGCCGAGCGCGCCCCCGAACGCCAGGAACTGCACCAGCAGGATCGTCACGATCAGGGTGCTCTGGTCCAGCCGCAGTTCCTCGGTGCCGTACTGGCTGGCCAGGGTGATGACGGTCTGGATGCCGTCGTTGTAGACCAGGAACGCCAGCAGGAAGAACAGCGTCAGCGGGTACGCCTTGATCTCCCGCAGGGTGCGGCCCAGTTGCCGGAACCCGTCGGTGAGCACGTTGCCGCCGGGACCGGCGGCCACCGCCGCGGCGGTGGGACGCTCGCGCAGCCAGCGCAGCGGCACCAGGGTGAACACCGCCCACCACACGCCCGCCGACACGATGGACCAGCGCGCCAGGTCGAGGGTGCGTTCCGGGGTGCCGTTGTCGAACGACTGCACCGCGACCAGGTTGAACGCCAACAGCAGGCCACCGCCGAGGTAGCCCAGCGCCCAGCCGCGACTGGAGATGCCGTCGCGTTCGTCCGGCCCGCCCAACTGCGGCAGGAACGAGTTGTAGACCACGATCGCCGCACCGAAGCTGATGTTGGCGATCATGAACAGGGCGCCGCCGAGGAGGTACCGGTCGCCGGTGACGAAGAGCATCCCGATGGTCGCGCCGGCGCCGGTGAACGCGGTGGCGGCCAGCAGCCGCTTCTTGTGCAGCGACCGGTCGGCGATCGCGCCGATCACCGGCAGCACGAAGACGGTCAGCAGCACCGACAGCGAGATCAGGTACGGGTAGTACGAGCCGGCGGCCACCTTGATGCCCAGCGGGTAGACGTACCCGCTGCAGTCGTCGGCGCCGAGTTCGCAGCCGGCGGCCATCTTGGCCACGCTGGTCAGGAACGGCCCGAGGAACACCGTGATGACGGTGGTCTGAAAGGCCGAGTTGGCCCAGTCGTAGATGTACCAGCCGGTGCGCTCGCGACGCGTACTGGCGGGTTGCGGGGTGTCGTCCTGCGCGGCAGGAGTCGCCGTCTCGGCCATGTGGGGTCCTTTGCCCGGGGTGTTCAGGCGGCCCAGTGGCCGCGGCTGCGGTAGACGTCGCGCAGCACGCCGACGTGGTCGGTCATGATGCCATCCACACCGAGATCAAGTAACTCGTGCATCTCGTCAGGTTCGTCGATCGTCCAGACGTGCACCTGCACGCCGAGTCGATGGGCGGTGCGCAGCAGGCGGCGGTCCACCACCGGGATCCGGCCGAAGCGCACCGGCACCTGGGCGGCCACCACCGACGGCGGTAGCCGCAGCGGCCGACCGGTCAGCGAGGACCAGCGCAGCCGGGCCACTCCGCGTACGCCGAGGCTGGTGGCGACCCGACCGTGGGTGAGGGCGCGCAGCCGGGTCAGCCGGGCGTCGCTGAACGAGGCCAGCAGCACCCGGTCACCGGCGCCGGCCCGCGCCACCGTGGACACGGTCGGTGCCACGCCCAGGTCGGACTTCACGTCGATGTTGAAGCGCACCTGCGGCCAGGCGTCGAGCACCTCGTCCAGGCGGGGCACGGCGGCGGCCCCGCCGACGCGTACCGTGGCCAGGTCGGCCCAGCGCAGCGCGGAGAGCCGGCCGCGCTGCCCGGTGAGCCGTTCGAGGGTGTGGTCGTGGAACACCACCGCGACGCCGTCGGCGGTGCCGTGCACGTCGGTCTCCACATACCGGTAGCCCAGCTCGACGGCGCGGGCGAAGGCGGCCGTGGTGTTCTCGTCGCCGTCGCCGGCACCGCCCCGGTGCGCGAAGGCCAGCGGCGTCGGGGCGTCGAGGTACGGGTGACCGGAGGGCACGCAGCGCAGTATGCCCGCCGCCGGTGGCCTGCGGACGACCGACCGGTGACCGACGGGTGCCCGTCGCCGGTGCCGGATTCCGGACAGTGATCATCCTAACGCGCTCCGCGACGGTCACCATGGGGCAGTGATGCCGTGGCAGCCGTTCCCACAGCCCGGGCCGCCGACGGCGCCCCGGTCGACGCTGACCGCGCACCCGGTCGATCCGCTGCCGCCCCGGGTCACCCCGCCGGACCAGTCGCCGCAGCCGCGCCGGACACCCGCCGGCGCCTGGTTGTTCGTGGCGGTGGCGGTGGCCGGCGGGAGCCGGTGGGGCGCCGGACTGGTCCGAGGGTGGGCCGCCGACCTACCCACCGCCGACGGGGTGCCGGGGCTGGCGGCGGAGCTGCTTCGCGTCCTGCTCTGGGCGGTGACCTGGCCCCGGTGGGAGCTGGCACCGGCGCAGCCTCCGATGGTCGGTTACTGGATCTCGGAGAACCTGCGCACGCTGCTGTTCGTCGCCGGCACGGTGTGGCTGCTGCGCTGGCTGGCGGACCGACCCGCGCCGTCTGCGGTCTACCGGATGTGCGCGGTCGTCGGCCTGGTCGGCGTGGCCACGGTGCTCGCCGCGTTCGGCGGGGCGCTCGTCGGCATGCTGCTCGTGCCCGACGATCTCGTGTTGTCCAGCGACCCGCAGCGGTGGATGAGCGTGACGGTCACCGACGCGCTGCAGGCCGGGCTGCTCTACGGCCCGCTGCTGGCGGTGGCCGCGACACGATCCGAGGCGCGTCCGCGCCGGGTGGACGGGGGTTGGCCGGGATGACCGCACGGACGGATCCGCTGGTGCCGGGGCAACGCCCGTCGCCGCCGCCGGTGCACAGTGAGGCGACCCGCTACCTGTGCGTGGCCGCGCACACCGACGAGCGGTTCGCCGAACGGGTGCTCGACGAGGTGCTCGGCGACGAGTTGCGGGCGGTGGCGCCCTCGGTGGGCTTCGACGTCTCGCCGGTGCTGCGGCACTGCCTGGTGGCCCGCCACCGGCGTCGTCGCCGGGACCTGCGGCTGTTGGTCTTCGGTGGCCTGGCGGTGCTGCTCGCCCCGCTGTGGACCCTGTTGGTGATCGGCGCGATGCGGGTCGGCACCTCCCTGACTCCGTTCCGCCCGACCCGGGAGCGGATGCTCGGTCCGCTGCTGGGCATGATCGTCGTCGCGCTGAGCGCCCTGGTGCTGCTGATCCAGTTCCACCTGGTCACCGTCGTGGAGTCCAGCCCGGCCGGGTGGCTGGTCGGGCGACCGTGGCTGGCGTTGCCGGCCGGGATCGCCGCGTTCCTGGCACTCGCGATCCATCTGCACGGCACCCGCTGGCTGCTGCTGACCCGGTTGCGGCGGGACCGGTTCCTGACGACGGCGCCCGACGAGGTGTCCCTGCCGTCCCGCTACGCCGACCGGCTGGCCGCCGTCGACGAGGCCCAGCACGGCAACGTCACCGTCTACGGCGGGTACGTGCCGTTCGTCGGGCACGGCACACCGGTGGCCGGGTGGTCGTTCGCGCTGCCGATCCGCCCGGCCGAGCACGTCACCGGGCTGAGCCGACCGGCGCCGGCGCCGTTCACCGTGCTGGAGCTGATCGACCACGTACGCGGGCGGCTGGCCTCGCTCGACGCCGGCCTGGGGGCGGACCGGCTGGCCGGGCTGACGCTGGAGGACCGGGTCTTCGTCGGCGGCCACCTGCTGACCGGGGACCACCGGTTGCTGCCGGACCAGGAACGGGCGCCGCGTCAGCGCTTCACCCCGGAGGAGATCCGCCAGGTGGCGGCGAACCCGCAGGGCGCGGCCCGGCACTACCTCTGCGCGCTGGTGCCGTCCTGGGGCGCGGAGGTGGTGGCGGGCACGTTCCTGCACTTCTCCACCGACGGGAAGCTGCTCTATCTGGAGTGCGCCCGCACGGTGCTGGAGCCGCCCCGGTGGGCGTACCACGAGGTGGACCGGCTGACCGACTGGATGTCGGCGCGGCAGTTGGTGCAGATGCTCGCGGTCGCCACCGACCGGCTGGTGCCGACCGCCGCCGGTGCCGCCGGCCGGTTGCTGACCGACCTGGGTCACGCGCTGCGGCACCGGGCGCGACAGGCGCGGCTGCGGCGGTTGGCCCGTGAGGACCTCGGGTACGACCACGGCGCCCGGGTCGGGGTGCGGGAGTTGGCGACCGGCACCGACTACCACAACTACTTCCAGGTGCTCGACGCGGCGAAGCACCTGAAGGTGGTGGAGCGGCACGTTCTCGCCGCGATCGTGGACTTCCTCGACGAGCGGGGCCTGGACACCGCCGAGTTCCGCAGCCGCCAGACGATGATCCTCAACCAGGGCATCGTCCAGACCGGCGGCCTCAGCGTGGTCGGCAACCAGGCGGTGGGGTCCGGTGCCCGGGCCGAGCAGCACGGCCAGCCGCCACCGGCCGGTGGCGGTGAGCGGCCACGGCCGGTGTGAGACACAGGGGAGAGGCGCATGTCGGAGACGTCGGCGAACTACGGCATCCAGCAGTCCGGCGGGGTCAGTCAGGTCGGTAACCAGGCCGTCGGCCCGGGTGCGTCGGCGGTCGGCGGCGCGCTCTGGGCCACCGCGCCCGGCGTGGACGTCCCGGCGCTGGTGACCCGGCTGGTGGAGGTGCTCGACCGGCACCGGGACGAGTTGGACGACCCGGCCCGCGCGGTCGCCACGGAGCTGCGGGCGCAGCTGGCCCGGCCGCATCCGGAACCGGCGCGGGTGACGGCGTTGCTGCAGCGCCTGGCGGCGCTGGCGACGCCGGTCGCGCCGGTGGCCTCGGCGGTCACCGAGGTGTTGCGCGCGATCCAGCAGGCCGGCTGATCCGGCCTCGCCACCCGCCGGACAGCGGCGCGCACCGGGCGGTGGCGGTCAGCCGGGGGCGGGGCGGCGTCGGTGGGAGCGGCTGGTGTCCACCGGGCGGCCCGGGTCGACGTGCCGGGGCCGGTCGGGTTCGTCCCGGCGCAGCGGCACGAGGGTGTCGGTGAGGGCGTCGATGATCCGGTCGGTGGCCAGGCGGGCGACGCCGGGCGTACCCGGACGCAGGTCGGTCAGGTCGACCGGGTCGCCGAAGTGCACCCGGACGGTGGGACGGCGGACCAGCGCGCGGGCGACGCCGCCGAGCAGACCCTTGGGCGCCTGGTACGGCAGCACCTCGTGCGAGCCCCACTGCGCCACCGGCACGACGGGCGCGCCGCAGGTCAGCGCGAGGCGGGCCGTGCCGGTCTTGCCGCGTTCGGGCCACAGGCCCGGGTCGAGGCCGATCCGTCCCTCGGGGTAGACCAGGATCGGCGCGCCTGCGGCGACCGCGGCGGCGGCGTCGTCCAGGGCCCGGTGGACGCCGGTGGTGCCCCGGTCGACCCGGATGTGCCCGGCGCGGCGCATGGCGGCGCCGATCACCGGGGCGCGGAACAGCCCCCCGGTGGCCATGATCCGGGGCGCCACCCGCCGGCTGCGGCAGGCGGCGGCGAGCACGATCGGGTCGAACGGGCTGAGGTGGTTGGCGGCCAGGATCAGCGGCCCGTCGCGCAGGTGCGCGGGGATGTCGCCGGTGACCTCCAGCCGGGCCAGCGCGCCGACCACGACGCGGGCGAGCAGCTGGGCGGTACGCCAGATCAGTGGCGGCTGCCAGGGGGAGTGGGCGTGGTCCACAGCCGGTGATGGTCGCACGGCGGGAGCCACCGGTGCCGGACAGGGGGGTCGCACGGCAGAGGTGATCAGGGTCATTGGTCCCGGGACGGTTCGGGTCGCCAGCCCCTACCTCACGTCGTACGACGGGCTGTAGTATTTACTACGTCTCGTAGTATCAGCAGCCCTGGGGGTCGCAGGTGGACGCGTTGGACGTCGCCCGCTGGCAGTTCGGTGTCACCACCGTCTACCACTTTCTCTTCGTACCGCTGACCATCGGACTCTCCGTCCTGGTCGCCATCCTGCAGACCCTCTGGCACCGCACCGGGGACGAGAAGTACCTCAAGCTCACCAAGTTCTACGGCAAGCTGTTCCTGATCAACTTCGCGATGGGCGTGGTCACCGGCATCGTGCAGGAGTTCCAGTTCGGCATGAACTGGAGCGACTACTCCCGCTTCGTCGGCGACATCTTCGGCGCCCCGCTCGCCATCGAGGCACTGGTCGCCTTCTTCCTCGAATCCACCTTCATCGGCCTGTGGATCTTCGGCTGGGACCGGCTGCCGAAACGCCTGCACCTGGCCAGCATCTGGGCCGCCGCGATCGGCACCAACCTGTCGGCGTACTTCATCCTCGCCGCCAACTCGTTCATGCAGAACCCGGTCGGCTACTGGATCAACCCGGAGACCGGACGCGCGGAGCTGACCGACTTCGTCGCCGTGCTCACCAACAAGGTCGCCCTGATCACCTTCCCGCACACCATCGCCGGTGCATTCCTGGTCGCCGGATCGCTGCTGGTGGCGGTCGCCCTGTGGCACCTGATCCGCCGCCCCGACAGCGAGGACACCCCGGCGTACCGGTTCGCGGCCCGCTTCGGCTCCTGGGTCACCCTGGTCGCCGCCGCCGTCGTGGTGATCACCGGCGACATCCAGGGCAAGATCATGACCGAGGTGCAGCCGATGAAGATGGCCGCCGCCGAGGGCCTCTACGACACCGAGAGCCCCGCCTCGTTCTCCGTGCTCACCATCGGCAGCCTCGACGGCAGCCGGGAACTGTTCGCCATCAAGATCCCGTACCTGCTGTCGTACCTGGGCACCGGCGACCCCAACGGCACCGTGCACGGCATCAACGACCTCCAGGCTCTCTACACCGCCCAGTACGGCCCCGGCAGCTACACGCCGATCATCCCGGTCACCTACTGGAGCTTCCGATTCATGATCGGCTTCGGGCTCGCCGCCGCCGCCATCGCGCTGCTCGTGCTCTGGTCGCAGCGCAGGGGGCGTACGCCGCGCGGCAGGTGGCTGCTCCGCGCCGGCCTGGTCATGCCGGTCCTGCCGCTGCTGGCCAACTCCTTCGGCTGGATCTTCACCGAGATGGGCCGCCAGCCCTGGATCGTCTTCGGCGAGATGCTCACCCGCGACGGCGTGTCCCGCAGCGTCTCCCTGGGTGAGGTGCTCACCAGCTTCGCCGCCTTCACGATCATCTACGCCGTCCTCGCCGTGGTCGAGGTGAAACTGCTGATCCGGTACGCGAAGGCCGGCGTCCCCGACGTCACGCCCGACCCGGAACCCGACGACACCGACGACGACGCGGACCGCCCGCTCGCGTTCGCCTACTGACCCGGAGCCCCACCGTGGAACTGACCACCATCTGGTTTCTCCTCGTCGCCGTGCTGTTCACCGGCTACTTCATCCTGGAGGGCTTCGACTTCGGCGTCGGCATGCTGCTACCCGTCCTGGGACGCGACGACCGCGAACGCCGGGTCATGATCAACACAATCGGGCCGGTCTGGGACGGCAACGAGGTCTGGCTGATCACCGCCGGTGGCGCGATGTTCGCTGCCTTCCCCGAGTGGTACGCCACCCTCTTCTCCGGTTTCTATCTGCCGCTGCTGCTCATCCTGCTGGCCCTGATCGCCCGGGGCGTCGCCTTCGAGTACCGCCACAAGCGCCCCGAGGCGTCCTGGAAGCGCCGCTGGGACAACGCCATCTTCTTCGGCTCGCTCATCCCGGCGATCCTGTGGGGCGTGGCCTTCGCCAACATCCTGCGCGGCGTACCCCTCGACGCCGACCACGAGTTCGTCGGCGAACTGGTCGACCTGCTGCACCCGTACGCGCTACTCGGCGGCGCGACCACCGCGGCGCTGTTCGCCACCCACGGCGCCGTCTTCATCGCCCTCAAGACCGTCGGCGACATCCGGGGCCGTGCCGCCACCCTCGCCGTACGCCTCGGCGTGGTCAGCGCCGTGCTGGCGGTCGCGTTCCTCACCTGGACCCTGACCATCCGCTCCAGCCCCACCGCCGTGGTGCTCGCCACCGGCGCCGCCCTGGCACTGCTCGGCGGTCTCGCCGCCGCCCGCGTCCGTCGTGAGGGCTGGGCCTTCACCGGCACCGCGCTGGCCATCGGCCTGGCCGTGGCGACCCTGTTCGCCGCCCTGTTCCCCATCGTGATGCCCTCCACGCTGGACCCGGCCGGCACGCTGACCGCCACCAACGCCGCCTCGACCCCCTACACGCTGAGGATCATGACCTGGGTGGCGGTGTTCTTCACCCCGATCGTGCTCGCCTACCAGGGCTGGACGTACTGGGTCTTCCGCAAGCGCATCGGCGTCAAGCACATCCCGCAGCACTGACCGGATCGGCCCGGGACCCCGCGTCCCGGGCCGATCCGGCACCATGACCTGATGCCACACCAGCACACCTACCGCACCACCGTCACCTGGACTGGCAACCTCGGCACCGGCACCAGCGGCTACCGCGCCTACCGACGCGACCACGACGTCACCGCCGACGGCCCGCCCCCGATCGCCGGCAGCTCCGACCCGACCTTCCGTGGCGACCGCACCCGGTGGAACCCCGAGCAGCTCCTGCTGGCCGCGCTGTCCCAGTGCCACATGCTGGCCTACCTGCACCTCTGCGCCGACAACGGCATCGTCGTCACCGACTACGTCGACACCGCAGCCGGCAGCATGACCACCGACAACGCCACGGGCAGCGGCCACTTCACCGAGGCCGTCCTGCGTCCCCGGGTCACCCTCGCCGACCCCGCCGACACCGACACCGCAACCGCACTGCACGACCACGCGCACCGGGTCTGTTTCATCGCCAACTCGGTGAACTTCCCGGTCCGGCACGAGCCGAGCACCGTCACCGCCTGACCCGGGCGAGCAGACACGTGGGGCCCGGGACGACCGCTGTCCCGGGCCCCACGTTCACCTGTGCCGGGTCAGCCCGCCTCGCGCAGTTCCGCCAGCCGGGCCTCGATCTCGGCCAGCTCGGCCCGCAGCTTCTCGGCCTGCCGCTCGGCCTCGGACCGCTCCGACGTCAGGATCTGCTCCACCGCCTCGTGCACACCGGGCACGTCGACCAGCGCCACCATCCGCAGCGCCTCTGCCGGCTTGAGCACGTACGGCTTGGCCAGCACCTTGCCGCCCTGTTGCGCGGCCACCGTCCACTCGCCCTCGGCGTACGCCAGGGTGACCGTCAATCCGGCCGGTCCCTTCGGCTTGGCCGCCTTGACCGGCCGCCGCGCAGCGGGCTTGGCCTCGACCGTCTCCACCTTCGGCTCCTCCTGTCGACCCGGCTCCTCGCGCCGGGGCTGCGGCACCCGGTCCAGCACGAACTCCGGCTCCGCCACCGGCGGCTCGACCGGCGCCGGCTCCACCTTCGGCTCGGCCGGTCGGCGGCCGGCACCCCGGGGCGCCACCGCCACGTCGGCGGGGGAGAAGGGCAACTCGTCGCGGCCGAAGCGCACCACCACGTACTCGTCGGACACCGCCGGGTCGGTCAGCTCGACCACCTGGCCGATCTGCCCGGCGATCTGACCGGCCGAGGCCGTGAACACCACCTTCGGCTTGCGTCCCGCGGCCAACGCCTCTCGGATGCCGCGCACCTCGTCATCGGACAAACCCTGGCCAGCGACACCCATCGCGCTCCCTCATCCGTCGTACACGTGTTCAGTCGCCTGCTTTGATACCAGTCCCCGGCGACAACCTGAAGATCAGCCCCCCAACGCCTTCAGCGCCCGGTCCGCGTGCTGGTTCATGTCCAGTTCACTGTGCACCACCTCGACGACACGTCGATCGGTGCCGATCACGAAGGTCATCCGTCGGGTGCTCAACGCGCCCAACGGCAGCCGCCGTCGTACCCCGAACCGGTCCGCCACCGCGCCGTCGGGGTCGGACAGCAGGGGAAAGTCGAAGTCGTTGCGGCGGGAGAACTCGGCCTGCCGCTGCACCGGGTCCCGGCTGATGCCCACCCGTTGCGCGCCCACCGCGGCGAACTCCGCCGCCAGGTCACGGAAGTGGCAGCTCTGCGCGGTGCAGCCGCGCGTCATCGCGGCCGGGTAGAAGAACAGCACCACCGGCCCGTCCGCCAGGAACTCCGACAGCCGTCGGAGGCGGCCGGTCTCGTCCGGCAGCGCGAAGTCCTCGACCAGTTCCCCGACACTCACACCCGCCATGTGCGCTCCTCACTCGACACCGTCGTCGGCGAGAGCGTATGCCACGCCCGATCACCGGCCGTGTCCTCGGCCACACCCGGCTACCGGCGCCGGTCAGCGCCCCGGTAACGTCGCCGACACCGGCTCGGGGCAGGGGAGACGATCAATGGCACCGGTCACCGTCATCACCGGCGGCGGTCGCGGCATCGGCGCGGCCACCGCCCGGCGGCTGGCCCGCGCGGGCCACCACCTCGCTCTCGGTTACCGTCGCGACCACGCCGCCGCCGACGCCGTCGTGACCGAGCTGCACGCCACCGGGGTACGTGCCGTCGCGGTGCCCGCCGACACCCGCGAGCCCGACCAGGTGGCCGCCCTGTTCGACGCCGCCGAGGCCCTCGGCCCACTCACCGGCCTGGTGAACAACGCCGGCGTCACCAGCCCGATCGGCCCCTTCACCGAGCTGCGCCTGGACGACCTGCGGGAGGTGGTCGACGTCAACCTGGTCGGCTACGTGCTCTGCGCACAGCAGGCCGCCCGGCGGATGGCGGCCGGCGGTGCGATCGTCAACATCTCCTCGGTCGCCGCCACCCTCGGCGGTCCCGGCGAGTACGTCCACTACGCCGCGGTCAAGGCCGGCACCGACGCGCTCACCGTCGGCCTGGCCAAGGAGTTGGCCCCCCGGGGCATCCGGGTCAACGCGGTGGCGCCGGGCATCATCCGCACCGACATCCACGCCCTCTCCGGGCAACCGGACCGGCCCGAGCGTGCCGCCGGCCGGATCCCGCTGGGTCGTCCCGGGGAGCCCGACGAGGTCGCCGCGGCCATCGCCTGGCTGCTCGGCCCGGACGCCTCCTACACCAGCGGCGCGGTGCTGCGCGTCGGCGGCGGTCTCTGACCTCTCCCGGTCCTCACCCCTGCTCTGGCGTGCGCGGACGCGCCCGTCGGGTGGGTTGACCACGTCCCGCCGCACCCCCTATCGTTCCAGTACGTCGAACGGCGTACGGCTCAGTCGAACATTCTGATGGGGGTGTCGTGGTCGAGACCGCTCTGGGCGTCATCGTCCCGCCGGCCAACCCGACCGTCGAGCCCGAACTGCGCCGCCTGCTGCCGCCACGGCTGCGCTACCACGTGGCCCGGCTCCCGGTCGTCGACGGTTCCCTCGCCGACCGGCTCGACCGGTACGCCGACCTGCTGCCGGAGACCGCCGCCACGCTGCGGGGACTGGACCTGCGGGCCACCTACGTCGCCTGCACCGGCTGCTACTACCGGCCCCGGCACGCCGACGCCGACCACGTCGACCGGACCGCCGGCGACCGGCTCGGCAGCCCGGTCGTCGGTGCCGCGAGCGCCGTGCGGCAGGTGCTCGACCGTCTCGCCGTACGGTCACTGACCCTGGTGTCGCCGTACCCGGACTGGCTCACCGCCCAGGCGGCGGCGTTCTGGCGGACGACCGGCCGCACGGTCACCGAGGTGGTGGCCGTGCCCGGCACGGGCGCCATCTACGACCTCTCCTCGACGACGGTCGGCGACACCGTGCACCGCGTGCTGGACACGCTCGGCGCGACCGCCGCCGACGGGCACGCGGTGCTGCTGACCGGCACCGGCGCGCCGAGCCTGGACGTACTCGACGACGTCGTGCCGCGCTCACCCGTGCCGGTGCTCTCCTCGAACCTGGCCGGTGCCTGGCAGTCGTTGCGGACCGCTGGGGCCGCGCACCTGGCGGCGCAGTCGCCGAGTCCGGCGCTGCGGCACCTGGCCGCCGTCCTGGACGGCACCGCCCCGACGCAGATCGCCGGCGGTCCCGCCGGCCGGAAGGAGTGAACGTGCCGCCAAGCCACTCGGTGCAGGCACCGGTCGTCGTCCTCGGCGGCGGACCGGTGGGCATGGTGACCGCCCTCGCGCTGGCCCGCTACGACATCGGTGTGGTCGTGCTGGAACAGGGCCACGACGAGGTGCGCTCGGAGTGGCGCGGCTCGACGGTGCACCCGCCGACGCTCGAACTGCTCGACGAGCTGGACCTGGCCGCGCCGGTGCTCGCCGAGGCCGTCCGGGTACGCCGGCTGGACTACCGCGACCTCGAACTGACCGAGTCCGCCCAGTTCTCCTACGACCTGCTGGAGGGCGAGACACGCTACCCGTTCCGGCTCCAGTACGAGCAGTACAAGCTGGTCCGGCAGTTGCGTCGGGCGGTCGCCGAGACACCGAACGTGGACCTGCGTTTCGGCCACGAGGTGGTCGGGCTGCGCCAGGACGACACCGGCGTCGAGCTGGAGGTGGCCGTCGACGGCGGGCGGCGTACCGTGTCGTGCCACTGGGCGGTGGCCGCCGACGGGGCGCACAGCATCGCCCGCAAGCTGCTCGACGTGCCGTTCCCCGGTTTCACGTACCCGTCGATGAGCCTGGTGGTGGCCACGCCGTTCCGGTTCGAGGACGCGGTGCCCGACCTGAGCGAGGTCGGCTACTGGTCCGGCCCGCGCGGCCGGTTCTCGCTGATCCGCACCCCGGACATCTGGCGCGCCGCGCTGTCGACGAACACCGGGGTCGACGACGAACCGCCGACCGGCACGCACCCGGACTTCCTGGCCGCCGTGGAGCTGCTGCTGGGCTCGCCGACCCCGCCGGACGGGTTGCTGCCGCTGCACCAGCACCAGATGTACCGCAGCCACCAACGGCTGGCCGACTCGTTCCGGATCGGTCGGGTCCTGCTGGCCGGCGACGCCGCCCACCTGAGCAGCACGACCGGGGGCATGGGCCTGAACTCCGGCATCCACGACGCGATGGCGGTGGCCGCCGCGCTGGCCGAGTCCGACCAGGAGACCGCGACCACCGCGTACGCGCAGCGACGCCGCTCGATCGCCGAGCGCTTCGTGCAGCCGACCACCACCGAGAACCGCACCTCGGCGGACGCGGCCGACCTGGCCGGGCGCCGGGAGCGGCTGGTCCGGCTGCGGGCGGTGGCCGACAACGCCGAGGAGGCCCGAGCGTATCTGCGGCGGGTCAGTATGCTCGGGATCCAGCACTAGGCGCCGCACGCCGGTGCCCGCCCGACGGCACGCACGAGAGGTCACTGTCGAATGGAGTCAGCGGTGCCGGTGAGTGAGCCGGCGGACGGCCACCGTTACACCGCGAGCGGCCTGGGTCGCGCGCTGGCCGTGATCGACCTGCTCGCCGAACGCAGCCCCGAGATGGTCGGGGTCTCCACCGTCGCGCGGGACCTGAGTCTGCCCAAGGCGGTGGCCCACCGCATCCTCAAGGAGCTCACGGCCAACCAGTTCGTCACCTTCGACGAGGAGACCCGGCGCTACCGCCTGGGACCGGGGGCGCTGGCCGCCGGTCTGGCCGCGCTGCGCGCCATCGACGTGCAGGCGACCACCAACCGGCACATGCGACGGCTGGTGGAGATCACCGGGGAGACGGCCACGCTGTCGATGCGGCAGGGCTGGGTGCGCGTCTACACCGACCAGGTGCTCTCGCCGCACGAGATCCGGATGTCGGTCACGCTCGGTTCCCGGCACTCGCTGGTCGCCGGCTCGTCGTCCAAGGCGATCCTGGCGGCGTTGCCCGACTCCGAGGTGTCCGAGTATCTGTCCACGCATGAGCTGGTGTCGATGACGTCGGCCACCATCACCTCCGTCGAGCAGCTCTGGGAGGACCTGCGGGCGGTACGCGGGCAGGGCTACGCGGTGAGCCGGGGTGAACGGCAGGCGGGTGCGGCGAGCGTGGCGGCGGCCATCCGGCTCGCCTCCGGCGAGGTCTACGGGTCGTTGTCGCTCTGCGGTCCCCAGGACCGTTTCTCCTCGCGCCTGCTGGCCGAGTACGGCGATCTGGTGGCCGACGCGGCCCGCCAGGTCAGCGCCGAGCTGGGTTACCAGTCCGCCCCGGAGCCGGCCGAGGCCGCGCCACCGGCCAAGCGTCGCAGTCCTCGCCGTCAGGTGGCCCGTGCCTCGGCCGACCAGCCCGACAGCAGCTCGGCCGAGGTCGTGGTCTCGCAGAAGTAGAACCCGAGGTTGCGGATCGCCGGCTCGGCCAGGTCCGGGCGGGTCCAGCCGACCATGTCCGTCGGCAGGGTGACGGCCAGGTCGGCCATGTACGCCTCGCGCACGGTCGAGTCGACGCAGACGTTGGCCGCCGTGCCGACCACCACCACGTGGTCGCGTTCGTGTGCCCGCAGCAGGTTGTGCAGGGGCGTGCCGACGAAGGCGCTGTAGCGCGTCTTCTCCAGGTGGCAGTCGCCGGGCGCGGGGCGTAGCCCGTCGGCCAGTTCGGCGCCCCAGGAGCCCGCCTCGCAGACGCTGAGCGGGCTGCGGCCCATCGCCTCGGCGCGGGCCCGGCGGGCCGGTGACACGAGCTGGTCGTGGGCGGCCTGCCGGACCCAGACGACGAGGCAGCCGGCGGTCCGCGCCGGGTCCAGGAATCCGGGCAGCCGGCGGGCCAGATCGGCGTTGACACCGACGTCGGCGCCGAGCGTCGCCATGGCCCCGGCGGGGGAGCAGAAGTCGTTCTGCATGTCGATGACCAGCACCGCGGTCCGCCACGGGGGGCACTTCATGAGGTTTTCTCCCAAATCAGGGGATTGATCCGGATCGATGATGCCGAGTCGGGTCCTACAGGCCATTGACCTTGCCGCCGAACATAGCTTACGTTCGCACCAACAGAACGGCGTACTGCACAAGCGAACAATCTCGCGATCAAACGCGGGCCGGTCGGTGACAGGGGTAGCCCATGAGTGCGATCAAAGTGGAGGGCGTCAGCAAGGTCTTCGCCGGCGCCGGCGGGCAGTCGATGCTCGCCCTGAGCGACGTCTCGCTCGACATCGCCGACGGCGAGTTCGTCGTGCTGCTCGGGCCCTCCGGGTGCGGCAAGACCACCCTGCTGCGCATCATCGGTCAGTTGGAGAGCCCGACCGTCGGCCGGGTGAGCCTCGACCACGGCACGCGGTCCGACGGCGACCGCCCCCTGGGCTTCGTCTTCCAGGAGGCCACCCTGATGCCCTGGCGGACCGCCGCCGCCAACGTGGCCCTGCCGCTGGAGATGGCCGGCGTCGGCCGCCGGGAACGCACCGCGCGGGTCCGCGAGATGCTCGAACTCGTCGGCCTGCCGGAGGCCGAGGGAAAGCACCCGCACCAGTTGTCGGGCGGCATGCGCCAGCGGGTCTCCATCGCCCGCGCGTTGGCACACGACCCGCAGGTGCTGCTCATGGACGAGCCGTTCGGCGCGCTCGACGCGCAGACCCGCGACATGATGAACTCCGAGCTGCAGCGCATCTGGCTGGAGAACCGCAAGACGGTCGTCTTCGTGACGCACTCCGTCTCCGAGGCGGTGTTCCTCGCCGACCGCATCGTGATGCTGGGGACCAAGCCCGGCCACATCCACTCCATCACCGAGGTGACGCTGCCCCGGCCGCGCACCATCGACATGACCGAGACCGCCGAGTTCCGCCATCTCGCCGCCGAGCTGCGTCGACAGATCGGCGCGGTGCAGGACCCCGACAACCGATCCGCCGTCTCGGCCTGACCGCATACCGAGGTGCCGCACAGTGACTGCCACTCAAGAGCGCCAGCCGGCGCCGACACCCTCCGCCGAAGAGTTGCTGAAGCCACCACCGCCGACCTGGAAAGAGCGGCTGCGCAACAACCGGTGGCTGTCCTTCTACACCAGCCCCCTGCTGATCGCGCTGTTCCTCGTGGCGTGGAAGATCTACGTCGAGGTCACCGACCTGTCCCGCTTCGTGCTGCCGCCGCCGGAGGCGGTGTTCAAGGCGTTCAGCGAGCAGATCGTCGACCCGTTCGTCTGGCGGACCCACATCTGGACGACCTTCTACGAGGTCATGATGGGTCTGGCGCTGGCGATCGTGCTGGGCGTCGGGCTCGGCCTGATGATCGGCAAGTCGCCGCTGTTCGACCGGATCGTCCGGCCGTTCATCGTCGCCACCCAGGTCGTGCCGAAGGTCGCGCTGGTGCCGCTGTTCATCCTCTGGCTCGGCTTCGGCCCCTCCTCCAAGGTGGTCATCGCCGCGCTGCTGGCCTTCTTCCCGCTGCTGATCAACACCTCGTTCGGTGTCCGGTCGGTGCCGGGCTCCATGCACGACCTGATGACGACGCTCAAGGCGTCGCGGTGGACACGGTTCTGGAAGGCCGACCTGCCGTACACGATGCCCTTCATCCTGGCCGGCATGGAGCTGGCGGTCGTCCAGGCGACCATCGGCGCGATCGTCGGCGAGTACCTCGGCGGTGACAAGGGCCTCGGCCGGTACGCGGTCAACCTGCAGAACAACCTCCAGGTCGACAAGCTGTTCGGCGCGATCCTGATCATGGCCCTGTTCGGCTTCACCCTCTACAGCATCGTCACCGGCGCCCGCCGGTTGCTGATCCCCTGGCACGAGTCCGTGCAGCCGCGCCGCCGCCCCTGACCGGCGGCCCGGCCCTCACCTGACGACACCCCACACGACCCGGTCGGCGCCGCGACGCGGCACTGGCGGACCTCTCCTTGCCCGAATCCGTCACCCATCCGTACCTTCCTCGCCCCGGGAGTCCTCCGTGACACATAACCCCTCCTTCGGCGCGCCGGTCTCCCGGCGCTCGCTCCTGCGGTTCGGCGCCTCCGCCGGGCTGCTGCTGCCCACCGCCGGCGGCATGACCCTGATGCTCAGCGGCTGCGGCGGCGACGACAACCAGGTCAACGCCGACGGCAGCCTGAACGGCTCGTACATGACCGCCTCCGGCCTGACGTTGAGCTTCGTGGAGACGATGGTCGCCAAGGAGCGCGGCTACTTCGCCGAGCACGGCCTCAACCTGGACATCAAGGGCGGGCAGGGCACCGCCACCGCCATCCAGGCCGTCCTCGGCGGCTCGGCCGACATGACCCGCGCCAACGGCATCAACGCGATCATCGCGGTGGCCAACGAGGACGCGCCGTTCGTCAGCATCGCCAGCGTCCGGCAGAAGTCGCAGTTCGAGGTGGTGTCCCTGCCCGACGACCCGATCCGCAGCCCGGCCCAGCTCGCCGGACGCACCTGCGGCATCGTCTCCACCGGCGGCGCCACCGAGAACCTGCTCGACGTCATGCTGATCAACGCGGGCATCGACCCCGGGTCGGTGCAGCGTCCGGTCACCGGTGTCGGCACCGCCGCGTACGAGTTGGCGCGCCGGGGCGAGGTGGACGCCTGGATCTGCGTCAACACCGACCGGGCCACCATCCAGAAGGAGATCGGCGAGGTCGTCTTCTTCAGCACCGACGAGCACGCGCCGATGCCCTCGGACTCGTACAACACCAGCCTCAAGATGGTCGAGTCGGACAGCGACATGCCGGTGCGGTTCCTGGCCGGTGTACTCAAGGCCATCGACTACGCCAGCAAGGAGGAGAACTGGGAGCAGGTCATCAACGACCTGCGCACGTACAACCCGGAGGCGGACGCCGCCCAGGCCCGCGCCGAGCTGCCCCTGCTGGTGGAGAGCTGGCAGGCCGCCGGCCCGGAGAACACCCTGCAGATGGACCCGCAGACCTGGCTCACCGGCCAGGAGAGCCTGGTCAAGGCCAAGCTGGTCAACTCCGCCGCGCCGATCGAGAAGCTCATCTACCCGGACTACCTCGCCCGCGCGAGGGAGTTGTGACGGCCGACCCGGCCGCCGTCGGTGGCGCCGCCGCGGTCCTCGCGGCGGCGGCCGCCAGCGGCGTACGCCGGCTCTGGTTCAACAGCGGCTCCGAGCTGACCTCCTTTCAGGAGGCCGGCGCGCAGGCACGCCAGAAGGGCGAGCCGACCCCGGAGATCATCACCTGTCCGCACGAGCACGTCGCGCTGACCGCGGCGATGGGCGAGACCATGGTCTCCGGTGGACCCAGCATGACGGCCGCCCACGCCGACCTCGGTCTGCTGCACCACGGCGGCGCGATCCACAACGCCATGTGGGGCGACCACCCCATCATGATCATGTCGGGGTATCCGCCGACCCGCGCGGAATCGCGTACCTCGCCGGTGTTCTGGAAGCAGCAGCGCTGGGACCAGGGCGCGATCGTGCGCCAGTACGTCAAGTGGGACTACAAGCTCTCCGCCCTCGACGACGCCGCCCTGGTCGTGGCGCGTGGCCTGCAGGTCGCGCTGGCACCCCGACGCGGGCCGGTCTATCTGGCGATGCCGGAGGAGGTGGGACGCCACCCGGTGCCCGTCGGCGACCGGGTGCCCAGCGCCCAGGCGCTCGGCGTGCCGACCCTGGGTCCCGGCGACCCCGGCGTGGTCAGCGAGGTGGCCCGCCGCCTGCGGACCGCCCGCCGCCCGGTGGTGGTCACCGACCGGGTCGGCGAGAACCCCCGCGCGGTACGGCTGCTCGCCGAACTGGCCGACACCCTGGGCGTGGAGGTGCGCGCCTCCCGCTACCGGGTCAACCTGCCCGACGACAACCCGTGGCACACCAGCGCGCCGCTGGACCAGTTCGACGTCGTCGTCGTGCTGGACCACCCGGTGCCGTGGATGCCCGCACTGGAACAGCCCGCCGAGGACGCGTGGATCGGCTGGGTGGGACCCGACCCGATCGAGAGCCGGGTCCCGCTGTACGAGTTGCGGGCCGACGCCCGCACGACCGCCGACCCGGCGGCGTTCCTCGCCGCGGTGCTCGGCGAGGTCGGCTCGGGCGACGCCGACACGGTGCGGCAGCGCCGCGGGCGCCCCCCGGGCGTCGGCACGAAGCGGCACACCGCCGGCAGGGGAGCGGCCGGCGGTGTGCCCACCCCCTCGTTGATCGCGGCGGCACTGGACGCCCACCTGCACCCCGACGACCTGCTCACCTGGGAGGTCTTCGACACCACGGCGGTGCGCCGCACGAAGCCGGGCACCCTGTTCGAGAAGGGCGGCTCCAGCCTCGGCTGGTCGGTGGCCGCGGCCACCGGCGCCAGCATCGCCGCCGGTGGCGCGCACGCCGTCGCGGTCACCGGGGACGGCTCCTACCTGTTCGGCTCGCCGGACTCGTGCCTGTGGTTGCAGCAGCAGCACGACGCCCCGATCGTCACCGTCGTGGTCAACAACGGCGGGTACCGCACCGGCACCACCACGCTGGCCGCGCACTACCCGGACGGTCTGGCCGTCGCCGAACCCACGGTCCTCGGCGGTCACCTCACCCCGTCGCCGGACTTCGCCGCGCACGCCCGCGCGCAGGGCTGCTACGGCGAGCGGGTGGTGCGCGCGGCCGATCTGACCGCCGCCCTGGACCGGGCCCGTGCCGCCGTGCAGCGCGACCGGGTACCGGCCGTGCTGGACGTCTGGGTGCCCGAACACCTCACCGGGTCGATGGACCCGGATCGCCGGGCGCGCACCCCGGCCGCTGACGAAGGGACCAGTGATGGCTGAGGTCGTCTCCCCGATCGACGCCCGGGTCCTGGCCCGGGTGGCGCCCGCCTCGCCGGACGAGGTGCACGCCGCGGTCCGCGCGGCGCGGGCCGCGCAACCGGCCTGGGCCCGGCGCACCGGCAGCGAACGCGGCCGGATCCTGCACGCCGTCGCCGACCTCATCGAGGCCGCCGTCGAGGAACTGGCCGAGATCGAGACCCGCAACACCGGCAAGATCCTCAGTGACACGCGGCGGGAGGTACGCCGGGCGGCCGGCAGCTTCCGCTACTACGCCGGCTGGGCCGAGCAGGTACGCGGGGAGACCATCCCGGTCGGCGTCGAGTACCACACGTACACGGTGCCGGAGCCGCACGGCGTGGTCGCCGGGGTCATCCCGTGGAACGTGCCGTTCTTCTTCGCCGCCAAGAAGATCGCCCCGGCGCTGGCGTTCGGCAACGCCTGCCTGCTCAAGCCGGCCGAGGAGACCCCGCTGACCGCCCTGCGGCTGGCCGGGCTGCTGACCGAGGCCGGCGTACCCGAGGATCTGGTGTCGGTGTTGCCGGGCGGCCGGGAGACCGGCGCGGCGCTGGTGTCGCATCCGGACGTGGACCTGATCGTGTTCACCGGGCACCACGACACCGGTAAGGCGATCGCCCGCGCGGCGGCGGAGCACCTGACCCCGGTCGCCCTGGAGCTGGGCGGCAAGTCGCCGCAGGTGGTCTTCGGCGACGCCGACCTGGACCGGGCGGTCGACGCGGTGGTGCTGGGCGTCTTCGCCTCCTGCGGCCAGATGTGCATCGCCGGTTCCCGGCTGGTGGTGCACGAGTCGGTCTACGACGAGGTCCTCGACCGGATCGCGGAGCGGGTACGCGGACTGCGCGTCGGTGACCCGTTCGACGGCGACACCGACCTGGGTCCGCAGATCACCTCGGCGCAGCGGGACAAGACGGTGCAGTTCATCGCCGAGACCCGTGCCGCCGGACGGCTGGTGGCGCAGGCCGCCCTGCCCGACGACGAGCGGCTGCGCGACGGCTTCTACGTGCCGCCGACGGTGTTCGACCGGTTGGACGCGCAGGCGCGGCTGCTGCGCGAGGAGGTCTTCGGCCCGGTCCTGGCGGTGTCGTCGTTCCGTGACGACGCCGAGGCGCTGCGGTTGGCCGACGACACCGACTTCGGTCTGGCCGCCGGGGTGTGGACCGCCGACATCGCCCGGGCGCACCGGTTCGCCGGGCAGGTCCGCGCCGGCACGGTCTGGATCAACACGTACCGGGTGCTGTCGGACCTGGTGCCCTTCGGCGGGGTGGGCCTGTCCGGGTACGGGCGGGAGAACGGCACCGAGGCGGCCCGGCTGTACCTGCGGCCGAAGTCGGTGTGGACCTCGCTGACGGCCGGCACACCGCAGGGGTACGGCCTGGGTGGCGCGGGTGCCGCAGGCTGACCGCCCGCCCGACGCGGCGACCGAGGAGGTGGGTCGCGGCGGGCTCGCGTTGCTGCGGGACCGCCGCTTCGGCCCGTACTTCTTCGGGTCGCTGGCGTCCAACACCGGCACCTGGTTCCAGAACGTCGCGGCGATCCTGACCATCTTCGCGTTGACCCGCTCCGCCTTCATGGTGGGGCTGGTCACCGCGTTGCAGTTCGCGATGCAGTTGGTCCTGGCGCCGGTGATCGGGGCGGTGGCCGACCGGGTCGACCGGCGGCTGCTGATCATCGTCGGGCAGACGCTGGGCGGGACCGCCGCCGGGGTGCTCGCGGTGCTGGCGTTCCTGGACCTCCTCAACGCCCCGCTGCTGTTGACGTTCGTGGCGCTGTCCGGGGTGGGGCAGGCGATCACCGGGCCGGCGGCCCAGGCGCTGGTGCCCAACATCGTCGGACGTGCCGACGTCCCGCAGGCCATCGCGTTGCACTCGCTCACCTTCAACCTGTCCCGGGCGATCGGCCCGGTGGCCGGGGCGGCCACGTACGCGCTGGCCGGTGCCGGTGCCGCGTTCGCCGTCAACGCCGCCAGTTTCCTGGTGTTCGCGCTGGCGCTGGCCGGCGTACGGCTGCCCCGGGCGCAGCCCGGGACCGGCAAGCGCCGGCTGGGCGTGTTCGACGGGGTGGCCTACGTCCGTTCCCGGCCGGAACTGGTGCGCTGCCTGGTGGCGGTGGCCCTGATCGGGTTGGCGATGGAGCCGATCAACACGCTGTCACCGCTGTTCGCCGAGGGCTTCGGCGGCGGTGAGCTGATGGTGGGCATCTTCATCACCTGTTTCGGGCTCGGTTCGGCGTTGATCGCCGGCTGGGTGGGCCGGTTGCGGCGGGTGATGGGCAGTGGCCGTACCGGTGCGGTCGGGGTGGCCGCCCTGGGCGTCGGGATGGCGGTGCTGGCGGTCAGTCCGGGGCCGGTGATGGCCACGGTGGGCATCGCCGTGGGCGGCGCCGGTTACCTGCTGGCGGTCAGCGACGTCAACGCCACCATGCAGCACGGCCTGGCCGACGAGGTGCGGGGCCGGGTGATGGCGCTGTGGTCGATGTGTTTCCTGGGCATCCGTCCGGCGGCGGCGATCCTGCACGGCTGGCTGGGCGACGCGTTCTCCGCGCGTACCGGCGCGGTCGTGGCGGTGGTGGCCGCCGTGGCCGCCGCGGTGGTGCTGCGCGCCCGACGGGCGCTGCGCGCCGCCGGGGGGTGAGGGGCGTGCGTTGACCCCACACCTGACAACAAACTATTCTGCTGAGCGAAACACCGTTCGCTTGATGCGAACGATAGGAATGGGGGCTCCCGTGCACGACGGACCGCTGACCGGCCTGCGCGTCATCGACGCCTCGACGATCCTGGCCGGACCGCTGTGCTGCCAGATCCTCGGCGACTACGGCGCCGACGTCATCAAGGTCGAACACCCCGTCGCCGGCGACAGCATGCGCGGACACGGCCACGCCAAGGACGGCGTACCGCTGTGGTGGAAGGAGATCTCCCGCAACAAGCGCACCCTCGGGCTCAAGCTGTCCACCCCGGAGGGCGCCGACCTGCTGCGCCGCCTCGCCGCCACCGCCGACGTGCTGGTGGAGAACTTCCGACCCGGCACCCTGGAACGGTGGGGGATCGGCCCCGACACACTCCTGGAGATCAACCCGGCGCTGGTCGTCGTCCGCATCTCCGGCTTCGGCCAACGCGGCCCCTACGCGCACCGGCCCGGCTTCGGCACCCTCGCCGAGGCGATGAGCGGCTTCGCCCACCTCACCGGCGACGAGAACGGCCCACCCACCCTGCCCGCGTTCGGCCTGGCCGACAGCATCTGCGGCATCGCCGCCTCCTCCGCCACCATGGTCGCGCTCTGGGCCCGCCAACAGAACGGCGGCAAAGGCCAGGTCGTCGACCTCAGCCTGCTCGAACCGATCATGATGGCCGTCGGTCCCGGACCCACCGTCTACGACCAGCTCGGCATCATCGGCCACCGGCACGGCAACCGCTCCACCAACAACTCGCCCCGCAACACCTACCGCACCCGCGACGGCTCCTGGGTGGCGATCTCCACCAGCGCCCAGTCCATCGCCGAACGGGTGCTGCGCCTCGTCGGACACCCCGAGGTCATCGACGAACCGTGGTTCGCCTCCGGACGCCAACGCGCCGAACACGCCGACCTGCTCGACTCCTACGTCGGCGGCTGGATCGCCGAGCGCACCCGCGACGAGGTCATGCGGGCCTTCGACGAGGCCGGCGCCGCCGTCGCGCCCGTCTACGACGCCCGCGACATCGTCACCGACGACCACGTCCGCGCCGCCGAGATGGTCGTCGACGTCCCCGACCCCGACTTCGGTCAGGTCCTGATGCACAACGTCCTGTGGCGGATGTCCGAGACCCCCGGCCGGATCCGCTTCACCGGCCGGGCCCTCGGCGCCGACACCGACGATCTCCTCGTCAACGAACTCGGCTGCACCCCCGACACCGTCGCCGACCTGCGCGACCGGGAGATCGTGGCCTGACGGCCACCACCACGAAGGTAAGGATTGCCGTGACCACCATGAGCACCACCACCAACCCGGCGAGCGGAACCCAGGCGCTGCTGGCCGCCGTCGCCGCCGGCACCCGGGTGTACGACCTGGGCCGTCGCCTGAGCATCGGCATGCCCCAGTCGCCCAACCACCCGCCGTTCTGGCACGCCCTGCCACGCCGGCACGGCGACGCGGTCCGCGTCGACGGCGGCTCCGCCGCCAACGACATCATCACCATGGGCACCCACGTCGGCACCCACATCGACGCCTTCTCGCACGTCTCCCAGGACGGCCGGCTGTTCGACGGCTCCGACGCCGCCGCCGCCGGACGCGGCGGACGCTTCGCCGACCTGGGCGCACACACCATCGCCCCGATGGTGCGCCGTGGAGTGCTGCTCGACGTGCCGGCCGCGCTGGGCACCCCGCAGGGCTGCGCCGCCGGCTACGAGATCACCCCGCAGGACCTGACCCGCACCGCCGAGCAGCAGGGCACCCCGCTGCGCCCCGGCGACGTGGCACTGATCCGCAGCGGCTGGGGCCGACTGTTCAGCGACGACGACCGCACCCGTTTCGTCGGCCACGACAGCGGCGTACCCGGCGTCGGCGAGGCCGGCGCCACCTGGCTGGCCGACCAGGGCATCCACGCCGTCGGCGCGGACACCATCGCCTTCGAGTGCCTGCGCCCCGGCGCCGGCCACAGCGTCCTGCCCGCGCACCGGGTGCTGCTGGTCGAACGCGGCGTCTACATCATCGAGACCATGGCGCTGGAGGAACTGGCCGCCGCCGGAGTGCACGAGTTCCTGTTCGTGCTCTCGCCACTGGCCATCTTCGGCGCCACCGGCTCGCCCGTACGCCCGCTGGCGGTGGTCGTCGATGCCTGACCAGACCCTCGCCCGGCAACTCGCCGCGTTCGCCGCCCACACCCGCACCACACCCCTGCCCGCACCGGTCGTCACCAGCGTGCGCCAGCGGGTCCTGGACATCCTCGGCCTGTGCGTCGCCGCGCACCGGCTCCCCACCAGCCACGCCGCCCTCGACCACGTCGCCGAACAGGGGGGACACCCCCAGGCGTACGTCGTCGGCCTACCCGAGGCGGTACCCGCCGCGCAGGCCGCGTTCGGCAACGGCGTCCTGGCCCACTCGCTGGACTACGACGACACCCACCTACCCTCGGTGCTGCACCCCAGCGCCGCCGTGGTGCCGGCCGCCCTGGCCGCCGCGCAGGCCGCCGGCGCCGACGGCGCCGCCCTCACCACCGCCGTCGCGGTCGGCATCGAGGTCACCGTCCGCCTCGGCATGGCCGGCTACGACCCGGAACTGAACAACTCGGTCTTCTTCGAACACGGCCAGCACGCCACCTCCATCTGCGGGGCGATGGGCGCCGCCGTGGCCGCCGGCATGCTCGTCGGCCTCGACGAGGACGGCCTGCTGGACGTGCTCGGCGTGACCGCGTCGATGGCCGCCGGAGTGATCGAGGCCAACCGCACCGGCGGCACCGTCAAACGGCTGCACTGCGGATGGGCCGCACACAGCGCCGTCACCGCCGCCGACCTGGTCCGACGCGGCTTCACCGGACCACCCACCGTGCTGGAGGGCCGGTTCGGGTTCTTCACCGCCTTCCTGCGCGGCGAAGCCGACCACGCCCAGGTCACCGACGGACTCGGTGAACGCTGGGCGGTGCCGGACATCTTCTTCAAGCCCTACCCGGCCAACCACTTCACCCACGCCGCCATCGACGCCGGACTGGCGCTGCGCGCCCAGGACGTGCCGCTGGACCGCATCGACCACATCGAACTGCGGGTACCCGCCGCCGTGATCCGCACCATCGGGCAGCCCATCGACACCAAACGCACCCCGGACACCGGCTACCAGGCCCAGTTCAGCGGCCCGTACGCGGTGGTCGCCGGCCTCTTCGGCGGCGGCGGCCTGGGCCTCGGGCTCGGTGACTTCACCGACGACCTGGCCCGCGACCCGGCCCGCCGGGCCCTGATGGCCCGCGTCGACGTGGTCGCCGACGACGAGTGCACCAAGATCTTCCCCTACCAGTTCCCGGCCGTCGTGACCGTCCGCACCGACGACGGCCGGACCTGGCGCGAGGAGGTCCTGACCAACCGGGGCGGCCCACAACGACCGCTGTCCGACGCGGAACTGGCCATGAAGTTCCGCGACAACGTCGCCGGTCGCCTCGACCCGGACACCACCGACCAGGTGGTGGCCGCCGTCGCCGGCCTCGCCGACGTCACCGACGTGGCCGACCTGCTGCGCCCACTGACCCGGCTGCGCACCGCCACCGACTGACCCGCCCGCGACCCGTCGCCCGCCGACCATCAGGAGCACATCATGCAACCCTTCGATCTCGTAGTGCGCAACGTCCGCGTGGTACGACACGACCAGGCGGAGCCGACGGCGCTGGACATCGGCGTACGCGACGGCCGGGTGGCCCACCTCGCCCCGCACATCGACACCACCGAGGCGACCACGGTCGTCGACGGCGGCGGCAAGCTCGCCTTCCCCGGCGTCGTCGACGCCCACCAGCACTGGGGCATCTACCACCCGCTGGCCGAGGACACCGCCACCGAGAGCCGCGCCTGCGCGCAGGGCGGCGTCACCTCCGCCATCAACTACATCCGCACCGGCCAGTACTACCTCAACCGGGGCGGACCGTACGGCGAGTTCTTCCCCGAGGTCCGCGCCGCCACCGACGACCGCTCCTGGGTCGACTACGCCTTCCACGTGGCGCCGATGACCGCCGAACACATCGACGAGATCACCGACCTGGTCCGCGACCACGGCGTCACCTCGTTCAAGATCTTCATGTTCTACGGCGGCCACGGCCTGCACGGACGCTCCGCCGACCAGAGCTCGTTCCTGATGATCCCGCCCGACGCCCGCTACGACTACGCGCACTTCGAGTTCGTCATGCGCGGCGTGCAGGCCGCCCGCGAACAGTTCCCCGAACTGGCCGACGAGATCTCCCTGTCCCTGCACTGCGAGACCGCCGAGATCATGTCCGCGTACACCCGGATGGTCGAGCAGGACGGCACCCTGACCGGCCTCGCCGCGTACAGCGCCTCCCGCCCACCGCACTCCGAGGGCCTGGCGGTCAGCATCGCCGCCTACCTCGCCCACGAGACCGGCCTACCCACCATCAACCTGCTGCACCTCTCCTCGGCCAAGGCCGTCGACGCGGCGATCCGCATGGCCCAGGCGTTCCCGCACGTCGACTTCCGCCGCGAGGTCACCATCGGTCACCTGCTGGCCGACATCGACACCGCCTACGGCCTCGGCGGCAAAGTCAACCCGCCGCTGCGTCCCCGCGAGGACGTCGAGGCGCTCTGGGCACACCTGCTCGACGGCCAACTCGACTGGGTCGTCAGCGACCACGCCTGCTGCCGCGCCGAGGTCAAGTTCGGCGAACCCGACGACGACATCTTCGTCGCCAAATCCGGCTTCGGCGGCGCCGAATACCTGCTGCCCGGCCTGATCAGCGAAGGCACCAAACGCGGCCTGTCCTACGCCCGCGTCGCCGAACTGACCTCGTGGGCGCCGGCCCGCCGCTTCGGCCTGGCCACCAAGGGCGCCATCGCCGAGGGCCTGGACGCCGACTTCTGCCTGGTCGACGCCGAACACACCTGGACCGTCCGCGCCGACGAGTCACTGTCCGCGCAGGACTACACCCCGTTCGAGGGCATGGAACTGACCGCCCGCGTCACCGACACCTTCCTGCGCGGCGACCAGATCCTGCGCGACGGCACCGTGGTCGGGCAGCCACGCGGCCGCTACCTGTCCCGCCCGACCCGCCCGTGACCGCCGTCGGCACGTCCCCCGCGATCGCCCGCAGCTACCTGTACGTGCCGGGGGACCAGCCCGACAAGCTGACCCGGGCCGCGACACGCGGCGCCGACGCCTGCATCCTCGACCTGGAGGACGCGGTCGCACCCGCCCACAAGAGCACCGCCCGGGACACCGTCGCGACGTTCCTCACCGACGCACCCGCCGGCCCCCAATGGTGGGTACGCGTCAACGCCGACACCCCCGCCGCCGACATCGGCGCGGTGGCCGGGGTACACCTCACCGGCATCGTGGTGCCCAAGGCCGACGTCGACCTGCTGACCGAGGTGGACGCGCTGCTCGGCGACGCCGAACACGCCCACCGCCTGCCAGCCGGTTCGCTGGTCGTCTTCGCCCTGCTGGAAACCGCCGGGGGAGTGTGGCGGGCCGACGCGGTGGCCGCCGCCCGCCGGGTGGTCCGGCTCGGTCTCGGCGAGGCAGACCTCGCCGCCGAACTGCGCCTGCAACCCGGACCGGACAAGGCCGAGCTGTGGCCGATGCGGTCCCGTCTGGTGCTCGCCGGCGCCGCCGCCGGCCTCGCCCCGCCCGTCGGCCCCACCGAGACCGCCCTACGCGACCCGGACCGCCTCGAACAGAGCAGCCGGCTGCTGCTGCGGCAGGGCTTCCGGGGCCGCACCGCCATCCACCCCGCCCAGGTGGCGGTCGTCAACCGGGTCTTCGCACCGACCGACGAGGAGGTGGCCGCCGCCCGCGACGTCGTCGACCGGCTGGCCGCCGCCGAACGCGACGGCTCCGGCGTGACGGTCACCGCCGACGGGCGGCTCGTCGACGCGGCCGTCGCGCGCAGCGCCCGCGAGATCCTCGACCGCGCCGCCGCAGGCGGATAACCCTGCGCCATGCCCCGGGGTGCGCGACGCCCCGGGGCCGAACCCTGCCATCAACAACCCCATGAGCACCCGCGCCTCGACCAGCCCACCGAACCCGACCCGCCCACCGACCGACCCCGCCCACCTCACCGCGCCGACTCCCGCAACGCCACCAGACCCGCCGCCAACCGCCGCACCTCCGCCGCGTCCAGCCCCACCACCGACCCACTCCACGGCAACTCCGCCCGCACCGCCTCCGCCGACGACCCCGCACCCAACAGACCACCCACCAACGCCGCCACCGTGTCCGTGTCCCCACCACCGCGCACCGCCGCCACCAACCCACCCCGCACCGAATCCGCGCCCCGCACACAGTGCAGCACCGCCGCGACCGTCTCCGCCGCGTCCAGCCCGACCCCCGACGGCGGGGGAGACCACCCACCCGCCGCCACCGCACCCACCAACCCGGCCAACCGTGGCGCGTCCCCACACACCGGCCGCGCCGCCTCCACCCACTCCACCGCCCGCGCCACCACCACCGCCATCGGCGCACCCGCCACCGACCACGACGCACACCCGGCCATCACCACCGCCGACGCCAACGCCTCCGGCGCCCGATGCGTCGCCCGCGTCACCTCCACCGTCCGCGCCACCAGCAGATCCACCCGCTCCGGCGGCACCGACCACCCCACCGGCAACGCCCGCATCGGCGCGCCGTTCGTGCCACCCTCCCGATCGGCGGGCACCGCCCCGGTCGCCCGGAACGCCGCCAGCGCCGCCCGCGTCGACGGCCCCGCACCCGGCACCGGCGGATCCTGCGCCGCCATCCGCGACAGGAACGTCACCGCGTCCACGGCACCGCCACCGTCCACCAGACACCGCGCCACGAGCAGCGTCAACGCCGTGTCGTCCGAGGTCGCCCCGGCCGCCCACCGGTCACTGGCCCGAGGCGTCTCGATCACCTCGTCACCGTCCCGCGTCGGCGGACGCCCCTCGTACGGCACCCCCAACGCGTCCCCACAGGCGTACGCCGTCAGCGCCCCCGCCACCCGCCGCACCGCCACCCCATCCACGACACTCGACACACCCGCAGCCTAGGCGCACCGAACGAGGGGAGTGGTCGACTACTGAGCGTGACCGGAGCGAGCGAGGCGGAATCCCACGTCGTCGATCGCGTAGCTGGGGTGGCTGCGCCGCCGCACCGACGCCCGGCAACTCCACTTCTCGTCGAACCAGCCGCCGCCCCGCAACACCCGGTAGGTGCCGTACACCTCGGGGTCGTACACGTCCCAGCACCAGTCCCAGACGTTGCCCAACATGTCGAACAGACCCCAGGCGTTGGGCCGCCTACCGCCCACGTCGCGCAGCCGTTCACCGGAGTTGCCGCGATACCAGGCGATCTCGTCCAGCGGCCCGTAGCGAGGACCAGCGGTGCCGGCCCGGCAGGCATGCTCCCACTCGGCCTCGGTGGGCAGCCGGTACCCGTCGGCCCCGGAGTCCCACTCGACGTCCTCACCGTCGACCCGGTACGCCGGCCGCAGCCCGTCGGCCTCGGACAGGGCGTTGCAGAACCGCACCGTGTCCCACCAGGACACCGTCTCGATCGGACGACGGCGCTCGTCGGCCGCACAGGGGACACCGACGACCGCGGCGTACCGGGCCCGGGTCACCGGATACGCGGCGAGGCGGTACGGCCCGACGTCGACCGGCCAGCTGCGCTGCGTACGCCGGTCCGTCAGCACCACACGTCCCGCCGGAACGTTCACCATCACGCTGTCGGAGTCCACGAGGAGCAGATGCTACCGATCCAGGCCCACCATCGGTCCTTCCGGCCGGTCAGCCTACGTTCGATAATTGACATTATGTAAAGCTGACGTTCCGACGCGCCCCCCGAGAGGGGGCACCACCACAGCCCGGGATGTAAGGAAGGGTCCCCTGCTATACACCAGGCGTTAGCAAGGGACCCTTCCTTGCATCCCGGCGCGGTGCGGTTCGTCGACGATCATTCAGCCGGCGGTGCACGCCGACCGGTCGGTGCCGGTCGCTCGCAGCCGACACCGACCGGCACGTCCGGGCGGCCCCGCCCCTATCGCGCGCGCCACGTCGCCGCCGCCTGGGAACCCGTCAATCCAGGCGCAGCCGAGGAACCAGCCCCGTGGCGCCCTTTCCCGACGCCCGGCACGGCTCGCGCCGGAAACCGCCCCCGCTCCCCTGGGTCGGCCATGAACCCGAAAATCATGCATAATATCCCTTATGCATGACAAAAGGGGTGAAGCGGTCCAGGTGCTGATCGAGGAGTTCCTGACGTCGCGGGCGACGCGCAAGCCCTCCCCGCACACGCAGGCGGCGTACCGGCGGGATCTGGTCGCGGTGGCCGCTCTCGCGGCGGAGCTGGCCACCCCTCCCCTCCCCCTCGACGCCCTGTCGATCGAGGCGCTCTCCCCCAGGCTGATGCGGGCGGCGTTCGCCCGCTTCGCCGCCGACCGGGCCGCCGCCTCGGTCGGTCGTGCCTGGTCGACCTGGAACGGCTTCTTCTCGTTCCTGGTGGCCGAGCAGGTGGTGGCCGGCAATCCGATGCCGGCCGTGGGTCGGCCCCGGGCGCCGCTGCCGGTGCCGAAGCCGCTGCGGGGTGAGGACACTCCCGAGCGGCTGCTCGCGGCGGCGGCGCAGGCGCGAGGTCGGCAGCGCGATCCGTGGCCGGAGCGGGACGTGGCGGTGTTGGCGCTGGCGTTGTGTGCCGGGCTGCGGTTGTCGGAGCTGCTGGCGTTGCGGGTCGGTTCGCTGGCGGGTCGGCCGGGTGAGCGCCGGCTGGAGGTGGCCGGTAAGGGTGGGCGGCCTCGGGTGTTGCCGGTGGAGCCGGATCTGGACGCGCTGCTGGCGGACTATCTGGACAGTCGGGTGCGGCGGTTCGGTGCGCGGTCGGTGCGGCCGGGGTCGCCGCTGCTGGTGGATCGGGAGGGTGAGGCGTTGCGGCGGGGTGGTCTGCAGTATCTGGTGGAGTCCTGTTACCGGCGTGCGGGGATCGGTGACCGGGTGCCGCGTGGGGCGCGGTTGCACGCGTTGCGGCACACGTTCGCGACGCGGTTGGCCGAGGACGGGGCGGGTGCGGCGGAGATCATGCGGTTGTTGGGGCATGCGTCGTTGGCGTCGTCGCAGACGTACATCGAGGTGACGTCGGGGCAGCAGCGGGAGGCGGCGCGGGTGAATCGCACGTACCGGGCGTTGGTGGGGTTGGTGCGGTCTCAGGCGGGGTGAGCGTCGAGGACTGCCGGGAGGACGGCGGCGATGGCGGCGGTGGGGTCGAAGTCGGGGTCGGGGTTGGCGAGTTGGTTGTTGAGGAGGCCGTCGAGGAGGGCGAGCAGGAGCCGTAGGGCGGTGGTGGGGTGGCGGGCGCCGAGTGCGGCGAGCAGGGGTGTGGCCCAGGCGGCGAGGTCGTGTTGGCGTTGGGCGATCTGGTGTTGCAGGGCGGGGTGGTGGGCGGCTTCGGCGAAGATCGCGAGGCGGGCGAGGGTGAGGGCGCGGTGGGTGGTGGTGAGGCCGTGGGCGAGGGCGCCGAGGGCGGTGGTGAAGGTGTCGGGGTCGATGTGGTCGAGGGTGCCGGCGAGGTGGTTCCAGCCGGTGGTTTCGAGGTCGAGGATGCGGGTGAGGACGCCGGCGATGAGGGCTTCGCGGGTGCGGTAGCGGTTGGAGGTGGAGCCGGTGGGGAGTTCGGCCTGGTCGTCGACGGCGCGGTGGGTGAGATGGCGGGGGCCGCGGGTGCCGAGGACGGCGATGGCGGCGTCGAGGAGGCGTTGTTGGCGGGCGTCCACGGAGGTGAGACTACAGCAGTAGTGGCTGCGACTACATCTGTAGTACGGTCGGGTGATGCGAGGATCAGCGGCTGTCATCGGAGGCGGCGTGGGTGGGCTGGCGGTGGCGGTGGGACTGCTGCGCGCCGGGTGGAAGGTGACGGTGTTCGAGCGGGCGGCGGGGCTGCCCGGGACGGGTACCGGGTTGGGGATCTGGCCGTCGGCGTTGCGGGCGTTGGATCGGCTCGGTGTGGGTGCGCTCGCGCGGGAACGGGGTCGGGAGCAGCCGGACGGGGCGATGCGTCGCCCGGACGGGACGGTGATCGCCCGGTTGGACGTGGGGCGGATCCGTCGGCGGCACGGTGAGGGGGTGCTGCTGCTGTCCCGGCCGGCGTTGCTGGGTCTGTTGGCGGAGGCGTTGCCGGCGGGCACGGTGCGTTTCGGGGCGCCGGTGGCGGGTCCGGCGGAGCTGGGTGACGGGTACGACGTGGTGGTGGGCGCGGACGGGATCCGCAGCGCGACCCGGGTGGCGATGTTCGGTGATCGGTTCCCGCTGCGGTACTCGGGGGTGACGGCGTGGCGTGGCACGGTGCCGTTGGAGGTGGCCTCCGGTGGGGAGACGTGGGGTCCGGGGCGCAAGTTCGGGGTGACGCCGCAGGGTCCCGGGGTGGCGAACTGGTACGCGGCGGTGGCGGCGCCGGAGGGTTTCCGGCCGCCGGAGGGTGATCTGGCGGCGTTGCGGGGGTGGTTCGGTGACTGGCACGACCCGGTGCCGGCGGTGCTGGATCGCGTCGACGTGGCCGGGATGTTGCATCACGACGTGCACTATCTGTCGCCGGTGCCGACGTACGTGCGGGGGCGGTGGGTGTTGCTGGGCGACGCGGCGCACGCGATGACGCCGGATCTGGGGCAGGGTGCCTGTCAGGCGTTGATCGACGCGGTGGCGTTGTCGGAGGCGTTGGAGGTGGAGTCGGACGTGTCGGCGGCGTTGGCCCGCTACGACGGGGTGCGGCGGGTGCCGACGCAGCGGATGGCGGCGATGGCGGTGCGGGCGGGACGGTTGGCGCAGGTGCGGCGGTTCACCGGGGTGCGGGACGTGGCGTTGCGGTGGGCGTTGGCGTTCGGTCCCCCGGGCTGACGGTGGTGGTCGCGGCGTCGGGTGTGGAAGGCTGCGGGTGACGCGACTGGCGGCACCGGGGATGGATCGGACCATCGGGGAGCTCGTCGTGGGGGTCGTCCGCCTGGGCCTCCACGATCGAGGTGAGCCATGTCCACGACGTCGACGACGGCCCGGTTGTTGCCTGGTGGGCCGGTGGCGGAGCAGGTTCTGGTCGAGGTGGCCGAGGGTGTGGCGGCGTTGCGGGCGGCCGGGGTGACTCCGGCGTTGGCGACGGTGCTGGTGGGTGACGACGAGGCGAGCGCCGGCTACATCCGGATCAAGCAGCGGCAGGCGGCGGAGTTGGGCTTCGCGTCGCCGCACGTGCGGTTGCCGGGGTCGGCGTCGCAGGCGGATCTGCATGCGGTGGTGGCGGATCTGAACGCGGACCGGGGTGTGCACGGGGTGGTGGTGCAGCATCCGGTGCCGGGTGGGTTGGACTACGACCGGGCGTTGCAGGTGCTGGACCCGGCGAAGGACGTGGACGGGATGCATCCGGTGAACGTGGGGCGGTTGGCGCTCGGGCTGCCGGGGCCGGTGCCGTGTACGCCGGCGGGTGTGGAGGCGTTGTTGGCGTTCCACGGGGTGCCGGTGGCGGGTCGGGAGGTGGTGGTGTTGGGGCGCGGGGCGACGTTGGGGCGTCCGTTGGCGCTGTTGTTGGCGCAGAAGCGGCCGACGGCGAACGCGGCGGTGACGGTGGTGCACACGGGGGTGCCGGACTGGCCTCGGTATACGCGGCGGGCGGAGATCCTGGTGGCGGCGGCGGGGGTGCCGGGGATCGTGCGGCCGGATCATGTGCGGCCGGGTGCGGTGGTGGTGGGTGGTGGGGTGCGGTATGCGGGGCGCCGGTTGTTGCCGGATGTGGATCCGTCGTGTGGGCGGGTGGCGGGGGCGATCACGCCGCGGGTCGGTGGGGTGGGTCCGGTGACGGTGGCGATGCTGTTCCGTAACGCGGTGCGGGCGGCGGCGAGGTCAGCCGAGGTCGACCAGGAGGGGTCGGTGGTCGGAGATGGTGGCCAGCGGGGTCCGCACGGCGGTGACCGGTGGTAGGCGGTGCAGGTCCTGTCGGTCGGCGAGGATGTGGTCGAGTTGGACGCGGGGTTGCCCGGCGGGGTAGGTGGGGCGGCGGCCCAGGGGGTGCCAGCGGGACACCAGGCGGGTGGCCCAGGTGGGCAGGTTGAGGTCGCCGAGCAGGATGCGGGGTGCGGGCAGGGCGCGTAGGACGCGGACGGCCTGGCGGAGTTGGCGGATGTTCCAGCCGGGCACGAAGGACAGGTGGGTGGCGGCGACGGTGAGGGGCCCGTGCGGGGTGTCCAGGACGGCGGCGAGGACGACGCGGGGTTCGTCGTGCAGCAGGATGAGGCCGCCGCGGGGGCCGGGTGCGTAGACCGGGGACCGTACGGGTGCCGGGCGTAGGCGGGTGACGTGCCAGCTGCTGACGGGGTGGCGGGAGATCAGGCCGACGCCGTAGCAGGGTTCGCCGTGGCCGTCGTCGTCGTGGGTGAGGGGGCGGAACGCTTCGCCGGGGGTGCCGACGACGGCGGCGGCGAAGCGGTGTTCGGTGGCGCCGAGGGCCTGGGCGGCGATGGCGGTGAGGTCGTGGTTGCCGCTGCGGGACTGGTCGCGGTCGACTTCCTGGAGGGCGAGGACGTCGGCGTCGAGGGCGGTGACGGCGGCGGCGAGGCGGGCGGGGTCGACGAGGCCGTCGGTCAGGGACCGGCCGTGCAGCAGGTTGAACGTGGCCAGGCGCACCGTGTCACCTTATCGACGCCGTGGCACAGTTGCCCGATGCTGCGGGTGTTGTTCTGTTCGGTGCTGGTGTTCGTGGCGGTGGGTGCGGTCGGGGTGTGGTTGCGGCGGCGTCGGGGCCGGTGAGGCTGGCCACAGGTGGCGGCGTCGGTCGTCTCGGGGTGGGAAGAATGCCGCCGTGGATCTGGATCCGTCGACTGTCGCGCTGCTGCTGACCGCTGCCGTGTTGGCCGGTTGGGTGGACGCGGTGGTGGGTGGCGGCGGGTTGTTGTTGTTGCCGGCGTTGTTGGTGGCGGCGCCGGGGATGCCGCCGGCGACGGCGTTGGGCACGAACAAGTTGGCGGCGATCGCGGGGACGTCGGCGGCGGCGGTGACGTATGCGCGGCGTACTCGTGTCGACTGGGCGGTGGTGGGGCCGGCGGCGGGTCTGGCGGTGTTGTGCGCGGGGGTGGGTGCGGCGTTGGCGGGGGCGGTGCCGCCGTCGGCGTACCGGCCGGTGGTGTTGGTGGTGTTGGTGGCGGTGGCGGTGTTCGTGGTGGCGCGGCCGAGGTTGGGGGTGTCGGCGTCGCCGGGGCGGCGTACCCGGGTGCGGGTCGTGGTGGCGGTGCTGGTGGCGGGGGTGGGTATCGCGTTGTACGACGGGTTGATCGGGCCGGGTACGGGCACGTTCCTGGTGGTGGCGTTCACGGCCCTGGTGGGGGCGGATTTTCTGCACGGGTCGGCGATGGCGAAGGTGGTGAACGCGGGGACGAACGCGGGGGCGTTGGCGGTGTTCGCGGTGACGGGGCATGTGTGGTGGCTGTTGGGTGCGGCGATGGCGGTGTGCAACGTCGTGGGCGCGATGGTGGGTGCGCGGATGGCGTTGCGGCGGGGTGCGGGGTTCGTGCGGGGGGTGTTGTTGCTGGTGGTGGTGGCGTTGGTGGCGAAGTTGGGCTACGACCAGTGGCGGGCGGGGTGAGCGGCGCGACGCGGCGCGTGTGATCATCGGCGGGTGTCGGTGCGCGCGGAACACGACCGGGCCGTCCTGGCGGGTCTGTTGGGGCGGGATCCTCGGCTGCACGCGTACGAGTTGGGTGATCTGGACGATTTCTTCTGGCCGTACACGTCGTGGTTTCGGCGTGGGGACGCGGTGGTGTTGCTGTATCACGGTGCGGTGTCGCCGACGTTGGTGGCGTTGACGCGGCCGGGCGGGGTGGCGGCGGTGTCGGCGTTGCTGGGTGAGGTGGTGCCGGTGTTGCCGGCCCGGTTGGAGGCGCACCTGTCCCCCGGTGTGGAGGTGGCGTTGGCGGGGGCGTTCGAGGTGACGTCGTCGGGGACGCATCTGAAGATGGCGTGGACGGATCCTTCACGCGCGGTGGGGGTGTCGCCGGCGGGGGTGGTGTTGGGGCGGGCGGATCTGCCTCGGCTGCGGGAGTTGTACGCGGTCGCGTATCCGGGGAACTGGTTCGACGCGCGGATGGTGGACACCGGCCGGTACGTGGGGGTCAGTGACGGTGAGCTGTTGGTGGCGGTGGCGGGGGTGCATGTCTTCTCCCCCACGTATCGGGTCGCGGCGATCGGGAACGTGACGACGCGGCCGGGGTGGCGGGGTCGGGGGTTGGCGGCGGCGGTGGTGACGCGGCTGTGCGAGGTGTTACGGGCCGACGTGGACCATGTGACGTTGAACGTGAAGGCCGACAACGGGGCGGCGGTGCGGTTGTACGGGCGGTTGGGGTTCACCCGGGTGGCCGAGTACGGCGAGTTCCGGCTGCGCGCCGGTGGCCGCTGATTGTCGGTGGCGGTGGTGCCCGGTGGCCGGGATGATGACGCGCGTGTCTCAGGTGATTCTGCGTACCGCGCGGTTGGTGTTGGCGCCGTTGGCGGATGTGCATCTGCCTGATGAGGTGGCGTTGGACGCCGACGCGGAGGTGATGCGGTTCCTGGGGCCGGTGCGGTCGGCGGCGGAGGTGGCGCGGTGGCACCGGGAGCGGTTGGCGGTGGCGCGGCGGTCGCCGGGGTTGGGGTTCTGGGCGGGGTCGGTGGACGGTGAGTTCGTCGGGTGGTGGCTGTTGGAGCCGCCGTCGCGGGCCGATCAGGGGCCGGTGGTGGGTCAGGCCGAGTTGGGGTATCGGTTGGCGCGGCGGTTCTGGCGTCGGGGTCTGGCGTCGGAGGGGGCCCGGGAGTTGATTCGGTACGGTTTCGCCGACCTGGGGTTGTCGCGGATCTTCGCCGAGACGATGGCGGTCAACGTGGGGTCGCGGGCGACGATGGCGGCGGTGGGGATGCGTCACGTGCGGACGTTGCACCTGCCGTGGCCGGATCCGTTGCCGGGGGCGCAGGCCGGTGAGGTGGAGTATGCGATCACCCGGGACGAGTGGGTGGCGGGTGGGTCAGGCGCGGCGGGGTGAGTCGAAGCGGCCGGCGCGGATCTCCCGCAGGGCGCGGCGGCGGACGTCGCCGCGCAGGGTGTCGACGTAGAGGCGGCCGGCGAGGTGGTCGGTCTCGTGTTGCAGGGCGCGGGCGAGGAATCCGCTGCCGGCGATGGTGAGGGGTTCGCCGTGCTGGTCGTAGCCGTGTGCGGTGGCGTGCAGGGCGCGGGGGGTCGGGAAGTACAGGCCGGGGATGGACAGGCAGCCCTCGTCGTCGTCCTGTAGGTCGTCGGAGAGTTCGAGGGTGGGGTTGATCATGTGGCCGCGGTGGCCGTCGGCGTCGTAGACGAACACCTGGGCGTTGACGCCGATCTGGGGTGCGGCGACGCCGGCGCGGCCGGGTGCGCCGAGCAGGGTGTCCATCAGGTCGGTGACCAGGGCGCGTAGGTCGGCGTCGAAGCTGGTGACGGGTTCGCTGGGGGTGCGTAGCACCGGGTCGCCGATGATTCGGATGTCCCGCATGGTCATGTCGGCAAGGTTATCGGTCGGTGGTGCCGGTGGTGGGGCGGCCGGGGCGGTCGGGGCGGGGCGGGTCGAGGGTGGCGCGGACCGGGGCGGTCTTGGCGGCGGCTTCGGCGACTTCGGCGTGCGGGTCGCTGTCCCAGGTGATGCCGCCGCCGGCCCAGACGTGCAGGGCGTGGCGGTCGGTGGCGGCGGTGCGGATGGTCAGGCCGAGGTCGAGGTGGTCGGGGCCGATCCAGCCGAGGGCGCCCATGCCGGCGCCGCGGCCGACGGGTTCGAGGGCGGCGATGTGGTGCAGGGCGGCGAGTTTGGGGGCGCCGGTGACGGAGCCGCCGGGGCAGACGGCGCGGAGCAGGTCGGCCAGGCCGAGTCCGTCGGAGACGTCGGCGCGGACGGTGGATTCGGCCTGCCACAGGTCGCACCAGCGGCGTACGGCGAACAGGTCGTCGACGCGGACGGTGCCGGTGCGGGCGACGCGGGCCAGGTCGTTGCGTTCCAGGTCGACGATCATGATGTGTTCGGCGCGTTCCTTGGCGGAGGTGAGCAGGTCGGCGCGGCCGGCGGCGGTGGCGGGGCGGGTGCCTTTGATGGGGCGGGTGGTCAGGGTGCCGGCGCGGACCTCGACGAGGGTTTCGGGGCTGGCGCAGCCGATGGCCCAGCCGTCGCCGGTGAGGACGCCGCCGTAGCGGGCGCCGGGGAGGCGGCCGAGGCGGGCCAGGGCGGGCCGGGGGTCGCCGCGGTAGGGGGCGGCGGCGTGGCCGACGACGTTGACCTGGTAGACGTCGCCGTGGCCGATGGCGGTGCGGACGGCGCGGACGGCGTCGGCGTGTTCCTCGGGGGTCCAGCTCTCGGTCCACGGGCCGCGCCACCACGTCCCGCTGGTGGTGGGGGTGGTGGGGGTGTCGGTGTGGCCGTAGACGACGACGGCGATCTCGGGCAGGTCGGCGGGGTTGGCGGCGCCGGGGGTGCCGCCGGCGAGCAGGGCGCCGGCGGCGGCGGAGACGTAGAGGGCGGCGCCGCAGACGGGGTCGTCGGGGTGGTGGGGGCGGGTGGGGCGGGCCAGGTCGTGTCGGGGCAGGCCGTGGGCGGCGAGGAAGTCCTCGACGGCGGTGGCGGGGTCGCCGCCGTCGGTGGGGTGCCACTGCCAGCGGGCGCGTTCGACGCGGCGGCCCCGGCAGGGTGGGGGCGCGGCCGGGGGGTCGTACGGTGACGGATCGACCACCGTCCGTGGGAGCGCTTCCACGACGTCTGGTTGGTGGTGGCTCATCCGTTCAGCGGATTTCCCACGGACCACGCACACTTCCGCTCGATGCACCATGCGTTTGCTTGGTACTGTGCGTCACTGGTCATGTGAACCATGACACAGTGCCCCCACAGTCCGGAGAACCCGATGTGCCAGCACCAACCCACCTGTCCCTCCGCCGAAGCCACCGACCGGGAAGCTGCCAAGGTCATCGCCTGCTTCCGTGAACAGGGCTGGAGCCTGCTCTGCAACGGCGTCATCGTTTTCGAGGACACCGGCGAGCTGCTGCCCGACGGCAGCAGCATCGCACCGCACCGCGGCCCCGCCCGACACGCCCTCGCCGCCTGACCTGGTCACGATCCGTCACGACTCTTCCCGCGTCGACCCAGGCTAGTCCCCACCAGGGGGGCCGTCACGACCAGGTCGACGCGACGCCGGGGCGGCAGCGACCGCCCCGGCGCGGCTGCCGTCAGCTCTCGTACGCCTGCGGCGACGGACACGAGCAGACCAGATTCCGGTCGCCGTACCCGCCGTCGACCCGACGCACCGGCGGCCAGTACTTCCCCGCCCGGTCCACGCCGCCCGGGTAGCCGGCCACCGACCTCGGGTACGCGTGCGGCCACTCGTCACCGGCCACCATCGCCGCCGTGTGCGGCGCGTTCGCCAGGGGGTTGTCCCCGGCCGGCCAGCGTCCCGCCGCCACCTCGTCGATCTCCGCCCGGATGGCGATCATCGCGTCGCAGAACCGGTCCAGCTCGGCCAGGTCCTCGCTCTCGGTCGGCTCCACCATCAGCGTCCCCGCCACCGGGAACGACATCGTCGGCGCGTGGAACCCGTAGTCGATCAAACGCTTGGCCACGTCGTCGACACTCACACCGGTCGTCTTCGTCAACGGCCGCAGGTCCAGGATGCACTCGTGGGCCACCAGGCCCTTGTTGCCCGCGTACAGCACCGGGAAGTGCTCCCGCAGCCGCGCCGCCACGTAGTTGGCCGCCAGCACCGCCACCCCGGTGGCGCGGGCCAGCCCGTCGGCACCCATCATCCGCAGGTACACCCACGGGATCGGCAGGATGCCCGCCGACCCGTACCGGGCCGCCGAGATCGCCGGCCGCCCGTCCACCGGCGCGCCACCGGGGTCACCGGGCAGGAACGGCGCCAGGTGCGCGCGCACCGCCACCGGACCCACCCCGGGGCCACCGCCGCCGTGCGGGATGCAGAACGTCTTGTGCAGGTTCAGGTGCGACACGTCGGCCCCGAACCGGCCCGGCTTGGCGAACCCGACCAGCGCGTTGAGGTTCGCGCCGTCGACGTACACCTGACCGCCGGCGTCGTGCACCTTCGCGCACAGCGACGCGATGCCCGTCTCGTACACGCCGTGCGTCGACGGGTACGTCACCATGATCGCCGCCAGGGCGTCCCGGTGCCGGTCGATCTTGGCGTCCAGGTCGACCGGGTCGACGTTGCCGTCGTCGTCGCAGCCGACCACCACCACCCGCATCCCGGCCATCACCGCGCTCGCGGCGTTCGTGCCGTGCGCCGACGACGGGATCAGACACACGTCCCGGTGCCCCTCACCCCGGTCACGGTGGTACGCGCGGATCGCCAGCAACCCGGCCAATTCCCCCTGCGACCCGGCGTTGGGCTGCACACTGACCGCGTCGTAGCCGGTCACCTCGGCCAGCCACCCCTCCAACTGGCCGATCATCTCCCGGTAGCCGGCGGTCTGCTCCGCCGGGGCGAACGGGTGGATGTGGGCGAACTCCGCCCAGCTCACCGGCTCCATCTCGGTGGTGGCGTTGAGTTTCATCGTGCACGACCCCAGCGGGATCATGCCCCGGTCCAGCGCGTAGTCGAAGTCGGCCAGCCGCCGCAGGTACCGCAGCATCGCCGTCTCCGAGTGGTGCGACCGGAACACCGGGTGGGTGAGGACCTCGTCGGTCCGCCGCAACGCGTCCGGTAGCGCCGCCGTCACCGCGCCGTCGACACCGTCGACGCCGAACGCCGCCCACACCGCCGCCACGTGCTCCCGCGTGGTGGTCTCGTCGCACGAGATCCCCACCCGGTCGTCGTCGACCAGCCGCAGGTTCACCCCGCGCGCCGCCGCGTCGGCCACCACCTGAGCGGCGCGCCCCGGCACCGTCGCCGTGACCGTGTCGAAGAACGGCACGTCGGCCACGTCCACGCCACCGGCCCGCAGGCCCGCGGCCAGCCGCACCGCCGTCTCGTGGGTGCGCGTCGCGATCGCCCGCAACCCGTCCGGACCGTGGTAGACGGCGTACATGCCGGCCATCACCGCCAGCAGCACCTGCGCGGTGCAGATGTTGCTGGTCGCCTTCTCCCGCCGGATGTGCTGCTCACGGGTCTGCAACGCCAGCCGGTACGCCGGGTCGCCGGCGGTGTCGCGGGACACCCCGACCAGCCGGCCGGGCAGCATCCGCTCCAACCCGGCCCGCACCGCCAGGTAGCCGGCGTGCGGCCCCCCGAAACCCATCGGCACCCCGAACCGTTGGGTGGTGCCGGCGGCGATGTCCGCGCCGATCTGCCCCGGCGACCGCAGCAGCGTCAACGCCAGCAGGTCCGCCGCCACCGTCACCAACGCGCCGACCTCGTGCGCCGCCGCCACCAGCGGCGCCTGGTCGTGGACCGCCCCGGACGCCCCCGGGTACTGCAGGTGCAGGCCGAAGAACTCCGCCGGCAACTCCTGCACGGTCAGGTCCAGCACCCGCACCTCGATGCCGAGCGGCTCGGCCCGACCGGCGATCACCGCGATGGTCTGCGGCAGGGCGTCGGCGTCGACCACGTACACCGGGCTGCTGCTCTTCGACGCCCGCCGCGCCAACGTCATCGCCTCGGCCGCGGCGGTACCCTCGTCGAGCATCGACGCGTTCGCGGTCGCCAGACCGGTCAGGTCCGACACCATGGTCTGGAAGTTCAGCAGCGCCTCCAACCGGCCTTGGCTGATCTCCGGCTGGTACGGCGTGTACGCCGTGTACCAGGCCGGGTTCTCCAGCACGTTACGGCGGATCACCGCCGGGGTGTACGTGCCGTGGTAGCCGAGGCCGATCATCGACACGGCGACGGTGTTGCGGGCGGCGAGGGCCCGCAACTCGGTCAGGGTCTCGTGCTCACCGGTGGGCTCCGGCAGGTCCAGGCGACCGTGCCAGCGGATCACCTCGGGGATCGCCGCGTCCATCAGCTCGTCGATCGAGGCGTACCCGACCGTGGCCAACATCCGGCGTTCGTCGTCCGGGCCGGGACCGATGTGACGGTCGGCGAACTCTGAGGTCATGAGGGGCGCTCCTGCGGGGCGGGGTCGACAGGTCGGCCCTCCCCCTCTGTCACACCCACGGGCGCTCCACAGTGCCTGACCCACGCGGTCCTTTTGCCTGAGAGGTTCCGGGGAGGATTTGCCCCTTCGGCGCCGCCCCGGCTGCCGCCAGGCGGTCTCTCCCACGCGGGTGCTACCGGCACGATCAACGCTACCAGCGTCCCCGACGGCCCACACCGAAGCCCCGGCCCCCTGCTCAGGAGGCGACGGTCACCACCGGATCCGCGCCGGCCGGGCAGAGCCGGTCGGCCAGCGCCGGCACCAGACGGCCCAGCGGGGCGTCGACGCGCAGCCGCGCGTACCCGTCACCGCGCGTGGCCCCCTGGTTGACGATCACCACCGGCACGTCCTGCCGGGCCGCCGCCGACACGAACCGCCGCCCCGACATCACCGTCAGCGACGACCCCAGCACCAGCAGCAGCCGCGCCTGCCGCACCATCGCGTAACACCGCGCCACCCGGGGCGCCGGCACCGTCTCGCCGAAGAACACCACGTCCGGTTTGAGCATCCCGCCGCACGCCCCGCAGTCGACCACCCGGAACCCGGCCACCTGGTCGTCGTCGAGATCCACGTCACCGTCCGGGTTGATCGCGACGGCTTGCGCGTCGAACCCCGGGTTGGCCCGCCGCAGCCGCCCGTCCAGGTCCTCCCGCGTCGTCCGCCGACCGCAGCCCAGACACACCACCTCGTCGAGGCGGCCGTGCAACTCCACCACCCCGGCGCTGCCGGCGGCCGTGTGCAGCCCGTCCACGTTCTGCGTGATGATCCCCGTCACCACACCGGCCCGCTGCAACCGGGCCACCGCCCGATGCCCGTCGTTGGGGTCCGCCCGCGCGATCCACCGCCACCCCAGGTGGCTGCGCGCCCAGTAGCGGCGACGGGCCGCCACGTCACCGGTGAACGTCTGGTACGTCATGGGGGTGTGCCGGCGCGCCACCCCGCTGGGCCCCCGATAGTCGGGGATACCCGACTCGGTGGACAGGCCGGCGCCGCTGAGCACCACCACCGCACCGCCGGCGGCCAAACCCGCCACCTGCTCGATCACGTCCTCCACCCGCACCATGCTGCCCCAACCGGCGGCCCGTCGGCGAGCCAGCGGCGGCAGGGCCACACCCCGGGCGGATAGATTCGTCCCATGCGTGTCGTCATCGCCGGAGGCCACGGCAAGATCGCCCGACTGTTGCACCGCGAACTCGCCGCCCGCGGCGACGTCCCCGTCGGCCTCGTCCGCAACCCCGACCACCGCGCCGCGCTGCGCGCCGACGGCGCCGTGCCCGTCCTGGCCGACCTGGAACACGTCACCGCAGGCGACCTCGCCGCGCACCTCACCGACGCCGACGCGGTCGTCTTCGCCGCCGGCGCCGGACCGGGCAGCGGCACCGCCCGCAAGGACACCGTCGACCGGGCCGCCGCCGCGCTGCTCGCCGACGCCGCCCAAACCGCCGCAGTACGCCGCTACCTGCTCGTCTCCTCGATGGGCGTGGACACCGACCCGCCCGCCGACACCGACGAGGTGTTCGTCGCCTACCTGCGGGCCAAGAAGGCCGCCGAGGACGACCTGACCCGCCGGGACCTCGACTGGACCGTGCTGCGCCCCGGCCGCCTCACCGACGACCCGCCCACCGGCCACGTGACCCTCGACCGCCAGGTGCCCCGGGGCCCGATCAGCCGCGCCGACGTCGCCGCCGTCCTCGTCGCCCTGCTCGACGCCCCCGCGACCGCCGGCCTCACCCTGGAGACCGTCGCCGGCCCCACCCCGATCACCGCCGCGGTGGCCGCCCACGGCGGCACCTGAAGTGCGGCGCCGGTAGCGGCGGACGCGACAACCCCGCACCGGCCCGACCGGCCGCCCCGCAGCACCGTCAGGGTTGCTGGCGACGCGGCAACGACCGGCCCGCCGCCGCGTTCACCTCCACCGACCCACCGATGCGCTCCATCGTGCGGGCCAACTGCGCGCGACCGTCGTCGAGATGCCGCGCCGCCGCCTGCATGTGCGAGATCATCATCTCGCCGTAGATCCGCAGCGCCTCCCGCGCGGCCACCCCGTCGTCGAAGGTGGGCCCCGCCGACGCCCGGTAGTCCTGCACCGCCCGCTCCGCCTGCTGCCGGGCCTCCTCCACCGCCGCCCGCACGTAACTCTCGTACTGGGTCCGGGCGTACTCGGCGACCCGCCGCGCGTAGTCGTGCGCCTGCGCGATGATCTGCTCGGCCTCCCGCTGCGCCGCCGACAGCAGGTTCACCTCCTTGGCCGCCGGGGCCTGCGGCGTCGGACCCGAAGTCGGGAACACCCCGTGCCGGTGCAACTCCACATGGCCGGTGAGCATCTCGTTCTCCGCCCGCAGATCCGCCACCCGCGTCGAGAGCCGATCCAACTCGTCGGCCACCTGCATCCGGAACCGGTCCACCCCGGACTGGTCGTAGCCACGCCGGGCGAACGACGCCGACCCGAACTCCCACCGCCGCACCCGGTCGGCGGTCAACCGCACCGGCACCCCACCGGACACCGGGGTGCCGTCGTACCGGCCGATCGGGGCCGTACCCACCGAACCGGCCCGCCACTGGTCATCACTCACCGGACACCTCCGGAATCGTCGGGGACGGAAGGACTCTGCATCGCCGTACGCCACGCGGGGCCGTACCACTGCGCACCCAGACCCTCGTGGTGCACCCGCCCGGGATGGAAACCGGCGCGGGTCAACGCCGTCACCGCGTACGTCACCATGTCGTCGGACCCGCACACGTACACGTGACGGGACCGCCAGTCGCCGTCGGCCAGCGCCCGATCCACCGGATGCACGAACTCCCCCGGCCGGTCCAGGTCCACCCCCACCACCTGGGTCACCCGCAACCACGGATACGACGACGCCCACTTCTCCAGCAGGTCACCGTCGTAGAACTCGGTCCGCGACCGCGCCCCCACGTACAGGTCGACCTGCCGACCCGACCCCTCCGCGGACACCTGCTCCACCAACGCCCGCACCGGCGCCCACCCGGTCCCACCGGCCAGCAGCAACAGATCCGCCGACCCGGACGACCGCAACGTCAACGACTCCCCCACCGCCGCCGACAGGTGCAGCTGATCGCCCACCGCGCACCCGTACACCAGCCGCGACGACACCGCGCCACCCGGCGCCGCCCGCACGTGCAACTCCAGAGTGCCGTCCTGACGGGGGGCGTTCGCCGGCGAGTAGTACCGCCACGCCCGCACCGCCGGATGCGACACCCCGATCGACTGCCCCGCCGTGAACGGCAGAAGATACTGCGGACGCACCGTCAGCACCGCCACGTCGAAACCCCGCCGCTCATGGCCGACGATCTCCGCCACCCACCACGGTGGATTCACCGCCTCGGCGGCCTGCGCCGCCTCGACCATCACCTGCGCCACCAACCCGTACGCCGCCGCCCAGTCCTGTGCCAGCTCCTCGGTCCACTGGTCACCGAGGAAGTGCCGCAGCGTCGCCAGCAACGCCTCACCCACCGCCGGATAGTGCTCCGCGCGCACCGCGAACTTGCGATGGTCGGCACCGAGGTCCTGCAGGAAACCCACCAGCCGGTCCACCTGGTCCACCTGGGACACGATGTGACCGAGCGCGGTCACCAGCCGGTCCCGCTGCCCCGCCATGTTCGTCGGGAACATCTGCCGGGTCTCGGGATGCGCCAGGAACAACGTCGAGTAGAAGTACAGCGGAACCTGGTCACCGTGCGCGGCGACCGACGCCCAACTCCGCTTCAGACGAGAGACGTCCACAGCTCAGGCGTCCGCCCGGCCGTCGCCGGCCACCACCTGGTCCTGCACCGCCGCCAGCACCGCCTGCACGTCGGTGATGACGTCGCCGGGCACCCCCAACTGCGTCAACGTCGCCGTCAGATGCTCACCCACCCGCACGTAGTGCGCCACCGGGATCTGCAACGGCCGGTGCGCGGTAGCCAGGTCCCGGCCCGCGTACTCGTTCGGGCCACCCAGCACCACGGTCAGCATCAACGCCATGTGGCGACGCTGGACCGCCATGTCCACCTCGGTGAAGTAGCCGGCCAGCTCCGCGTCGGCCAACACCCGGTCGTAGAACAGCTCGACGGCGGCCCGCACCGCGGCGGCCCCGCCGATCCGCTCGAAGTGCGACACGGGGATGGTCTCGTCGGTGACCGTCACAGGTCAGTCCTTCCGCAGGGAGAGAGTGCACAGACGCGCGGCAATCGGCGCGACGCCCGCCACCGGCACCCCCGCCGTCGCGGCGAGGTGTCAGGCGGACCGGATCGGACGATAGCGTGCCGCGCCGCGCCCGTCTGTCCCGCACGGATCTCCACCGCCAGCACGCGGACACACACCGTGACAGATCAGAGGAAGATGACCGCACATCGTAGCGGCGTGATCACCGGCGGCGATCGGGGCGAGCCGTACACGCGTCACCGCACACGCTGCTCAGCGGGCACTGGTGTCGGCCCCGCCGCACCGCACCACCGTTACACCCACGACCCGACCCGAGACACAGCGTGATCGACAAAAACGTCCGCAGAAAACCACGCCCACACCGGCGGGCGGACGACCCTCAGCCGGCCCGCCGCCGCGCCCGACGCGCCGCCAACTCGTCACCCAGATCCCCGCCCGCGGGGACCTCCGGCTCCGGCTCCACCACGCCCCCCACCGGCTCCGCCGGCAGGTGCGACAACGACCCCTGGATCTCCTTGAACGCGCCACCGATCGCGATACCGAACACCCCCTGGCCGCCCTGCAACAGGTCGACCACCTCCTCCGGGGAACGACACTCGTACACCGTCGTCCCGTCGGAGATCAGCGTGATGCCCGCCAGATCCTCCACCCCACGCGACCGCAACGCCTCGATCGCCTTACGGATGTTCTGCAACGACACCCCGGCGTCCAGCAACCGCTTCACGACCTTCAACACCACCAGGTCCCGGAACGAGTACAACCGCTGCGTACCCGAACCCGAAGCGTCCCGCACACTCGGCACCACCAGCGCCGTCCGCGCCCAGTAGTCCAACTGGCGGTAACTGATCCCCACCGCATGGCAGGCCGTCACACCCCGGTACCCCACCGCACCGTCACCGTCAGTCGCCGAACCAGGCATCCCACCCGACTCGTCCCACCCCGTAACCGGATCGGAATCTCGCGGCTCGTGCATCCGGACAACCTCCCCGTCAGTGCGGTGACACGTCGCTTCCGGGACGCGTACCCCTCGACACGGCAACCCTATAGCGACCGCCCAGGGTTACCACGGAGAAACCGCCGCGACACGCCGCGCATCGACAGCGACGACCATCACCATCACCGACCGTAACGCCACGATGGTGGTCCGCACCTGCACACCGGCCCGGGCCCACAGCCCGGACCACCGATCAACCGGCGAAGTCCTCCGGCCGCACCTGCTCCAGGAACTCCCGGAACTTCTCCACCTCGTCCTCCTGCTCATCGGGAATCACGATCCCCGCCTCACTGAGGACCTGCTCGGCACAACGAATCGGCGCACCGACCCGCAACGCCAACGCGATCGAATCACTCGGCCGCGCCGAGACCCGCACCCCGTCACCGATCAACAGATCGGCGAAGAACACGTTCTCCTTCAGCTCGGTGATCTCCACCGCCCGCAACGGCGCCTTCAACGCCGCCAACACATCCCGCAGAAGATCATGGGTCAACGGCCGGGCCGGCTTGACACCCTGCTGCTCGTAAGCGATCGCCGTCGCCTCGACCGCGCCGATCCAAATCGGCAGATAGCGGTCACCCTCGACCTCCCTGAGCAGGACGATCGGCTGGTTACTGGGCAACTCCACCCGAACCCCGACCACGCTCAGCTCGCGCACCGCCGCCTCCGTGTCGTTGTCACCTACGCCGCACCGCGCCCTTCACTGCACGGTACACGGACCGCGACACGGCCATCTCACGCGCTCCGCGCACCACGCCCGTGCCCAGAAGGGGTTACCCCCGCAAGCCTACGCCACTCACCAACCCGCCGATCAGCGCGCACACGCACCTCACCGACCCAACGTCGACCGCAACCCCACCCGCACCAACGCCGCATGCAACTGCTGCGACAACGCCACCAACTCCCGCGCCGTCTCCGCCGCCCGCGCCCGCGCCGCCGGATCACTCTGCCGCGCCAACGGCGCCACCAACTGCGCGAACAGACCCACCTCCCGATCCGCCGCCGTCCGGTAACCCCGCAGATGCCGAGGCTGGAACCCGTACGCCGCCAAACCGGCCACCGCCTTCGCGATGATCAACGCATCGCCGTCGTACCAGCCCGGCGGATCCGACACCACCAACCCGAGCCGCTCCAACTCGCCCAACGTCGACTCGTCCAGCCCACTGCGCGCCACCAACTGCGTACGATCCAGCCGCACCTGACCCGACTCGACCGACGACGCCGCACCACGCCCCGGCACCTCACCGTCCGGGCCCACCGCCACCAACGCCGGCCGCGACCGCTCCGGCGCCGCACCGTCGGCATCCCACTGCGCCAACTGCTCACGAATCACCCGCAACGGCAGATACTGATCCCGCTGCGCAGTCAACACGAACCGCAACCGCGACACATCGTCCCAGCTGTACTTCCGATAACCAGCCGCCGTGCGCTGCGGCTCCACCAGACCCTCGGCCTCGAGGAACCGCAGCTTCGAAATCGTCACGTCAGGAAAATCCACCCGCAACTGGGCCAGCACCTCGCCGATACTCATCAACGGCTGGGCGCGACCCACCCCGGACGGCGGAGAAGCCGCAGGCTCGTTCACCCCCGGCCGGCCTCCCCCTCCGGGCGCGGACCGGCGATGAACACGACCCGGAACTTACCGATCTGCACCTCGTCACCATTGCTCAACGTGGCGGCCTCGACCCGCTCCCGATTCACGTACGTGCCGTTCAAACTGCCCACGTCACGCACCGTGAACGTCCCACCGTCCCGGTGGAACTCCGCGTGCCGACGCGACACCGTCACGTCGTCGAGGAAGATGTCACTGTCCGGATGCCGCCCACTGGTTGTCACGTCGTGATCCAGCAGGAACCGCGCACCCGCGTTCGGACCCCGACGAACCACCAGCAGCGCCATCCCCGGCGGCAGCGAACCGGACATCCGGCTCGGCACCACATCGGTGTCCGGCCCCTCCAGCGCTTCCTCGAGCGAACCGAGATTGAGCGTCGACGTGACGTCGAGCGGGGGGAACTCGTCGCCTGGGCGAGTCATGGGGACCACCTCACGGATCTGTTTCGGTCGGCGTCGGGAGACGGCGGGTCCGGCCGCCGGGTACACATCACCCGGCGGCTGGCTCTCCGTGCCCGGAAAGGCTGTCCGCGACGCACAACTAATTGGGTTCTCGGTCGACTGGGCGAGCCTAGCCAGCGCCGAAAAACAGGGCAACCGGACGCGCGGCACACACACCGACCGCCCGCCCGGAAAACGAATCAGCTCTCGGTCAACTCGCGATACGCGTCCGCGGACAGCAAACCCTCCACCGCCGCCGGATCCGCCGGAGAGATCTCCACCAACCAACCCACACCGTACGGGTCCGTGTTGATCACCTCAGGCGTGTCGACCAGCGCCTCGTTGCGCGCCGACACCGTACCGCCCACCGGGGCGTAGATCTCCGACACACTCTTGGTCGACTCGATCTCACCCAACGACTCACCAGCCGCCACCACCGCACCGGACTCCGGCAACTGCACATACACGATGTCGCCCAACGCGTCCTGCGCGAAATGAGTGATGCCCACCCGCACGGCACCACCGTCGACAGGCGCCACCCACTCGTGCTCAGCGGAGTACCGCAGTTCCTCAGGAATCACCAGCAGCGTCCTCATCCATCGGTGGCACCGGTCCGACCGGTGCCGGCCCCACCCGGCCTCACGAGACCGGACGGGCGTGTTCCAGCGTGCTCGGCACGTGCAGCGCCGAAACCTCGGCAACCTCACGATCCTCAACGATCACGTTACCGCCGTTGCCCGCCACCACCGCCACCACCCCGCCAGGAATGTTGAGCGCCGTACGCATCGTCGCCGGATCCCCGATCACCGTGATCGTGAACGGACCCGTCAACCGACGCCCGTCCACGATCAACGACCCGTTCTCCCCGTCCAGGAAATACGTCGACGCCACGACCCGCACCGACGCGCGGTCACCACCGGAGATCTGCATCGCCTCCGCCCCGGCACCCCGCAACTCCTGCACCGCGTCCAGCACCCCGCTCGCCGAGATCGGCTTCGACCGCCCGGCCTCGAACCGCACCGCCAACCCCGGACCCCGCGCCGGCAACGTACCCGCCAGAATGCCCAACTCGTCCGCCCGCCGGGTCGCCTCCTCCAACGCCGCCTGGCGCCCCTGCTCACCCGACCGCAACTGGCGCTGGCTCTCCTCCAACGTGGTGATGTCCTGCCGCAGACGCGACTCCCGCGCCTCCAGGTCGTACAGGATCCGGACCAGGTCCTCCTGCCGCGCCGCCGCCAACGACGAATCCGTCGACGTCGTCTTCAACTGCACCGCCAGCGTGAACCCCAACAACACCAGCAGCACACCGATCATCACCGCCGCCGAACTGAACCGCCGCAACGGACTGACCGCTCCCGCCGCAGGCGCGCTCCCCGCCGACTCGTCCTCGGTGCGCCCACCGGAACCCGCACGCTCGCCGGAACCGTCAGGGTCGACGACCGGCTCACCGTCACCCGACTCCGGACGCCCCTGCGGCGACAACGGACTCAACTCGTCGGGATCCGGCGCGTCCGGACGCGGATCCGGCTCCCCCGCCGGCCCACCCGGCCGGGCCGGACCCGCCGGCTTCGGCCACCCCGTACCCGTCTCGGTGTGCTCGTCACTCACGACACCAACCTACGCCCGGAACAGGTGCCGGCGGATCGCCGCCACATTGCCGAAGATGCGGACCCCCAACACGACCACCACACCGGTGGACAACTGACCACCCACACCCAACTGGTCACCCAGATACACGATCAAGGCCGCGACCAGCACGTTCGAGATGAACGACACGACGAACTGCTTGTCGTCGAAGATCCGGTCCAACTTGGCCCGCACCCCACCGAAGACCGCGTCCAACGCCGCCACCACCGCGATCGGCAGGTACGGCTGCAACGCCGCCGGCACCGTCGGATCCAGCCACAACCCGAGCACCACACCGGCCAGCAGAGCCAGCACCGCGATCATCGACCACCTCCGGAAGGGCTGGGTGACGTACCCGAGTCGGACGACTCGTCACCGCCCGACGGCGACGCACTCGGACTCACCGCGGGCTCCGCGTAGCGTAGCCGCGACTCCGGCGCCGCCGGCAACGTGAGGCGGTCCGCGTCGCGCACCTCGAACGACAACCCGTTCACCTGCGACACCCGGCGCATCGTCAATGCACTCCGGCTGCCCTCGTACGCCTCACGCATCGATCCCGGACCGATCGCCGACACCTCGTACGGCCCGGTCACCGGCCGGAAGTCCACCAGGATCGCCTCACCCGCCGACCGGATCGTCGACGTCGCCGTCAACCGCTGGCCGTTGATCGCCACCGCCTCCGCCCCCGCACCCCACAGGTCGTTCGCCACCGCCTGCAGATCGCTGTAGAGCACCCACGACGGACCCGCCTTCGTCCCGCCCAACTGCTCCCCCGCCTTCGGACCGTCCGCCAACCGCACCACCACACCGTCACCGCGCACGCGACCCAGCCCCGTCCGCGCCTCCAGGTCCCGCAACCGCGCCGCCTGCGAACCACCCAACGCGGCCTCCCGCTGCCGGGTCACCTCCTCGCGCAACTGGTCGGCGCGCACGGACAGGTTGTCCGTCTCACCCTGCCGCTGCTTGATCTGCCCGACCAGCCCCGACCGGGCCTGCGCGCGCCCCGGCTCCTCGGCCATCGTCTGCCGGTACGCCACCGCGCAGAGGAAACCCAGCAGCAACACGACCACCACCGTGACCGGTCCCACCGACCATCCCGGACGCGCCGGCTTCCCGTTCCTCGCCCGACGGGCCGCCGCGTCGGCGTACCCCGGATCCAGCGGGTTCTGGAACAGCTCGGTGAGGAAGTCCGGGGTGAACCCCCGGTTCCGCTCGCTCATGCCGACACTCCGCTTCGCTGCGCGCCGGCATCACCACGGCACCGCTGACTCGCTCGCCGACGCTCGCTCATGCCGTCTCTCCTCGACCAGCCGCCCGGACCAGGTGACGCGCCTGGACCACGTAGAGCGCCCCGGCCACCCAGTAGAGCACCAGCCCCCACCAGGCCAGCGCCCAGCCCACCGCACCGGCCACCGCCGACGCGGCCGGCACCGAGGCGGCCACCAGCAACGTCGGGAACGCCGCAAGCAGCAGGAACGTGGCCGTCTTGCCGACGTAGTGCACCGGCGGCGGTCCGTAGCCGTAGCGGCGTAGCACCACCAGCGAACCGGCCAGCAGCAGCTCCCGGGCCAGCAGCGCGGCGGTGAACTGCCACGGCACCACGTCGCGCGCGGTGAACGCCACCAGCGTGGCGAGGATGTAGAGCCGGTCGGCGAGCGGGTCGAGCAACTCGCCGAGGCGACTGACCTGACGCAGCCGTCGGGCGATCCACCCGTCCACCCAGTCGCTGGTGCCGCCGACCGCGAGCACCACGATCGCGGCCACGTCGGCGCGGGCCACGAGGAACAGGTACAGGAAGACCGGAACGCCCAGCAGTCGGACGAAGCTGATCAGGTTCGGCAGGGTGAGGACCCGGTCGCCGGCACCTCGCGCGTCGACCTCGGGGGCCTGTGGTTGCTCTGCCCGAGCCGGTCGACGCGCCACCGAACCTCCTCCGCGGCACGCGACCCACCTCGGCCCCTGGGTCCGCCATGGAACGCCGTGCGCGCTGTCGAGCCGGCTGGCGCCGGCACCCCCCTGTGATCCCGATCCGGGATCTCCCCTGGCCCACCGCCCACCGTTGATGATCACAGGTCGGTCGGATGCGCTGCCACTATAGCGGGCTGTCGTCGCGCCCAGTCCCGCTCGACCGGTGTCGTCGGTGGTGTTCGTGCGGCACCGGTGTGAGGACCGTCACCACCGCTAAGGCATCCTAGGATGACAGGTGGGCGGGGGGTCAGGCGCTGCGGGCCGAGGAGTCCGGCGGCTGCGCAGTCGCGGCCTGACCGAAGGCCTTCAGCGCCCGCAGCAGGTCCTGCTGCACCCGCGCCGGCATCCGCTCCAGGACCGTCCGCACGGCGTCGTGACGGCGCGACCGCACCTCCCCCAGCAGGACCTCCGCCGCGGCCGTGGGCGTCAGGCGGACCTCACGCCGATCCCTCGGGTCGGTCTCCCGGCGCACCAGGCCGATCGCCTCCAGCCGGTCGCAGAGCCGACTGGCCGAGGAGGGTACGACGTCCAGCAGCTCCGCCAGGCCGTTGATGTTGGTCTCCGGCCGGCTGCTGAGCAGCGACAGCACCCGTAACTGGGTGGGCGAGACGGCCATCCGGTGCCGGACGGCGGCCGAGTCGAGCACACCCACCAACGACTCAGCGGCTGCGTCGATCGCCGCGGCGAGATTCGGTCGCTCCACCCGATGTCCCCTGCGATTGTCCCGCTCATACCACCCGAGGCCGTCAGTCCTGCGTCCGGCCGTCGGCACCACGCCAGTCCAGGCAGACCACCACGGCGTCGTCGCGGAGGTCGGCGTCCGCGTGGAATGCCTGCAACTCGCGCATCACCGTACCAACCGCCTCCGGCGGTGGCTGCAACCGCGTGGCCCGCATGGACCGTGCCATCGCCCGTTCCCCGTACGTCTCGCGTCCGCTGGGATCCGCGCCCCACACCCCGTCGGAGACCACGAACAACCGGTCCCCCGGGTCCAGGTCGAACTCCTGGAGGGCGTACCGGGTCTCGGCGAACATGCCCAACGGCAGCTGCTGCTCCAACGGAACCCGGGACACGGTGCCGCCGCGCAGCCGCAGCAGGTGCGGTGACCCGGCGTCCACCGCCTGCACCCGGCCGGTGGCGCAGTCCAGTTCAAGCAGGACAGTGGCCACGTGCCGGTGACCCCGGTGCTGGTAGTAGACCGTGTCGGAGGCCAGCTCGGCCTGCTCCACCAGGCCGCCGCCGGACCGGCGGGCGTTGCGCATCGCGTTCACCGTCACCGCCGTCAGCAGGGCGGCGGTGAGCCCGATCCCGTCGCCGTTGAGCACGGTCACGGTGAGCCGGCCGTCATCCACCGACCAGTCGAAGTGGTCACCACCCACCGTGTACGCCGGCTCCAGCTGACCGGCCAACTGGAACGAGCCGTGGCTGACACTGCGCCCCGGGAGCAGCTCCCACTGCAACTCGGCGGCCATGCTCAGGCGTTCCTGCCGACGCGCCCGCCGGTAACGGTCGGTCTCCCGGTCGGCGGCGTGCATCGCCAGCGCGACCTCACCGGCGATGTCCGCGGCGCGGCGCACCACGCTCTCCGACGGCTCCTCGGGCATCTCCACCATCAGCACGCCGAGCCGCTCGCCCCACACCGACAACGGCAGGTAGAGCTGGCACCCGCCGTCGGTCCCGCCGGCCCGGACCGGTTGCTGACTGCTGAAGCAGCGTTGCAGCGATCCCTGGAGGGCGTGGGCGGCAGCGTCCGGCCGCCGCGCGTCGAGCACCGGCCACAGGCCGCTGATCCGGTAGTCGGCGACGAACACGACGGTGCCCGACGCTCCCAGGACCGACTGGATGGCCCGGTCGGCGGCCTCGACCACGCGATCGGGCGGGGCCTCGCGCAGGGCGCGCGAAACCCCCGTGGGCCCATCCGGCATGTCGCTCCTCCGAAGATACTTGCTCTGGGGCAAGCATCATACGGAGGCGGTTCCATTCATGGTCACCCGGCCGACCGCACCGCCACCGCGCCGTGGAACGCGTCCGGCACCGCCTCCGGTGGGCCCTGCGGCCGCCAGTGGGTCACCGGCACGATGCCGTCCTCGGTCGGCGTCCAACGCCCCAGCAGCGGCCCGAACGCCGCCGGCGCCCGCATCCGGAACGCCGGCCCCATCATGGCCAGTGCCTCCGGATGACCGGCGAGTTCCTCGGTGTCGAAGTCGATCGCCAGGTGGCTGCCGGGTGCGGCAGCCGTGTAGAGCTCGTCGAGGGTCCGGGCGAGCGTCTCGTCGTCGAGGAAGGCGGCGAGGCCGAGGAACACCACCCCCACCGGCCGCCGGCCCCACCCGGGCACGAACCGGTGCAGCAACGCCGGATCGATCGTGCCGACGTCCGTGGCGTCACCGAAGCCGTACCCGGCCCGGTCGCTGCCGGCCAGGATCTGCTGCCCCGACCGGATGGTCACCGGGTCCACGTCGGTGTAGAGGACGGTGGCGTCGGGCGCGGCCTCGTGCACGTTGCCCATCGTCGGCACACCGGCACCGAAGACCAGGAAGCCGTCCACACCGGTGGCGGCGATCGCGCGGACCGAGCGGCCCAGGAAGGCGCGCAGCGCCCGGAAGACCGGGGCACAGGGCCCGTACGCCTGCTCGAAGGCGCGGGCGGCCGCCACGTCGACCGGGTGGTGGTGCTCCCCGCCGAGCCAGAAATCGATCATCCGTGCGGTGCTCGGCTGGTCGGGCTCCACCATCGACGACGCTCCCTCCCCGGCAGTCGCCGTCAGCGTACCGACCCGGTGCCGCTCACCGGTATCGCCCCGCCGGGCCCGCCACGGCCGCGATACTTGGCTCCGGACGACGACCGGCGGCGGGAAGGTGCTCGTGGACCCGATCAACGGCGCGGCGGTGGTGGTCGGTGTGGACGGCTCCGAGCCGGCCCGCGCCGCGATCCGGCTCGCCGCCACCGAGGCGGCCCGACAGGACCTGCCGCTGCGGGTCCGGCACGCCTTCATCTGGCCGCTGCTGCGGACGCCGGTCACCGCGGTCACCGACGACCGACCCGGCACCGGACTGCGGGAGCAGGCCGAGCAGGTGGTGGCCGACGCGGTCGACGAGGCCGGCGCGGTCGCGCCCGGCCTGCGGGTCACCGGCGAGATCGTCGACGGCGAGGCCGCCGCGGTGCTGCTGGACGCCGCCCCCACCGCCGCGATGATCGTCCTCGGCCATCAGGGCCTCGGTGGGCTCGGCGCCCTCGTGGTGGGCTCCGTCACGGCCACGGTGGCCGCGTCGGCCGGCTGCCCGGTGCTGGTGGCCCGCGGCACCGCGCAGACCGACGGGCCGGTCGTGGTCGGCGTGGACGGCACCGAGGCGTCCCGGACCGCGATCGAGTTCGCGGTCCGGACCGCCGCCCTGCGCGGCGCCTCCGTCGTCGCGACCCACGCCTACCGGCATCCGGTCTCCACCGGCCCCGGTGACATGCAGCCGCTGGTGTACGACGAGTCCGAACTGCGCGCCGACGAGGACCGGCTGCTCGCCGAGTCGCTCGCCGGTCTGGCCGAGCGGTACCCGGAGGTGCCGGTCACCCGAGAGTCGGTACGCGGACGGGCCGGCACCGTGCTCACCGACGCCTCCCGCCGCGCCCAGCTGCTCGTCGTCGGCGGCACCGGTCACGGTCCGGTCGGCGGCCTGCTGCGCGGCTCCGTGAGCCAGGCGGCGCTGCGCCACAGCCACTGCCCGGTCGCGGTGGTCCACACGCCGGGGGTTGGCGGCGGTCCACGCGGGTAGACGGGCGCGTCCGTCACCGTGACGACCGGAGGAGACAGCGATGCCAGGACCGCGTCCGGGTAGCAACGCCTACGACAAGCAGCGCGCCCGCATCCGCAACGCCGTCGACGACTCGGGTCGGCGCGCCTCGGACGAGAAGGCCGACGAGACCGCCAACCGGATCCTCCAGGAGGATCGGGGACAACGCGGCGTGGTCCGGGGTGACCGCACCTACGGTCCGAAGGGCAACCGCGAACCGGGCGACCCGAAGAAGTGAGGGGCGGGTACCTCGCCGACGGGCTCATCGCCGGGGCGGTCGGCACGCTGGCGCTGAACACGGTGACCTACCTGGACATCGTGGTGCGGGCCCGGGCGGCCAGCCAGACCCCGGAGGAGAGCGCCGGCAGGGTGGCCGACGCGGCCCACCTGGACCTGGGCGCGCCGCCGCAGGCCGCCCACCGGCGCGCCGGGCTCGGCGCGTTGATGGGGTACGGGCTCGGGGTGGCCGCCGCCGTCGGCTTCGCCGCGCTGACCCGTGGGCGGCGGCAGCCGATCCTGCGCTCCGCCGCTCTGCTCGGCGGCGGGGCGATGACGCTCTCCGACGGGTCGTTGACGCTGCTCGGTGTCACCGACCCGCGCACCTGGCGGCGCGTCGACTGGCTGGCCGACCTCGTGCCGCACCTCGCGTACGGGGTGACGGCCGCCGCCACCTGGAACCGGCTGCGGCGATCGGGCTAGTCCGGGCCACAACGGGTACTCCCGCGAGATGGGCGATCACCGCGAGATGGCACGGGCCCTGCTCACCCGGCGCACGTACGCCGAGGAGGCGGGGATCACCCTCGCCGACCGGCCCGCGCCGCTGTACCAGCTGCTGGTGCTCGTCACGCTGTTGAGCACCCGGATCCGGGCCGGTGTGGCGGTGGCGGCGGCCCGGGAACTCTTCGCCGCCGGCTACCGCACCCCGCAGGCGATGGAGGCGGCGCGGTGGCAGCAGCGCGTCGACGCGCTCGGGCGGGGCCACTACCGCCGCTACGACGAGCGGACCGCGACGATGCTCGGCACCGGCGCCCGGCTCTGCCTGGACCGGTGGCACGGCGACCTGCGACGGCTGCACCGGGAGGCGGACGGTGACCCGACGGCGCTGCGCCGACTGCTCACCGAGTTCCCCGGCATCGGGCCCACCGGGGCGGACATCTTCCTGCGCGAGGTGCAGAGTGTCTGGCCGGAGCTGCGCCCGTACGCCGACCGGCGGGCGGTCGCCGGGGCCAAGCGGCTCGGGTTGCCGGCCACCCCCGACCGGCTGGCCGGGCTGGTCGACGACGACGACTTCGGCCGGTTCGCCTCGGCGCTGGTGCGGGTGGCGCTCGGCGAGGAGTCGGTGGGGCAGCTCAACCGGAGCGTGGCGGCCCGCTGACCGGCGTCACTAGGCGTCGCCGGGTTTGGTCAGGTGCCACACCAGCAGGGCGGCGAGCAGAGCCAGCACCACCAGTCCCCCGGAGATCCCGCTGCCTTCGGTCTCCGATCGGCCGGTGGTGCCGAAGTAGATCACCGCGAGGCCGGCCAGCACCGCGACGACCTTGCGGATGCCTCGGTCCTTCATCCGTCGCACGATAGAGCCGAACAGGCTTGGATGCCGGTTTTCGTCTGGTCTGTCCCCCGACTGGGCGATCAGTCGGTCTCCAGGTCGTCCAGTGAGATCTTGTGGCTCATCAGCCAGCGGGCCAGCGCCGACATCCCGAACAACCACAGCGGCGCCGACTCGGTGGTGCCGTTGGTGGCGAAGATGGCGAACCTCAGGTCCGGTGCCCGGTACGCCTCGATCCGCCAGCGGTGCTGCCGGTCCCGCCAGACCGCGGAGGGGTCCATGGCGTCACGGTAGGCGTCCGGGACGCCCGGCTGCCGGCCGATCGGTGGAATCCGCGTCGACCACCGTCCGGGCGTCGTCCGGCAACCGGCGGGTCCGGCCCTGCCGGTCCAGCAGCTCCAGCAGCGGCACCGCCACCCGGCGGGTGGTGTCCAGGGCCTGCCGGGCGGCACTGAGCGTGAACGGCTGCGGCAACGCGGCGAGCACCCGCACCGCCTGCTGCGGCGCGCCGGGCAGCAGCAGCACGTTGCCGGTCAGGCGCAGCAGCGCGCCGGCCCGTACCGCCGCGCCGATCTCGCGGACCCCGAGCCCGACGGCGGCCAGCCGGTCGGCGTCCGGAGCCCGGAACGGGTACGCCGCGAAGTCGTCGCGGACCAACGCCACCGCGCGGGCCACCGGCTCCGGCAGCGGATCAGCCCCGGCCGCGCCGACCCGACCGGCGGCCAGCCGCAGCGGCGCCCGCACCAGCGCCTCGACCAGCACCCGGTCGGGCAGGTCGAGCTGCCGGCGCAGCACCTCCACCGGGGCGCCCGCCTCCAGGGGATGCTCCCGGGAGTACCGGGTCACCGCCTCGGTGAGCCGCGCGGTCAGCCGCGCCCAGTGCTCCGGATCGGCCAGCCAGTCCCCCGCCACCGGGGCGACGTGCACCGGCACACCCGCGCGGGCCAGGTCCCCGGCCCGCACCAGGCCGCGTCGCCGCAGTTCACCGGCGAGGTCCGGCCGACCGTCCAAGGTGGCCAACACCGCCGCCCGGGCCGCCGCCGCGCCCCGCCGCCGCAACGGCGGCGGCAGCACGTCCAGGACGGTCACCCCACCGACGACGTGGTGGCGGCCCGGGTCGCGCAGCAACGCCCGGTCGCCGACGAGCAGCGGCACCGGACGCCCCAACCGCAACCGGACGGTGTCGCCGCCCAGCGGACGCACCCGCACCGGCACGGCCGCCGCACCCACGTGCAGGGTCAGCGTGGCCGGCAGCTCGGCCACCGGGTCGCCGGCCAGCCGCACGTCGACCAGGTCGGTGGACCGGAACCGACCCGGGGTGAGCAACGCGTCGCCGCGCGCGACCCGGTCCCGGGACACCCCGCGCAGGTTGACCGCCACCCGGGCCACCGGGTCGACGGCGTCGCGGGCCTCGCCCAGGCGGTGCAGGCCCCGTACCCGCACCAGGTCACCGGTGCCGGCCAGTTCCAGCTCGTCACCGACCCGCAACCGGCCCACGCCGAGGGTGCCGGTGACCACCGTGCCGCTGCCGCGCACCGTGAAATGACGGTCGACCCAGAGCCGCACCGGCGCCGCGTGGTCGGCGGACGGCACGCGGGCAGCCAACCGGTCCAACGCGGCACGCAGCTCGGGCAGGCCGACACCGGTGACCCCGCTGACCACCACCGACTCCACCGCGCCCAGGGTGGTGGAGGCCAGCTCGGCCCGGGCGCGCGCCAGCGCCGGACCCGGATCGGCCAGGTCCGCGCGGGTCACCACGAGCAGGCCGTACGCGACGCCGAGCGCGTCCAGGGCGGCCAGGTGCTCGGCGGACTGGGGCATCCAACCCTCGTCGGCGGCGACGACCATCACGGCGGCGGGCACCGGGCCCACCCCGGCCAGCATGTTCGGCACGAACCGTTCGTGCCCGGGTACGTCCACGAAGGCGACGACGGCCCCGGACGGCAACGTGGTCCAGGCGAAGCCCAGGTCGATGGTCATGCCCCGACGGCGTTCCTCCGCCCGCCGGTCCGGTTCCATCCCGGTCAGCGCCCGCACCAGCGTCGACTTGCCGTGGTCGACGTGCCCGGCGGTGGCCACCACCAGCATGGTCAGTCGCCGTCCGGGACGGCGAGCACGGCGGCGCGGACGGTCGGGTCGGCGTGCTCCGGCACGCACCGCAGGTCCAACAGCAGCCGGCCCCGCGCCACCCGGCCGAGCACCGGCGGCTCACCGGTGCGCAGCGGTGCGGCGTAGCGCTCCGGCAGGCTCAACGCCCACGAGTCCAGCTCCACGCCGGGAGCACCGCCACCGCCCACCACCGCCGCCGACGGCACCACCTCGGCCTTACGACCCTCGGCGGCCAGGGCGTCCCGCAGCCGCTCGGTCCGGGCCCGCAGCAGCGCCGCGTCGGCATGCAGGGCCGTCCGGGTGGGGGTGGCCGGATCGCCGAGGGTGGCGGCGAGCGCGGCCAGGGTCAGCTTGTCCACCCGCAGCGCCCGGGCCAGCGGAGACCGACGCAGCCGCTCCACCAGTGCGGCCGAGCCCAGCAGCAGCCCGGCCTGCGGGCCACCCAGCAGCTTGTCGCCGCTGGCGGTGACCAGGTCCGCCCCGGCCCGCAGGGTCGTCGCCGCGTCCGGTTCGTCGGGCAGCAGCGGGTCGGGCGCGAGCAGCCCCGACCCGATGTCCACCACCACCGGTACGCCGAGCGCGGCCAACCGCCGGACCGGCACCGCCGACGTGAAACCGGTGACCCGGAAGTTCGACGGGTGCACCTTGAGCACGAAACCGGTGCGGGGACCGATCGCGGCGGCGTAGTCGGCCGGCGTGGTGCGGTTGGTGGTGCCGACCTCCCGTAGCCGCGCCCCGGTGCTGGTCAGCAGGTCCGGCAGGCGGAACCCGTCCCCGATCTCGACCAGCTCGCCCCGGCTCACCACGATCTCGGCGTCGGCGGCCAGCACGGTGGCGGCCAGCACCAGAGCGGCGGCACCGTTGTTGACCACGTGCACCGCCTCGGCCTCCGGCACGGCGGCGGCGAGCGCGTCGACGGCGTCGCGACCCCGCCGGGCACGTCGGCCCGTACCCAGATCCATCTCGACGTCGGTGTGCCCGGCGGCGGCGACCACGGCGGCCACCGCCGCGTCGGAGAGGGCGGCCCGCCCGAGGTTGGTGTGCAGCAGCACGCCGGTGGCGTTGAGCACGGCACGCGGGGCCGCCGACGGCAGCGCGGCCAGCGCCTCGACGGAGACCGCCTCGGGGGTGATCTCACCGCGCCGGGCCCGGTCCTGCGCCTGCCGGACGGCGACCTTCACCCGCTCCCGACCCAGGGCGGCGGCGGCCGCGACCAGCCGGGGATCGGCCAGCAGCGCGTCGGTACGCGGCACCCGGCGGCGCGGGTCGGCGACGCCGTCGCCCATCGCGTCATCTCCTCACCGTGTGGCGGAGACGGACGGGAATCGAACCCGCCTGGCCCGGATCCCGGACCACACCGGTGTTGAAGACCGGGAGGGGCACCAGCCGCCTGAACGCCTCCACCCAGCATTGGATCACAGCACCCACCCGGCCGTACGGCCGAGTCGGCACCCGATCACCGCCCGGCCGTCGCCTCACCGGCGCGCCGCGCCAGACGCTCCCGCTGCGGCAGCACCGTGTACTTCGGATCCCGGGCCGAGGCCACCCCCGCGTGGAACACCCCGAAGCGGGTCGCCACCGACGCGGCCAGCAACGCCGCGCCGGAGGCCGCCGACAGCACCCGGCTGCGGGCACCCACCAGCGCCCCGGCCACCCCGGCCACGGTCAACGCCCGCCCGACCCGCAGCAACCGGCCGCCGCGACCCGTGCGGTACGGCTCGCCGAGCAACCCCGACCGGGTCTCCAACCGGTGCGCGCCGACCAACTCCAGAGCGGCACCGGCCACCGCCATCCGCCGCGCCGGACCGGCCTGCGCGGGCGGCACGGCGAGCAGCCCCACCCCGGCACCGCTGGCCAGGGCGCTGCCGGCGAAGACGAACGGCAGGTGCGGGTACGCCTCGTGCCACGACGGCACGGCCGTGTCCGCCAGCAGCACCGCCGTGTACGTGCCCAGGGCCGGCGCGGTCGCCGCGGCGGCCAGCCCGGCGGCGTGCCCCACCGGCGGCAGCACCCGACGGACCAGCCCCAGCGGACCGCGCTCGGGCAGCAGCGGTGCCGCCTCGGCGATCGCGGCCAACCCGGCGGCCGGACCGTACGCGCTCAGGATCCAGGTCCCCACCGACATCGGCGACGTCGGCTTCGCCACCCGCAGCATGTGGTGGAACCGCTCCGGCCGTCCCAGGTCCTTGACCAGCAGGCCCGCGCTGGCGGTGACCGCGACCAGCGCGGCGACCCGGCCGACGCGCCGCAGCGCCGGCCGACCGGTCACCTGCCCGCCCGCCGCCAGCAGCGACGAACCGGCGGCCAGCCCACCGGTGAACAGGTACGCGGCGATCTCCCAGGTCCACACCGGCGGTTTCAGGATCGGTCGGCCGTAGTAGGAGCGGAACTCCGCCCGGGGCACCGCCAACTCCTCGCCGCCACGTCCGCCGCGGCGACCGCCGGTGCGGTCGTCGGTGCGGCCGTCGGCCGCCTGGTCGCGGAAGCGACGGAACCGGTCACCCACCTCCGGCTCGCGGGGGGTCACCGCCGACCACCGAGGAACGCGCCCACCGCCACCGCCGCCATCGCCAGCGCGGCGACCCCGGCACGCTGCCACATTCTCGGCAGATCCCGGGTCGTGACCTGCGGATCCGGTGGCAGGCCGTACACCTCCGGTTCGTCCAGAAGCAGGAAGAACGCACCGTCACCACCGACGCCGTCGGCCGGGTCGTGACCGTAGAGCCGTGCCTCGGGCGTCCCCCGCTCGTGCAGCGTGGCGACCCGGGCGGCGGCCCGTTCCCGCAACTCGTCGAGCGGACCGTACTGGATCGACTCCGTCGGGCACGCCTGCGCGCAGGCCGGTGTCAGGCCGGCACCGATCCGGTCGTAGCACAGCGTGCACTTCCACACCCGGCCGTCGTCGACCCGCCGGTCGATGACGCCGTACGGGCAGGCCGAGACGCAGTACCCGCAGCCGTTGCAGATGTCCTCCTGGACCACCACCGTGCCGAACTCGGTGCGGAACAGCGACCCGGTCGGGCAGACGTCCAGGCAGGCCGCGTGGGTGCAGTGCTTGCACACGTCGGACATCATCAGCCAGCGGAAGTCCGACCGGCCCTCCGCACTGCCGGTACGCCCCGGCGGCCCGGCGGCGGGCATGCCCAGGAACTCGGTCATCCGGGCGGCGACCGCCGGATCACCCGGCGGCAGCCCAGGATCGGTGCCGGTCGCGTGGCTCGTGTCGGTCGGGCTGCCGGTGCCGGCGGCGGTCGCCGCCGAGGCGGCGCTGACCGGGTCGCCGGTCGGCGTGCCGGGGAAGGGCGCGTCGTGGTGCCCGGCCGGACGAGGCTGCTCCACGAAGGCCACGTGCCGCCAGGAGTTCGCGGTCAACGCGCCGGTGTTGTCGTAGGACATGCCGAGCAGGTCCAGGCCGGAGGCCGGCACCCCGTTCCACTCCTTGCAGGCCACCTCGCACGCCTTGCAGCCGATGCAGACGCTGGTGTCGGTGAAGAAACCCATCCGTGGGGGCGCGTCGACCCAGCCGGACGCCGACGCCGGCTGGTACGCCTGCCCCGACGTCGCGGACGGGCCTGCCCGGTGCTGCGGGTCGACCATCAGTGCGTCCCCTCCTCGTCGTCGGCCCCGTCGGGCGGGGTCGGCACGCCGGGGGTGACTGCCGGCGGGGTGCGGCCCGGCACGATGCCGGCCCGGTCACCGTAGTCGCGGACCAGCTCGCGCAGGGCCGCTCCGGTGGGACGCCGCCCCGGACGCACGTCACACGTGCCGATCTTGCTCTCCTGGATCAGCACGTTCGGGTCCAGGGTGATGCCGAACAGGTCGTTGGCCGAGTCGCCGGTGACCAGCCCCTCGTACCCGAAGTGGTACGGCAGCCAGAGCTGGTGGATCACCCGCCCGTCCACCCGCAACGGCACGATGCGGTCGGTGACCAGCACCTTCGCCTCGATCACCGCACGGGAGGTGACCAGGTGCGCCCACCCCAGATGGGTCAGCCCGACCAGGTCGGCCAACTCCGGCGACACCTCCACGAACATCTCCGGCTGCAACTCCGCAAGCGGCCGTACGGTGCGGCTCATCCCACCCGCCGTGTGGTGCTCGGTGAGCCGGCTGACCGTGAACACGTACGGGAAGACCTGACTGTGCGGCGCGGGTGGACTCGGGTTCGTCGGGTTGACCGGATGCGCGTACGTCTTGCGGGTCGGGTTGGCCTGCTGCGCGTAGAGCGGATTACGCACCGGCGACTCGGCCGGCTCGTAGTGGGTCGGCAACGGCCCGTCCAGCACACCGCTCGGCGCGTACAACCAGCCCTTCCCGTCGGACTGCATGACGAACGGGTCGTCCCCGGCCAACGCCTCCGGACCGGTGGCGCCCTCCGGCGGCCGGTACGACGGCGGTTTCGTCACCTCGAAGTCCGGCACGTCGCGACCGGTCCAGCGGCCCGCCTCGGCGTCCCACCACACGTAGCGCTTCCGCTCGCTCCACGGTCGCCCCTGCGGATCCGCCGACGCCCGGTTGTAGAGCAGACGGCGGTTCGCCGGCCACGCCCACCCCCACTCGGCGGCCACCCAGTCCTGCTCGTGCCCGGGCCGCCGCCGCGCCGCCTGGTTCACCCCGTCGGCGTACACACCGGTGTAGATCCAACAGCCCACCGCGGTCGTACCGTCGTCGCGGGCCTCGGTGAACGCGGAGAGCGGGCGGCCCGTCACGGTGTCGTACCCGTTGATCTCCCGCAGCACCGCCTCGGCGTCCGGCTCGTCACGCGGGCCGTGCGTGGGGTAGTCCCACGCCAGGTCCAGCAGCGCCCGGTCGCGCGGCAACGACGACCCGGCCAGCTTCTCCCGCAACCGACGCCCCAGGTGATAGAAGAACCACAGCTCGGAGCGGGCGTCGTCGGGCGGCTCGACCGCCTTTTCCCGCCACTGCACCAGCCGCTGGGTCTGGGTGAACGTGCCCTCCTTCTCCACGTGCGAGGCGGCGGGCAGGAAGAACACCTCGGTGCGGCACTCCTGCGGCACGATCTCACCGGTGGCGACCTCCGGACCCCGCTGCCAGAAGGTCGCACTCTCGATCATGAAGAGGTCGCGGACCACCAGCCAGTCCAGGTTCGCCATGCCGAGCCGCTGCGCCCGCCCGTGCGCCGACCCGACCGCCGGGTTCTGCCCGAGCAGGAAGTATCCCTTGATCTTGCCGTCGATCATGTCGAGCACCTGCTGGTAGGTGCCGTGGTCCCCGGTCAGCCGAGGCAGGTAGCCGTAACAGAAGTCGTTCTCCGGCGTCGCCGCGTCCCCCCAGTACGCCTTCAGCAGACTCGCCGCGTACGCGCGGGCGTTGCCCCAGAAGCCCTTCTGCCCCGGATGCCGGATGCCGTCCACCCAGTCGTCGAACGTCACGTGCTTGGCGTGGTGCGGCATCGGCAGATAGCCCGGCAGCAGGTTGAACAACGTCGGGATGTCCGTCGACCCCTGGATGCTGGCGTGCCCGCGCAACGCCAGCACCCCGCCGCCCGGACGGCCCACGTTGCCCAGCAGCAACTGGATGATCGCCCCGGTGCGGATGTACTGCACGCCGACGGTGTGCTGGGTCCACCCCACCGAGTAGATCAGGCACCCGGTCCGCTCCCGGCCCGAGTTCTCCGTCCACGCCCGTGCCAACTCCAGGAACCTCTCCCGGGGCAGGCCACACACCCGCTCCACCATCTCCGGGGTGTAGCGGGCGAAGTGCCGCCTGAGGATCTGGTAGACGCAGCGCGGATGACGCAACGTCTCGTCCCGCTCCGACCGACCCGCCACCGGCGCACCATGCGACTCGTGGCGCAGGCCGGCGGCGGTGTCCCGCTCGTCGGCGGTGCCGCCGCTGCCCGAGTCCTGCTCGTGGCCCGCGTACTGCCAACTGTCCTGCACGTAGCTGCCGCTCTCCGGGTCCCACCCGGAGAACAACCCCTCGGCGTCCTCGGCGTCGACGAAGTCGTCACTGACGATCGTCGCCGCGTTGGTGTACGCCAGCACGTACTCCCGGAAGTCCAACTCGTTGGCGAGGATGTGGTTGACCACCGCACCCAGCAGCACGATGTCCGTACCCGCCCGGATCGGCAGGTACGCGTCGGCCACCGCGCTGGTCCGGGTGAACCGGGGATCGACGTGGAAGACCTTCGCCCCGCGCTTCTTCGCCTCCATCACCCACTGGAAGCCCACCGGATGGGCCTCGGCCATGTTCGAGCCCTGGATGACGATGACGTCAGCGTTCGCCACGTCCTGTTGGAAGACCGTCGCACCACCGCGACCGAAACTGGCCCCCAGACCGGGAACCGTGGCGGAGTGTCAAATCCGGGCCTGGTTCTCGATCTGCAACGCGCCCGCCGCGGTGAACAACTTCTTGATGAGGTAGTTCTCCTCGTTGTCCAACGTCGCCCCACCCAGGCTGGCGAAGCCCAGTGTGCGGTTCAACGGACGCCCCTGCGGGTCGACGTCCTCCCACGTCTGCGCCCGCGCCGCCAACACCCGGTCGGCGATCATGTCCAGCGCGGTGTCGAGGTCCAGGTCCTCCCACTCGGTCCCGTACGGCCGGCGGTACCGCACCGTCGTCTGCCGCAGCGGACTGGTCACCAGGCTCTTGCTGGCCGCGCCCTTCGGACAGAGCCGCCCCCGGGAGATCGGGCTGTCCGGGTCGCCCTCGATCTGCGTCACCCGGCCGTCACGGACGAAGACCCGCTGACCACACCCCACCGCGCAGTACGGGCAGACCGACCTGGCCACCTCGTCGGCGTCCTCGGTGCGGGCGGTGAGCCCGGCGCTGCGCGCCGACTGGGCGGCGGCACCACGGCCCAGCGGGTCGGTGCCGGTGAGCTGCCGGAACACCGGCCACCCCAGCAACACGTCCCGCAGTCCCACGTCCGCCTCCTCGGTCCCCGCTCCGTCCTGACCTTAGGGCAGCGCCGGCGGGGCGGCGAGCGGGGCGGCAGAACCGGCCCGAACGGACGCCGCCCCCGACCCGTCACGGGCCGGGGGCGGCGGTGGGTGTCGGTGTGCAGGTCGCCTCTCGGCGAGTGGCGCGACGCGGCTCCAGCCGAACGGTATTCCGCGACGGCATTTTAGGTGAGGCCCGGGGACACTGGATCACACCGACGCTCGGTACAACCGACCCACACCCTCCCTTGTTCCCCCTCCCCCACATCCCAACCCTGCTGTGTGTGTAAGGAAGGGCCCCCTGCTATCGCCTGGTGTATAGGAAGGGTCCCTTCCTAACATCTCTCCATGGACAGACGCTGCCGGCCGGTACCCGTGGTGGGTACCGGCCGGCAGCGTTCTTGCTCCCCCTTGTGCGAGGAAAGTCTGTTCGGTGTGGGGTCAGCTGTTCCAGTGCTCGGCGACGAGGTCGGCGGCCTGCTGCTCCCACTGGGCGTAGTGATCCGGGAACGCCGACACCTGGACGGTCTGGGCGGCGACGGTCAGGGGCATGTCCTGCCAACCGTCGACCTGCTTCAAACCCTTCAGAAAGGCGAGGGTGGAGTACTCGGGGTCGGTGATCTGCTCCACCGTGCCCCAACCCGAAGAGGGGCGCTGCTGGAACAAGCCCTGCGAATCATGATCGTTGCGGTCACCGAGGTGACCCAGGTTCTCCAACTTCGACTCCTGGAACGCCGTACCGATCGCGATCACGGCGGCACGCTCGTCCATACCGGCCTTCTTCGTCGCCGCGATGATCGCCTTCGCGTTGGCGACCTGCTCGTCGGACAGGTCGATACGCGACTGGGCACCCTGCACACCATGCGGAATCAACTTGCCGCTGTCGGGCTTGTCCGCCTGCACCGCCACCAGCGAACCCGTGACAGGGGTGGCGTCAGCCTGCATGGTCGGGCCGGCGAACACACCACCGGCAAACGCGAGACCGGCAACACCGAGAACGCTCTTACGCAGCAGCTTCGAGTTCATCACAAGCTCCGTTCGGGGGTAGACGCCACCCACAGGGGGATTGAGAGTGACGCGAACGCCGTCAGGCGCTAGAAGAAGAGGAAATCCGACGGCAACACGGGCCCGAGAAGGGGATCAGCGGATCCGGCTTTGCGGCGTCGGGTCAATACACAACCACCTGGCAGCCCGCATCATTCCCCGGCCATCCACCAGCCTGTCGCGGCGCCGGGACCAGGTATAACCACCGACCGAGCCAAGCCATTCCGACACCCGCCCGCCACCAACCCGGCGGAGCGAGAATCCGTCGGCCACCCTACGCGGGAGCGAGAATCCGTTGGCCACCAGCCTGCGCGGGGTGAGGTCCTACGCGGTCAGCCACGCGGTTACAACGCCCCGACCCCACCCCGGATTCCACCCAACCCCCACCCACGCGCATCCGATAACCGGACATTCGACGCAGCAGGCGGAGGTTGGCACATCCGTCGCGGCTGCCGTACCGCCGCGCGGGTTCGGCCAGGCCGGTAGGGGGCGTCGGACGGTCCGGGAGAGCGGCGTTTCGGCAGGTGGACCAAAGTCGTGGGTCCGGTATGGGATGGGCTGGGGTTACCCTGACAGCATGCAGGCGGTCTCCCCCACCACGTCCGGCGTGGCCTTTCTGGCCCGACCCGGGCGCCCCACGCTGGTGACCGGGACGTTGACCGAGCTGCGCGGGCCCACCCGGGGCGTGGTCGAGCTACCGGTACGCCTGATGTGGTGCGCCGACCGCGCCTTCGACCTGGCCGACCCCGACCAGGTGCTCTGGATGTACGAGAACGTCCTGCGGGAGACCACCAACGTCGACGACCTGCGCAGTCTCGTCGACGGCCGGACGTTGCGGCGCGTGTGGCGACAGTTGAACCTGCCACGGGGCGTACGGCTGGCCTGGGAGACCCGGCATCGGGGTCTCCGATCGGCGTGACCGGCCCGCACCCGCACGAGTTCTATCGCGAGGTGGCCCGGGTGGCGCTGGACGTCGCCGGGCCGCACCGCTTCGTCCTCGGCGGCGGGGTCGCGTGGGCGGCGTACGGGCTGGTCACCCGACCCACCGAGGACGTCGACCTGTTCGCGGACGTGGAGGGCGCGGCGGCGGCGGCTGCGGCCGGGGTACGGGCGGCGCTGGAGGCGGCCGGGTTCGAGGTGGTCGACGCGGACCCGGACAGTGACCTCGGCGGCCTGTTCGAGGGCTTCGACCGGGACATGCGGGACTTCGTGGTCGCCCGGGACGGCCGGCAGATCCGGCTCAGCCTGGCCCGCTTGGACCGGCACCGCAGTCCGGTGGTGATGGAGTTCGGGCCGGTGATGGACGTGCGCGATCTGATCGCCAACAAGACCGCCGCCCTGGTCAACCGGCGGGAGGTACGCGACTACATCGACGTCGCCTCCGCGTTGGAACACCGGTCCGTCGGCGAACTGTTGGCGTTGGCCCGGCAACTCGACCCGGCCCTCGACGACGAGGACGTACGCGAGGCCGGGCACTACCTCGACCGAATCCCGGACGGGCGGTTCGCCCGGTACGGGCTCGGCCCGGCCGACATCGCCCGGATCCGCCGACACCTGGCCGCCTGGCCCCGCTGACCCACCTGGCGGCGGCGCGCCCACGCCCAGCGGGGCGGACGGGCGGGCACCGGCGCGCGACCGTGCCAGCGGGGCGACGGCGGTGGTGGCTTGTGCGTTAGGAAGGGTCCCCTGCTATGCACGAGGCGTTAGCAGGGGACCCTTCCTTGCGTCCTCACTTGGTGAAGCGACCACCCGTGACGCCGAGGATCTCGCCGGTGACGTAGCTCGACTCCTGCGAAGCGAAGAAGACGAACGCGGGCGCCAACTCGGCGGGCTGACCGGCCCGGCCGACCGGCGTGTCCTGACCGAACTGCTCCACCTTCTCCTTCGGCATGGTCGCCGGGATCAACGGGGTCCAGATCGGGCCCGGCGCGACCGCGTTCACCCGGATGCCCCGGTCCACCACGTCGGCGGCGAGCGCCTTGGTGAAGTTCGCGATCGCCGCCTTGGTGGTGGCGTAGTCCAGCAACTGCGGCGACGGGTCGAACGCCTGGATCGACGAGGTGTTGATGATCGTCGCGCCGTCGCCCATGTGCGGCAGGGCCGCCTTGCACAGCCAGAACATCGCGTACACGTTGGTCTTGAAGACCCGGTCGAACTGCTCGGTGCTGATGCCCGCGATGCCCTTCTCCTGGGCCATCTGGTACGCCGCGTTGTTGACCAGGATGTCGATGCCGCCGAGGTCGCTCACCGCCCGCTCGATCAACGTCTCGCAGTTGCGTTCGTCGGCGATGTCGCCGCGGATCGCGATCCCCCTCCGGCCGGCGGCCTCGATCAGCCGTACGGTCTCCTGCGCGTCGGCGTCCTCCTCCTCGCCGAGGTACGAGATCAGCACGTCCGCGCCCTCCCGGGCGTAGGCGATCGCCACCGCCCGGCCGATGCCGGAGTCACCGCCGGTGATCAGCGCCTTCTTGCCGTCGAGCTTGCCGGTCCCCCGGTACGTCTTCTCGCCGTGGTCCGGCTCGGGGGCCATGTCGTCGGTCCGCCCCGGCGGCGACTGCTGCTGGCGTGGCTGACCCGACTGCTGGCCGTACTGCTCGGTCGGGTCCTGCGGGGTGTGCTGGTTCTCGCTCACGGGTGTCTCCTCGGTGCGCCGGCTGTTGTCCTCACCGATCGCCCTACCCGCCGTCGGTGGCCGGAAACAGCCGCGCACTGATGAGACTGCTGTGCCTCCCGATGGCCCCTGGGGCGTCGCTTCGGTCGGTGGTGGCCGTCACCACGGCTAGAGCATCCTAGGATCCTGGTAGAAAGGGGATCAGGTGGACGTGCGCGGACGGGGCAGCCGGGCGGCTACCGCCAGGGCCACCCGCACCGGCTTCTGGGCCACCAGCTCGTCGAAATCGGCCCCGCCCCGGCAGAACCGGGTGAACGCCCGCCAGCCGGGCGGCGTCGCGATCGCCGCGTGCAGGATCTCCGGACGTCGGGCGAACGCGGCGAGCAGGCGGTACCCGGCCCGCATCGACGGCACCAGCCGCTGCGTCACCGCCCGCTCGTAGCCGGCCAGATCGTCGTCGGCGACCGCGTCACCGGCCAGCTCACCGGAGCGCAGGGCGTAGCTGATCCCCTCCCGGGTCCAGGGTTCCAGCAGCCCGGCGGCGTCCCCGGCGACCAGCACCCGATCCCGCCGCAGCGGCGAGTCCTCCGCCCGGCACCGCGTCAGGTGCCCCGAGTCGTGCGCCGGACGGATCCCGGCCAGGCCCAGCCGGTCCACGAACCGGCGCAGGTACTCGCGGGTGCGGTCCCCCTCGCCCCGCCCCGCGATCACCCCGACCGTCAACCGGTCGCCTTTGGGGAAGAGCCAGCCGTACGACCCCGGCAGCGGACCCCAGTCGAGCAGCACCCGGTGTCGCCACCGCTCCTGCTCCGTCGGCGGCACCGGCAACTCCACCTCCAACCCGAGATCCACCTGCCGGTACCGCACCCCGACATGTCGGCCACTGACCCCCGAGGAGCCGTCGGCACCGACCACGGTCCGGGCCAGCACCGTGTCGCCGTCGGCCAGCCGCAGGCGTACGACCTCGGGGGTCTGGTCGAGCGCGCGGACCGCGACCCGCTCGCGGACCTCGGCGCCGGCGGCCACCGCGGCGGCCCGCAACCGGTCGTCGAACTCCTCCCGCCGCACCATGCTCACCAGCGGACCGTCCCGGTGCCGGCGGGTGAGCGCGCGTCGCCCGTCCAGGGTGAAGGTGACCCGGTCGACGGCGTCGTGGGCGGGCACCTCGATCCGACCGGCCACGGCGGCGAGCGAGACGCCCGTGAGGCCACCGCCGCACGTCTTGTACCGGGGGTGCGCAGCGCGTTCGAGGACCAGCGTGCGGACCCCTCGCCGGGCGGCGGTGTAGGCGGCGGAGAGGCCGGCGGGACCGCCGCCGATCACCACGAGTTCCCAGACGGTCACGGCAGCAGCCTAGGTGAGCCGCCGCGTCGCCAGGGGGCGGCGCGCCACCGGCCGACCGGGGCGCATCTTCGGCGCCGCGCCGGGTAAGCGCGCCCGGCAGACCGCCCGCGACCGGCGGTCGGAGCCCAAGGAGGAAACCATGCAGGAGGTCCAGCTGTCGGACGTCGAGGCTCGGGTGTACGACGCGGTGGCGGCCCTGGAGGTACGCGGACAGGTCCCCTACCCCGACCTGATCGCCCAGGAGTGCGGCCTGACCGAGGAGGAGTTGCAGACCACGCTGCACCTGCTCACGGAGAAGAACCTGCTCCACCGGGAGGACTCGCCGATGGCCGGGCTCGACTTCGGCCCGCGCTTCTGCGCCCAGCAGCTCACCTGACGGCGTGGCTCCCGCACCGGGCGCGACAGGGGGGCGATGAGCGCCACCGGCACCGACACGTACGACGACCGGCGACGGTGGCGGGCCCTGGGCGTCGGGCTGGTCGCGGCGTTCATGACGCTGCTCGACATCAGCATCGTCAACGTGGCCATCCCCTCGTTGGACCGGGCCCTGGGCGCCGGGCCGAGCGACCTGCAGTGGGTGCTCTCCGGGTACGCGTTGACCTTCGGCCTGGTGCTGGTGCCGGCCGGTCGGTTCGGCGACGTGCACGGCCGACGCAACGCCTTCGTGTTCGGCATCGCCCTGTTCACCGTGACCAGCGCCGTCGCCGGACTCGCCCAGTCACCCGGCTGGCTGGTCGCCGCCCGACTGCTCCAGGGTGCCGCCGCCGGTCTGGTGAACCCGCAGGTGACCGGCCTCATCCAGCAGCTGTTCCAGGGTCCGGAACGGGCCCGGCCGTTCGGGCTGCTCGGCGCCACCATCGGCATCTCCACCGCGGTCGGCCCGTTGCTCGGCGGCCTGCTGATCGCCGCCGGTGGCCCCGAACACGGCTGGCGGTGGGTCTTCTTCGTCAACGTGCCGGTCGGCATCGTCGCGGTGATCCTCGGCTGGCGGCTGCTGCCCCGCCACCCGATCGGTCAGGTGGTACGCCGTCGCGCCGACCCGATCGGCGTGGTGCTGCTCGGTGTCGGCGTGACCCTGGTGCTGCTGCCGCTGGTCCAGCGGGAACAGTGGCACGGCCCGGCCAAGTGGCTACTGCTCCCCGCCGGCCTGGTCACCCTGGTCGGCTTCGCGCTCTGGGAGCGGCGGTACGCACGCCAGGGTCCACCCCTGTTCGACATCCGCCTCTTCACCCGCCAGTCGTACGCGCTGGGTTCCCTGATCGCGTTGATCTACTTCGGTGGCTTCACCGCGATCTTCTTCATCTTCACGCTGTACCTGCAGAACGGACGCGGCTACAGTGCGCTGGTCGCCGGACTGGCGATCACACCGTTCGCCCTCGGGTCGGCCGTCGCCTCGGCCGTCGGCGGGCGGATCGTCAACCGCTACGGTCGGCCGCTGGTCGCCGTCGGGCTGCTCGCCGTGGTGGTCGGCCTCGGCCTGGTGGCGCTCGCCATCGAGCTGGCGCCGCACGCGCCCGTCCCCTGGGTGACCGCCGCACCGCTGCTGCTGGCCGGGCTGGGCAGCGGCCTGGTGATCGCCCCGAACCAGACACTGACCCTGGCGCAGGTGCCGGTGCCGCAGGCGGGCAGCGGTGCGGGGATGCTCCAGACCGGTCAGCGCATCGGCTCGGCGGCCGGGATCGCCGCCGTCGGCGCGGTCTTCTTCTCGGTCGTGGCCAGCGGGGACAACGCCTGGTCGAAAGCCTTCGAGCGGTCCCTGCTCGTGTCCGCCGGCATCATCGCCCTGGCACTGCTCGTAGCCCTCGTCGACATCGCCCGTCATCATCGCCGTGGTCGGATGTAAGCAGGGGTCCCCTGCTAACGCCTGGTGTATAGCAGGGGACCCCTGCTTACATCCCACCCCGCCGTACACCGCAAGTCGTGCGGGGATCCGGGGCGCGGGACAGACGCTGCCGGCCGGTACCCATGGTGGGTACCGGCCGGCAGCATTCTTGCTCCCCCTTGTGCGAGGAAAGTCTGTTCGGTGTGGGGTCAGCTGTTCCAGTGCTCGGCGACCAGATCAGCGGCCTGCTGCTCCCACTGCGCGTAGTGATCCGGGAACGCCGACACCTGCACCGTCTGCGCCGCCACCGTCAACGGCATGTCCTGCCAACCGTCGACCTGCTTCAAACCCTTCAGAAACGCCAGGGTCGAGTACTCGGGGTCGGTGATCTGCTCCACCGTGCCCCAACCCGAGGACGGACGCTGCTGGAACAAACCCTGCGAATCATGATCGTTGCGGTCACCCAGATGACCCAGATTCTCCAACTTCGACTCCTGAAACGCCGTACCGATCGCGATCACCGCGGCACGCTCATCCATACCAGCCTTCTTCGTCGCCGCAATGATCGCCTTCGCGTTGCCGACCTGCTCATCGTCCAGATCGATACGCGACTGGGCACCCTGCACACCATGCGGAATCAACCTGCCGGAGTCCGGCTTGTCCGCCTGCACCGCCACCAACGAACCCGTGACAGGAGCGGCGTCCACCTGCCCGATCGGACCAGCGAACACACCACCAGCAAACGCCAGACCAGCAACACCAAGAACACTCTTACGCAACAGCTTCGAGTTCATCACAAGCTCCATCCGGGGGAAGACGCCACCCACAAGGGGATCGAGAGTGACGCAAACGCCGTCAGGCGCTAGAAGAAAGGGGAAATCCGACGTACCAGGGGTCCGAGAAGGGGAATCAGCGGATCCGGCTTTGCGGCGTCGGGTCAATACACAACCACCTGGCAGCCCGCATCATTCCCAGGCCATCCGGAAGCCTGACGCGGCACCGGAACCAGGTATAACCACCGACCGGGCCAGGTCATTCCGACACCCGCCCGCCACCAATCCGGCGGAGCGAGAATCCGTCGGCCACCCTGCGCGGGAGCGAGAATTCGTCCGCGACCTGCCCGGCGAATGCGGTCCTGCGCGGTCAGCCACACGACTACAACGCCCCGACCCCACCCCGGATTCCACCCAACCCCCACCCACCCGCATCCAACAAACGGACATTCAGCGCAAACAGCGCGCCAGCCCATCTCCGCCGCCGCCCGCCTTGCGCGCCAACCCCGTTGATCAAGAAGTTTTGGTGCAAGCACGACAGGAATCGCGACGCAAACCTCTTGATCAACGCGATCTGCGCGATCAACGCGATCAACGCGATCTGCGCGATCTGCGCGATCAACGCGATCTGCGCGATCAACGCGATCTGCGATCTGCGCGGTGCGGCGGAGGGGCACCGCTCGCCGACCAGGCCGCGCGGAGGGCGACACCGGGTGGGGGGACGGGAACGGCCGGCCCCGGATCGGGGCCGGCCGTGGTGGCGAAGCGGGTCACCAGAGCTGGGTGACGATGTCCGCCGACTGCTCCTCCCACTGGGCGTAGTGGAACGGGTACGCCGAGACCTGCACCGTCTGTGCGGCCGTGGTCAACGGCAGGTCCTGCCAGCCGCCGACGTTCTTGAGGGCCTCGAAGAACACCGTCGAGGAGTACTCGGGGTCGGTGATCTGGTCCACGCTGCCCCAGCCGGTCGACGGGCGCTGCTGGAACAGGCCCTGGGAGTCGTGGTCGTTGTACGCGCCCAGGTGGCCGAGGTTGTAGAGCTTCGACTCCTGCAGTGCGGTGGCGATGCCGATCACCGCGCCTCGCTCGCCGACGCCGGTGTCCTTGGCGACCTCGATGATGGTCTTGGCGTTCTGGCGCTGCGCGTTGTCGAGGGGTACCCGCGACTGGGCGCCCTGCACACCGTGCGGGATCAGGTCGTCGCGGCTCGGCTTGCCGGGGCGGGGCTTGTCCGTGGTGCCGCCGGTGGTCAGGCCGGACTCGACCGTGGCGCCGGTGGAGTGGCGACCGGTGGCCTTGTCGATGGCGGCCACGGCGCCCTGGTGCGGGCCGGTGGTGATCGGCGCGGCCACGGCGGTGGGGCCGAGGGCCAGCCCGGTGAGGGCGGTCACGCCCACCACGCTGAGGGTGGTCTTCCGGTTCGGTTTCGTCGCGATGGCCGGGAGCCATCGAGTGAAGTCCAGCTTCACGATGGTTGCCCTTTCGATCGTACGAGCCGCTCGGGGTGAGCCGCTCTCGGGGGAAACTGCCGCCGGTCGGGGTGTGGGTGCCGGCGCTATGGGGAACACAACCCGCCCGACGTGTCGGTCATTCCAGGCATGCCCGACTTGCCCCGCACCGTGGCCCAGGTCACCTATCGCGCCAGGACCTCAGGTGCCGGAGCGGACGGAGGACTCAGACGTCGTACGGGGTGCCGAAGCGGACCAGGACGTGCCAGAGCTGCTTGAGGTGTTGCAGCGTCTCGGCCGTGGACCCGCGATCGGCCCAGCGGCCGGGGTCGGTGACCACCGAGGCGGCGGCCCGTCCGATCAGCGCGGCGTGCACCGGCTCCCCCGACCCGGCGAACTCGGCGTGCACGCGGGCGGCCAACGGCGGGATCACCGGCCCACGGAACTCGGCGTCGACCTGGTCCACCGGCAGCGCGAACCCAGCGTGCCAGCGCAGCGGGAAACCGTACCGCTCGGCGGCGACCGCGAGGGTGACGCCGGTGGCGGTGCCACGGAACGAGGGGTCGACCACCAGTTCGCACACGTCCCGGGCCAGCGTGACCGGCCCGTGGACCTGCGCCTCGACGTAGTCGTCCAGCGCCCGGCCGGCGGTGCGGGGCACGGTGTCGACGTGCGCGCGTCGGCGCAGCAGCTCCTCGACGAGGGTCGACACGTCCGTGCCCGGCCGCCCCAGCGTGCTGCCGGTGTCTGCGGTCGTGGCGAGCAGCGCCGCCAGCACCGGTTCGACAACGTCGACGGTGCCGACGTCCCGTGGGCCGAGGTGGCTGTCGCCGACACAGAAGGTGGTGCGGGTCAGCACCTCGGGGCGCAGCCGCAGGTGGCAGGAGCCGAAGCGCGGGCACGCGCCGTCCGGGTGGTCCAGCAGGTTCAGGCCGCCGTACTTCGGGCGGTCCCCCGGGCGCACACCCCGTCGCTGGTACGCGCCGCCGAAGAGTCGCCGTTCCCAGCGGTCCCGGTCGCCGCCCGGGTACGCGCTGAGCCCGCCGTTGGAGATGCCCGTCTCGAACTGGCTGCGGTAGACGCCCTCGGTGGCGAGCGCCTCGGCCACCGTGCGCCCGTCGGCGAGCAGCCGGTCGGGATGGAAGTTGAGCGTCACGCGCCCGCCTCGGCCGAACGCGGCGACCAGTCGTTCCGGATCGTGCCGGACGCCGCTGCCGGCCAGCGCCCGACCGATCCGGGCCAGCGCGGCGGGACGGTCATCCAGCGCCACCTGCCGGACGTGGCGCACCGCCGCGCGCTGGGCGGCGGTCAGCGCGGCGCGGGGGACGGACGGCATCCGCCGAGTGTGGCCAGGACGACGGGTCGACGCCAACCCGTAACCGGCCGCAGGGGCAGCGAGGCCACCCCTGCGGCCGTCAGGTCAGTGGCCCCGGGCCAGCCACTCGGGGAGCTGCGGAGCCTCCGCGCCGATGGTGGTGCTGTCGCCGTGACCGGTGTGCACGACGGTCTGCGGCGGCAGCGTGAGCAGCCGGTCCCGGATCGAGTCGACGATGGTGCCGAAGTCGCTGTACGAGCGGCCGGTGGCGCCCGGTCCGCCGGCGAAGAGGGTGTCGCCGGTGAACACCACGTCGAGGTCGGCGGCGTACAGGCAGCAGGCGCCGGGACTGTGTCCGGGGGTGTGCAGCACGGTCAGCGGGGTGCCGGCCACCGTGATCGTCTCGCCGTCGGCGAGCTCACCGGCGGGCGGCTCGTCGGGGTGCACCATGTCCCAGAGCACCCGGTCGGCGGGGTGCAGCAGCACGGGCGCACCGGTGACGCGGGAGAGTTCCGGGGCCACGCGGACGTGGTCGTCGTGGGCGTGGGTGGCGACGATCGCGGTGACCCGGCGGCCGGCGACCACGGCGAGGATCGCCTCCACGTCGTGCGGGGCGTCGACGACGACGCATTCGGTGTCGTCGCCGATCACCCAGACGTTGTTGTCGACGTCGAAGGTCTGCCCGTCCAGGGAGAAGGTGCCGGAGGTGACGGTGTGGTCGATGCGGGCGGCCATCAGAAGACCACCACCGAGCGGAGCACGTCGCCGCGGTGCATCCGGGCGAACGCCTCCTCGACGCCGTCGAGCGGGATCTCCTCGGTGACGAAGGCGTCGAGGTCGAGGCGGCCCTGGAGGTAGAGCTCGGTCAGCATCGGGAAGTCGCGGCTGGGCAGGCAGTCGCCGTACCAGCTGGACTTGAGCGCCCCGCCCCGGCCGAAGACGTCCAGCAGCGGCAGTTCGACCCGCATGTCGGGCGTGGGTACGCCGACCAGCACGACGGTGCCGGCCAGGTCACGGGCGTAGAAGGCCTGTTTCCAGGTCTCCGGCCGACCGACGGCGTCGATCACCACGTCGGCGCCGAAGCCGCCGGTGGCGGCCTGGATCTCGGCCACCGGGTCGGTCTCGGAGGCGTTGACGGTGTGGGTGGCGCCGAAGCGGCGGGCCCAGTCGAGCTTGCGGGAGTCGGTGTCCACCGCGATGATCGTGGTCGCTCCGGCCAGGGCGGCACCGGCGACGGCCGCGTCCCCGACGCCCCCGCAGCCGATCACGGCCACCGAGTCGCCCCGGGTCACGTTGCCGGTGTTCATGGCCGCGCCGAGACCGGCCATCACACCGCAGCCGAGCAGCCCGACGGCGGCCGGGCGGGCCGCCGGGTCCACCTTGGTGCACTGGCCGGCGTGCACCAGCGTCTTCTCGGCGAACGCGCCGATGCCCAGGGCCGGGGCGAGTTCGGTGCCGTCGACCAGGGTCATCTTCTGTGCGGCGTTGTGGGTGGCGAAGCAGTACCAGGGGCGACCCCGCCGGCAGGCCCGGCAGACGCCGCAGACGGCCCGCCAGTTGAGGATCACGAAATCGCCGGGGGCGACCGCGTCGACTCCGGCACCGACCTGTTCGACGATGCCCGCCGCCTCGTGGCCGAGCAGGAACGGGTAGTCGTCGTTGATGCCGCCCTCGCGGTAGTGCAGGTCGGTGTGGCAGACCCCGCAGGACTGCACGCGTACCACCGCCTCGCCGGGCCCGGGGTCGGGCACGACGATGTCGGTGACCTCGACGGGCGCGCCCTTGCTCCGCGAGATGACTCCCTTGACCTGCTGGCTCACGCTTTCCTCCTCGTCCGCACCGACGCGAAGCGCCGCCGCCGTTGCGCCGCGACGTCGCCGGTGGGGCGGCGACGCGCGCGGTCACTCCCGCTGGCGAACCTACCTGCGGGCGGGCGGCTGGGCACAGCTTCGGCGCGGCTTGCCGCCGGTCGGTGCCCGCCCTGGTCGCGGCGGGCGGCGTTGCGCCAGCGCAGCACCTGCACCACGCCGACGGCCCAGAGCACGTACTGCACCGAGAAGGCCCAGCGGTACGCGGTCAGGTCGGGGGCGGCCCGGCCCGCCGGGGTGACCAGGTCCAGCACCACGCCGATGGTGAGCACCAGGGTGATCGAGGCGACGAAACCGCCGACGTTGACGATGCCGGCGGCGCTGCCGAGGCGGCTGACCGGGTTGAAGGTCCGGGCGTAGTCGAGACCGATCATCGAGCCGGGGCCGCTGAGGGCCAGCACCAGCACCAGCGTGACCAGCAGCCAGCCGGGTGCCCGTCCCGGCCAGGCGAGCAGCACCGTCCAGACGGTGGCGGTGACGCCGACGACGGCGAAGACCAGCACCGAACGGTGGTGCGGGTGGCGGGCGCACAGATGCGCGACCAGCGGCGCGGTCAGCAGCATCCCCAACGTCAGGACGGTGAGCAGGGAGGCGGCGGTGGTCGGGCTGAGGCCCTGCCCCTGCACCAGGAACGGGAAGCCCCAGAGCAACGCGAAGACGGTGCCGGAGAACTGCGTGACGAAGTGGGTCCAGAGCCCGAGCCGGGTGCCCGGGTGCGCCCAGGCGGCGGCGAGCCGCCCGCCGACCGGGGCGGGGGTGGACACGGCGGGCCGATGCGGGGTGTCCCGGACGGCGGCGACCACCACCAGCAGCACGGCCGCGCCACCGCCGGCGGCGGTCAGGAAGGCGGTGGTCCAGCCGGTGTGGTGCAGCAGCGTCACCAGCGGTACGGCGGCCAGCACCGCACCGAGTTGGCCGAGTGTGCCGGTCAACTGGATCAGCAGCGGGTTGCGGCGGCCCGGGAACCAGAACGCGACCAGGCGCAGCACGCTGATGAAGCTCATCGCGTCGCCGAGACCGATCAGGACGCGGGCGGCCACCGCGAGGCGTACGTCGGCGACCAGGGCGAAGGCGAGTTGACCGGCGACCATCAGAAGACCGCCGGTGATCAGGAGCCGGCGCGAGCCGTACCGGTCGAGGAGCATCCCGACCGGCACCTGCATCACCGCGTACACGGCGAGTTGCGCGACGGTGAGGGTGGCCAGCGTGGCGGCGCTGATGTCGAAGCGTTGCGCCGCCTCCACGCCGGTCACGCCGAGGGAGGTGCGATGGAAGATCGCCGCGACGTACGCGCTGAGCGCCGCACCCCAGACGAGCATGGCCCGGCCGGGCGGTGCCGGGAGCGGGGCCGGGGCGCTCACGAGGGGGTGCCGGGGTGCGAAGCGGTGGTCACACGCTCACCGGGGATCCCAGGAACACGCGTGCGGAGGTGTCGATGTGCGCGGCCACGGCGGCGAGCCACGCCTGCGGGTCGTCGCCGTCGAGGGCGGCGAGTTGTGCGGCGTGCTCGGTCAGGGCCGCCTCGGCCCAGCGGGGCGAGAGCCGGAAGCTCGCCTCGCCCATCCGGACCTGCCGGTCCCGTAGCCGTTGGTACAGCTCGGCGAGGATCTCGTTGCCGGCGGCGTCGACCACGGTGGCGTGGAACGCCCGGTCGGCGGCCATCAGGGCGGTCAGGTCCCCGGCGGCGTGTGCGGCGCGCATCTCGGCGAGCCGCTCGGCCAACCGGTCACGGATCTCGGCGCGGCGGGGCCAGATGCGCTCGGCGGCGTGCACCTCGACGAGTCGGCGGGCCTCCACCACGTCGGCGATCTCGCGGGCGGACACCGGCAGGATCAGTGCGCCCCGCTTGGGATAGAGGCGGACCAGTCCCTCGGTCTCCAGGCGCAGCAGCGCCTCCCGGACCGGGGTCCGCGAGACGCCGGTCGCCTCGGCGATCTCTCCCTCGCTGACCAGGGCGCCGCCCGCGTACAGCTGCTCCAGGATGGCGCGTTTGAGGTGGTGGTAGGCCCGTTCGGCGGCGGAGGGCACGGCGACTCGACCGGCCACCGAGGGATGCGTCATGTATCTATCATCCGTCCGACAACGGACGTCGATGCGACCGGGGTGACCGGCGCGGACGCCCGCACTAGTGCGGGCGGCGCACCCGGCCCCGGTTGCCGACGGCGGTCAGCAGACGGCCGTGCCCGACCGGTGCGACCCGGGCCATCAGGTCCGGCAGCCGGGCCGACCAGCCGATCAGGACCCGTCCCCGGCGGCGGGCCACCCCGCGCAGCATCGCCTCGGCGGCGGTCCTCGGGTCGATGGTGAGCAGCCGCTCGAACCGCTGCCGGCCCACCTCGTACTCGGCCTCGTCCACGCCGCTGCCCACGCGGGCGTCGCGGGCGATGCGGGTCCGGATGCCGCCGGGGTGCACGCAGGTCACGCCGACGCCGTCGGCGGCGAGCTCGTGTCGCAGCGCCTCGGTGAAGCCACGGACGGCGAACTTGCTGGCCGCGTAGGCGACCTGCCCGGGCGGGGCGATCAGACCGAAGAGGCTGGAGACGGTGACCAGGTGCGCCCCGGGCGCGGCCTTCAGCGCCGGCAGCAGGGCGTGGGTCAGCTGCGCCACAGCCCGGAAGTTGACCTCCATCACCCAGCTGAACTCGTCGAACGTCACCTCGTCGAAACGCCCGCCGAGCGCCACCCCGGCGTTGTTGACCAGCAGCCGGATCGCCGGATGCCGGTCCCGGACCTGCCCGGCGACCGCCCCGGTGGCGGCCGCGTCGGCCAGGTCCACCACGTACGTGTCCACCGGCCGTCCGGGGTGTGCGGCGCGGACGGCGTCGGCCACCGCGTCGAGCCCGGCGGCGTCGCGGTCCAGCAGGACCAGTGCCGCGCCGCGCCGGGCCAGGCCGTGTGCCAGCGCCGCCCCGATGCCACCGGCCGCGCCGGTCACCACCGCGGTGCCGTCGGTGAAGTCGAACCTACGCATCGACGGCACTCCCCCGTGGCGCGCCTGCCGCGTCGAAGCGGACCCCGGCGTCGGTGACCCGCCCGTAGCGCAGCATCAGCAGGTCACGCGGATAGTTCTGGTGCAGACGCCAGGGCGGGCGGTGGCCCTGCGACGGCAGGTGCGCCAGGCCACGGCGGACGTACCCGGAGGTCAGGTCGATCAGCGGCGCCCGACGCCCGTCGGGCGGGGCGAGCGGGGTGACCACCCGGGTCCCGGTGCGGTCCAGGTGGCGCAGCAGGCGGCACACGTACTCGGCGACCAGGTCGGACTTCAGCGTCCAGGAGGCGTTGGTGTAGCCCAGCGTCATGGCGAAGTTCGGCACGCCGGAGAGCATCATGCCCTTGTAGGCGACCGTCCCGGGCAGGTCCACGTCGACGCCGTCCACCCGCAACGTCATGCCGCCGAGCGCGAGCAGGTCGAGCCCGGTGGCGGTGACCACCACGTCGGCCGGCAGTTCCGCGCCGCCGGTGAGCCGGACGCCGTGCGCGGTGAACGTCTCGACGGTGTCGGTCACCACGCTGGCCCGCCCGGCGGAGAGGGCGTCGAACAGGTCACCGTCGGGCACCACGCAGAGCCGCTGGTCCCACGGGTCGTAACTCGGCGTGAAGTGGCGGTCGACGTCGTACCCGGCCGGCAGCCGCCGGGTCACGGCCCGCCGCAGCAACGCCCGGACCAGCCCGGGCGCCCGCCGGCTGAGCTGGTAGGTGGCGGCCGTGGCCAGCACGTTCTTCGACCGGATCAGCGGGTACGCCAGCCGAGCCGGCAGGCGCCGCCGCAGCGTGTCGGCGACCGCGTCCCGGGCGGGCAGCGCCAGCACGTACGTCGGGGACCGTTGCAGCATGGTCACGTGGGCGGCGCGCCGTGCCAGTGCCGGGACCAGCGTGACGGCGGTGGCACCGCTGCCGATCACCACCACGGTACGACCCGAGTGGTCGAGGTCGGCCGGCCAGTGCTGCGGGTGCACGATCCGCCCGGTGAACCGCTCCTGCCCGGGAAAGTGCGGGGTGTGCCCGGCGTCGTAGCGGTAGTAGCCGGTGCAGGCGTACAGGAAGTCGCAGGTGAGCACCACGGTGTCGGCGGTGTCGGCACGGTGCACGTGCACCGTCCAGCGGGCCCGTTCGCTGTCCCACTCGGCACGGACGACCCGGTGCCGGAAACGGATGTGCCGGGTCACGTCGTACACGTCGGCGGTGCGTCGCAGGTAGTCGAGGATCGTGCCACCCTCGGCGATCGCCGTCGGCGCGGTCCACGGCGCGAAGGAGTAGCCGAGGGTGAACATGTCGGAGTCCGAGCGCACCCCGGGGTAACGGAACAGGTCCCAGGTGCCGCCGAGGTCGTCGCGGGCCTCCAGCACGGCGTACGTCTTGTCGGGGCAGTGGCGACGCAGGTGGCAGGCGGCGCCGATACCGGAGAGCCCGGCACCCACGATGAGCACGTCGACATGGTCGGACATCGGCTCGCCTCCCGCTCCCCTGCTGGTGCCCCGGACCCTACCCAGCCCCGCCGGGCGGCCTACCCCACCCCGGCGCGCCCGGCCGCCGCGCGGTGCGCTACTCCCCGGCGGCGGTGACCAGTGTCGCGGCCGGGACCAGCAGGGCGCGTTCGTCGGCGCTCTGGGCGGGGTCGGCGCGGCGTCGCGCCACGGCCGCGTCGACCAGGGGTACGGCGTGACCACGGATCGCCCGCAGGTAGGCGCGCATCAGCTCCCCCGCCTCGGCGGCCATCGGCTGGTCCCGGTCCACGGCGACCTGGGCGAGGATGAGGGCGGTCATCGCCACGTCCAGCCCCGGTGCGCCGTGCCGCACGTTGTGCCAGTCGATCAGCACCGGCCCGGGCGGTTCGAGGACGACGTTGTCCGGGTGCAGGTCCAGGTGCAGGATCCGCTCGCCGTCTGCCGCGTCGGGCAGCGGTGCGACGGCGTGCAGGCGGCGGTGCAGGTCGGCCAGGACCGCGGCGGCCGCCTCGACGTCGATTCCACCGGTGAGCAGCGCGTGCAGCATGGTCGGGCCGGACAGCCGCCGCATCACCAGATCCGTGCCGTCGGCGTGGTGCACCCGGGGCACCGGGTAGCCGACGGCGTGCAGGTGGGCCATGAAACGGGCCTCGACGGCCACGTCGCCGCCGGCGCGGTAGCGGCGTAGGACCCGCTCGCCGTCCAGCGCGTACACGTCGGCTTCCCGGCCGGAGGCCAGGGGGATCGGGTCCGTCACGACAGCGACGGTAGCCCGTCGACGCGCGGTTCCACGGTGGACTTCGGGGGGACACTGTGCGTGGTCGACCTGTGTCACTCTGAACGACGGGGTCGGTCGCTGGAGGTGATGGTCACGTTACGCACGCAGCAGCTCGTCGCCGTGCCGGACGTCCCACCGCTCGACGTCGACGTGCCCGTCGGGGCGACGGCGGCACTGGTCGCCGAACCCGGCGTGGGCACCTCCGTGGTCCGGGTGGTGGTCGGGTTGGTCGCGCCGGTCAGCGGCCGGATCCTGGTCGGCGAGCGGGACGTCACCGACCTGCCGCCACCGCGTCGGCGCATCGGGTACGTGCCGGCCGGAGGTGCCCTGCTGCCGCACCTGACCGTCGGCCGCAACATCTCCTACGGCCAGCGCCGCCGCCAGCGGGTCCACGACGTCGCCGACGACTGGGCGTCCACCCTGGTCGACCGGCTCGAACTCGCCCCGACCCTGGGGCTCCGGCCGCACCAGATCTCGGAGGCGCAGCGGTTCCGGGTCGCCCTCGCGCGGGCCATGGCGTGCCTGCCCGAGGTGCTGGTGGTCGACCTGCCCACCCCGGTCGACGGGGTGCGCCTCACCCCGCTGCTGGACCGGCTGTCCCCACCGGACTCCCCCCGTGTCACCGTGCTGATCGGCTCGGGGCACCCCGAGGTGCTGGCCGAGGTGCCCATGCAGGTTCCGGTACGGGCCGCCGACGGGGCGACGGCGTGACCGCGGCCGGGCGACTGCGCCGTCGTACCCTGCTGCGGTCCGCCGTGGCGACGACCGTGGCCGGGGCCGCCGGCTGCGCGCGGGGTCCCCGCCCGGTGCAGGTGGCGGTGGTGTGGAGCGGCGCCGAGCTGACCCGGTTCCGGGAGGTGGTCGCCGGCTTCCCCGACGTCCGGGTGATCGGCGTGGGCAACGACATCGACGCCTTCCTGACCGCGCGGATGCTCGCCGGCACCAGCCCGGACGTGGCGATCCTGCCCCGACCGGGGCTGATCGTCGAGTACGCCCGTCGGGGCTGGCTCGACCGGGTCGCCCCGGCCAGCAGTTACCTGGCGCCGGCCGGGATGGCCGACCTGCTCACCGTCGACGGGCACCGGTACGGCCTGTGGATCAAGGCGGCGCACAAGTCGCTGTTCTGGCACTTCCCGTCCATGCTCGCGGAGCCGCCCCGCACCTGGGACGCGCTGGTCGAGACGACCCGCCGCCTCGGGGCACGCCACCGGGCGGGCGAGGGCCCGGCGCCGTTGGCGGTCGGTGCCGCCGACGGGTGGGTGCTCACCGACTGGTTCGAGAACGTGCTCGCCGACATCGCCCGTCCCGGGGGGTACGAGGCGCTGGCCCGGGGCGAGGCCGACTGGCAGGGCCCGCCGGTCCGCGACGCCCTCGACCGGCTCGCCGAGCTCTGGAGCGTCGACGGCGCGTTCCCCGGCGGCGGTCAACGTGCCCTGCTCACCCAGTTCGAGGAGTCGGTGATCCAGGTGGCGCACCACCGGTCCGCCGTCATGGTGTTCGAGGCCGACTTCGTCGACGGCGTGGCCGCCCGCTTCCGGCGCGGCACCGAGCCGCTGGTGACCTTCCGGTTTCCCGGTTCACGGGTGGCCGACCAGCCGTTGGTCGTCGGCGGCGACGCGGCGGTCGCCTTCACCGGCTCCGCCGCCGGGGTGGAGCTGGTGCGCTGGCTCAGCGACGCGGCGGCGTTCCGGCCCTGGTTGGAGGCGGGCGGCTACCTCTCCCCCAACCTCGTGGTGCCGGTGAACAACTACCGTGACCCGCTGCGTCGGCGGCTGGCGGCGGAGTTCCGGGCCGTCGAGGCGCTGCGCTACGACCTGTCGGACCGCCTGCCGGGCACCTTCACCGGCACCGACGGGGTGGGGATCTGGCGCATCATGCAGGACTTCTTCATGGACGTGACCGACGGGGTGGCCGCCCGGGAGGCGGTCCGGCGGGCCACCGGGCAGCTCGCCGAGGCGGCCCGGGCGGCGGGGAGCGGACGATGAGGCGCGACCCCGTGCTCGGACAACTCGCCCTGCTCGACGACGTGGGACCGCCCCGGCGCGGGCGCGCGTACCCGGCGACCGGCGCCACCTGGGCGTTGCTCGCCCCGGCCGCGCTCCTGCTCGGTGGGTTGCTGGCCTGGCCGGTGCTGCGGACGGTGCAGGCCAGCGTCACCACCGACGGGCGGTGGGTGGGCGCCGAGCACTACCGGGCCGCCCTGACCTCGCCCGGCGCCGGTGCCGCGGTGGGCCGGACCGTGCTCTGGGCGCTGCTGGTGCCGACCGTGGTCACCGTCCTGGGGTATCTGCTCGCCGCCGCCTCGCGCCGGTCCCAGGAGGGCTGGCTGGTCCGGTTCATCCTGGTGGTGCCGACCGCGTTGCCGCTGGTGGTCACCGGGGTCACGTTCCGGCTGCTCTACGACCCGGACCCGCAGCGGGGCCCGGTGACCCTGCTGCTGGCCTGGTTGACCGGCACACCCGAGCGGGTGCCGCACCTGCTCGGGCCACGGCTGGTGACGGTGGCGGTGATGTCGGCGTTCGTGTGGGCCTGGGTCGGGCTGGCCGTGCTGGTGTTCCGGGCCGCACTCGACACCGTGCCCGCCGATCTGGTCGACGCGGTACGCGCCTTCGGCGGCTCCCGTCGCGACGTGTTCTGGGACGCCCAGTGGCGACCGTTGATGCTGCGTACGGTGGCGGTGGTCTTCGCCCTGGTCGCGGTCGGCACCAGCCGCACCTTCGACCTGATCCTGGTGATGACGCCCGGCTCGGTACGCGACGAGGCGTCGGTGCTGGCGCTGCGGATCTGGCAGACGTCCGGGACGACGACCACCGGGCAGGGCGCGGCCCTGGGCGTGATCTGGCTGGTCGCGGTGACCGCCGGCATGCTCGTGGTGTCGATGTTCATCCGGCAGGCGTGGCCGCCGCCACCGCCACGGGCCGTGCCCGCTTCCGCGCCGCCGCCGCGACGACTGGTCCGGCTGCTCGCCGCAGCGGCCGCCGTGGCGTGGCTGCTGCCGCTCGGGGTGCTCGCGGCCACCTCGTCGCAGAGTCCGGTGCGGGCGGCCACCGCCGCCTGGTGGTCCGGGCCACCGGGTCTCGACTCGTACCGGGCGGTGCTCGGCGGGACGGGCCTGTGGCGCAGTCTGGGCTTCACGCTGCTGCTGGCCCTGGTCGTCACCGCCGTCGTGCTCTGCGTGGCGCTGCTCGCCGCGTACCCGTTGGCCTGGCTGACCGGGCCACCCGCCCAGGCCGTCGGGCTGGCCCTGCTGGCCGCCGCGGTGGTCCCGGTGCAGGTCGTCGCGGGGCCGATCAACGAGGTGCTCGGCCTGGCGCTCTCTTCCGGCACCGCGCGCGGGCTGGCGCTGGTGCACATCGCGCTGGGGATCCCGTTCGCCGTGCTGGTGCTGCGCAACGCCTTCGCCGACCTGCCCGCCGACCAGGTCCGGGCCGCCCGCCTCGGTGAGCGGCACCTGTGGGACACCCTGCGACGGCTGGTCCGCCACCACCGCACCGCCGTGGTGGCGGTGGCCGTGCTGGAGTTCGTCCAGGTGTGGAACGACCTGGTGGTGGGTCTGCTGTTCAGCGGCCCGGACGCCACCCCGCTCGGTTGGTTCCTGGCCGAGCAGACCCGGGGTTTCGTGACCGGCAGCGGCACGCTCGCGGCCGGATCGGTGCTCGCCTCGATCCTGCCGGTGCTGGTGTTCGTGCTGGGCCGCCGACAGATCGTCGCCGGGCTGGTCGCCGGGGGCGTACGGTGACCGGCCCGCGCCGGCCCACCCGGCGACCTCGCCTGCTCAGCGTGCTGCTGGCGCTCGGCGGTGTCCTCAGCGCCGGAGTCAGCGCGCTGCTGGGCAACATCACCGGCAACCTGGTCTCCGACCTGTCCGTGACCGCCCTCGGCTCGGCCAGCCTGGGCCTGGCGGCACTCGGTGTGGCCGCCTCCTTCCTGGTGGAGTGGCGACGCCGGCAACGGACTCCGGTGCCCGCCGACGACCACGCCGTCCCCTCGGCAACCGTCAACGCCCCCACCCTGCCCAGGTCGGGCGGGTTCACCGGACGCCCCGGACAGGCGGAGGAGGTGGTGGAGCTTCTCGACCCGGAGCACGCCGTGGCGGTGGTGGGTCGACGGGGCATCGGCACCTCCTGGTGCGCCATCAAGGCCGCCGACCTGTGCAAGGACCGGTTCCCCGACGGGCAGTACTACCTCGACCTGCGCCGAGGCGGTCGGGCACTCTCGCCCCGGGAGGTCCTCACCGCGCTGGCCCGCATCCTCGGCACCACCCCGCCGTACTCGGGACGCGCCGACGACCTCGCCGACGCCGCGGACGCGCTGCGCGGCCAGGTCGACGGCCGCAGAGTCCTGCTGGTGCTGGACAACGTGGACGACCCCGCCCAGGTCCGCACGCTGCTGCCACCGACCACCCGGGTCTGCCAGCTACTCCTGGCCGGCACCGGACGGCTCGGTGCGCTCAACGGAGTGCAGCCCTACGGGCTGGCGGAGCCGACCACGAAGGACGCGGTGGAGATGTTCGCCGTCGCCGCCGCCGGGGGACGTCGTCCGCCGCGCGACGACCCGCGTCTGGACCCCGACGCCGAGACGATCGTGGAGCTGTGTGGCCGCCAACCCCGTGCCGTGACCGCGCTGGGCCGGCAGACGACCACACACGGCTGGCGACACGCCGACGTGCTGCACGCACTGCGTCGGGCCGCCGACACACCACCGCACCAGCGGGTCGACTTCTCGCCGATGGCCGAGCTGGTCGTCGCGCAGGACACCGCGTACCACGCCCTCGGTGCCGAGGCGCGGAGACTGTGGCGGCTGATGGCGCTCAGCCCGGTGCCGCTGGACCGGCCGAGCATCGCCGCGCTGGCCCGACGCCGCCCGGATCGCGTCGCCGCGCTCATCGACGAGCTGGCCGACGGCGCCTTCGTGAAAGCCGAGACCGGCGACCGGTACGAGATCAGAGAACCTCTCGCCCCGTACGCGCGGATGCACCTCCGGGCGACCGTGCCGGTGCGCCGCCGGGTGAACGCCCAGGCGCGGCTGACCCGGCACCTGGCCCGCCGGGCCGAACGGCAGGTGACCGGGCTGACGGCGCCCGGTCCGCCGGGGACCGACCAGCGACTACCGACCGACGACCCGTACGACTGGTTCACCCTGCACCAGGACCTGCTGCTGGCCGTGGTCAAGGTGCCGGCCGGCGCGGTGCAGGCGCTGCCCCGGCGGGTACGGGGTTGGTGGTTCCGGTTGGCGGTGGCGTCGTGCGGGTGGCTCGCCCACGCCGAGCGGCGCGACGCGTGGGAGGACCTCTGCCGGACGGTGCTGGCCAACCCGACCACCCAGCAGCGGCCGGAGATCGCCGGGTGGGCGCACAACCAGTTGGGCGTGGTGCTGCGGCACCGCCACGACCCGCACGGCGCGATGGCCGAGCTGAGCCTGGCGGTGACCGCGCAGGGACGCCGGGGCACCGCCCAGGCCCGGATGAACCTCGGGCTGGCCCTGCTCGACCTGGGGCGGCTGGACGAGGCGGTGGCCCACCTGGAGTTGTCCCGTCGGCACCGGGCCGGCGGCGACCGCGCCGGGCAGGCCCTCAGCGACCTGGGACTGGGCGCGGCACGGCTGGCGCGCGGCGACCGGGAGGCCGCCCACGACCTGCTGGTGCGGGCGGCGAACACGTTCCGTTCGCTGGGCGACTCGCGTGGCTACGCGGCGGCGCTGACCAATCTCGTCCTGGTGCACGTCGCGATGGGTGAGTACCTCGACGCGGCCCAGGCGTGGCGGGCCGCGCTGCGCGAGTACGAGACGGTGGTCGATCCGACCAACCGGGCGGCGGCGCTGCTCAACGCGGGGGCGGCGTTGCTCGGCACGGCGCCGGGCCAGGCCGACCAGGCGTCGGCGTGGCTGACCGAGAGCCTGCGGCTGCGGGCGGGCGGTCGGGCCGACGCGGGGCTGGGTAGGACGCTGTTGCACCTGGGCGACGCGGAAGCCGCCCGGGAGCGCTACGACCTCGCCCGCCGACACTGGATCGACGCCTCGGCGGTCTGCGAGTCGGTCGGCGACGAGGAGGGTCAGCGGGCGGCCGACGACCGCCTGGCCGACATGCGGTCCGTGGAGCCGACGTCGGGGTGATCCGACGCCTCGCGGGCCGCGTGCCCGGTGCCGACGGTGTCAGAGGGTCTCGCCGGTGGTGAGATACCGGTAGCCGCGGACGGTCTCGCCGAACCAGCCGTTGACGCTGGCCAGGCCACGTTCGTTGAGCTGCGCGTCGTGGATCGCGACGACCCGCTCCGCCTCGGCTGCGACGGCGAAGTCGACGGCCTCGGTCAGCTTCAGCCAGGACGCCTGCGCCGGGACCAGGAGGGTCCGTATCGGTCGGCCGGGTGGATGCAGTGAGTCGCCCGGGTGGTAGACGTCGTCCCCGACCAGGTAACCGAGGTTGGCGCAGTCGGGCTGACCACCGTGGATGGTGGCATGTCGTCCACCGACCGCGGTCACCTCGAGACCGGCGGCGGTGAACCGGTCGCCGGCCCGCACCCGGGTCACCGGCAGGGGTGCCAGGTCCGGCAACACGGCGCCCTCCGGCGCGAAGACCGGCACGCCGAGGCCGGCCAGCCGCAGGACGTCGATGTGGTCGGTGTGCTCGTGGCTGACCAGCACGGCGTCCGCGCCGACCAGTGCGCGCGGCTCGCTCCAGGTGCCGGGGTCGATGACGAGGACACCGCCGTCGTGTTCGAGCCGTACGCAGGAGTGGGTGTACTTGGTGATCCGCATGGCGCGACGCTAGGTCAGTCGGCCGCCGGGCGTGGTCCCGCGACGGCGGCGGCGGACGGGCGGTTCGTCGGCTGCCGCCGCCACCGCCTGGCACAGGTCCACGAGTGGGTCGTCGGCCTGAGCCGCGCAGGCGACCTGTCTCAGCAGGTCCCGCAGCTCGCCGCGCTGGGCGGGGGTGAGCGTCCGGAGCAGTCGGGTCTCGACGCCCGCCAGTGCCTCGCGGCGGCGTCGGGCCGCGTCGCGGCCGGCGTCGGTGAGCGTGACCAGGCGGCTGCGCCGGTCGACGGGATCGGGACGGCGTACCACCAGCCCGTCGCGCTCCAGGTCGTCGATCAGGTATGTCAGGACGGTGCGGTCGATCCCCAACTCCTCGGCGACCGCGCCCTGGTTGCGGGCGGGCTCCCGGTCGGCCGCGACGAGCACCTGGTAGCCGCGCGGGCCGCCGGGCAGGTCGCCGGCGACGTGGTCGGCCGCGCGGATGTAGGACCGGAAGACGACGCCGAGCATCCACCCGAGGTCGTCGGTGATCGGGTCGGTGCGGGGATCACTGTCCTGCGGACCGGTCATCCTCACAGATTAACCCAGATCACAGATTTTATTGGGCGAAGATGTTCTGTCCGCAATAACATCTGTGGTGCGGGGTGATCACCCCGAGAACGGGAAGGAACGCAGACATGAGCGACTACGGGCACTCCCTGACCTTCGGGTCGTTCCTGACGCCCGGCAACGCCGACCCGGCCGGGCCGGTCGGCCTGGCCATGCTCTCCGAGCAGGTCGGGCTCGACCTGGTCACCTTCCAGGACCACCCCTACCAGCCGGCCTTCCTGGACACCTGGACGCTGCTCAGCTTCGTCGCCGCACGCACCGAGCGGGTACGGCTGGCCGCCAACGTGACGAACCTGCCGCTGCGACCGCCCGCCGTGCTCGCCCGCAGTGTCGCCAGCCTCGACCTGCTCAGCTCCGGTCGGATCGAACTCGGACTGGGCGCCGGGGCGTTCTGGGACGCCATCGAGGCGATGGGCGGTCGACGCCTCACCCCCGGCCAGGGCGTACGGGCCCTGGAGGAGGCAATCGAGATCATCCGCGAGATCTGGGACGCCGAGGCGCGGGGCGGCGTCCGGGTGGACGGCGAGTTCCACCGGGCGCTCGGCGCCAAACGCGGTCCGGCGCCCGCCCACGACGTCGGCATCTGGCTCGGCGCGTACAAGCCCCGGATGCTCGCGCTGACCGGACGGCGGGCCGACGGCTGGCTGCCGTCGCTGGCCTACCTGCAACCCGGCGACCTGGCCAAGGGGAACACGATCATCGACGACGCGGCCACCGAGGCCGGCCGGTCGCCGGAGGACGTCCGACGGCTGCTCAACGTCAACGGGCGGTTCACGGCGACCGGTCGCGGGCCGCTGGACGGTCCGGCCGAGCAGTGGGCCGAGGAACTGGCCGACCTCGCCCTGACCGACGGCGTCAGCACCTTCATCCTCGGCACCGACGACCCGGACGACCTGCGGCGCTTCGCCGCCGAGGTGGCTCCGGCCACCCGGGAGCTGGTCGCCGCCGAACGCGCCTCCGGTCGCGGCGGTGGCACGCCCACGCCGACCGACCGGGCCGAACCGTCCCCTGGCCCGACCTCGGCCGCCGCCGGTCGGACCGCCCGACCGGCGCGCCCCCGGGCCGAGCTCGGGTCGAGCGCCTTCGCCGTGGTGCCGACGCCCGACGACGGCGTACGCCGCAGCGACGTCCGGGTGTGGGACGAGTCGGCCCGGCCCAGCGGCCCGGCACCGGACCCGACGCGCACCTACACCACACACGAGCAGGCCGGCGCCCAACACCTGATCGACGTCCACGACGGCCTGCGCAGCGAGCTGGCCCAGATCCAGGACCTGATCGAGCAGGTCGCGGCCGGGCTGGTCGACGTCGGCACCGCCCGATCCCACATCAACACGATGACCATGCGGCAGAACAAGTGGACGCTGGGCACCTACTGCGAGTCCTACTGCCGGGTGGTGACCACGCACCACACCATCGAGGACCGCTCGCTCTTCCCGCACCTGCGCCGCACCGACCCGCGCCTCACGCCGGTGATCGACCGGCTGGAGGCGGAGCACCACGCCATCCACGACGTGCTGGAAGGCGTCGACCGGGCACTGGTCGCGTTCGTCGCCACCCCGGACGGCACCGCCGAGCTGCGGGCCGCCGTGGACCTGCTCAGCGACACGCTGCTGTCACATCTGGCGTACGAGGAGCGTGAGCTGGTGGAACCGATCGCCCGCCTGGGCGCGCACTGACCACCGGCGGGCCGCCCCCGTCAGGCTGCGGGTGCCCGGCGCATCCCCCACACCCGGGGACCGCCGTCGGGCACCCGCACCTCACCGGTGACCACGAAACCGAGCCGCCGGTAGAAGCCGACGTTCCCCTCCGAGGAGGTCTCCAGCACCACCGGGAGCCCCGCACCGGCCGCGTCGGCCAGCCCCGGCCCGAGCACCCGGGAGCCGAGACCGGCGCCCCAGCGGTCGCGACGCACCCCCACCGTGGCCAGCAGGTACGCCGGGTCCGCGGAACGCAGCGGCGCGCACGCGGCCTCGGCGGCCACCGCGGCCTCGTGCCGATCGCCGGCCAGCTCCGCGTTCCGGGCGGCCAGATCGACCCAGACCTGGTCCGGCACCGACCGGTCCGGTGACAGCCACACCGCGACCGCGACGATCCCCCCGGCCGGCTCGACCGCCGCCCACACGTCGCCGTACGGCAGGCCCACCGCCTCGACGGTCAGGGCGAACAGCGCGGTCAGCCGTTCCCGGTGCCGGTCCGCCGCCACCGTCCAGGCGGTCCACGGGTACCCGTCGAACGCGTCGGCCAGTGTCCGGGCCGCCCCGGTCACCTCGTCGGCCGCCAGCCGCCGTACCTCGATCTCCATCCGTCCTCCCGCCCCCGTCGGCACCGGCAGGCATCCTCGCACGTCGCCCCCGCTCCGGTGCACGTCATGCGGTCGCGGGCCGACCGACCGGAGCGGGGACAATGGGGGCGAGACGGGGAGGTCGGGTGTCACAGTTCGAGGGGTCGACCGGAGCGAGCATGCGGACGCCGCGCACCGGCGCGCAGGACAGCCGGTTGCGGGCCGACTGTGGGCGGTGCTTCGGGCTCTGCTGCGTCGCCCCGGCGTTCTCGGCGTCGGCCGACTTCGCGGTCGACAAGCCCGCCGGGCAGCCCTGCCGCCACCTGCGCACCGACTTCGCCTGCGGCATCCACGTCGACCTGCGTGATCGCGGCTTCCCGGGTTGCACCGTCTTCGACTGTCACGGGGCCGGTCAGCGCGTCGCACAGGAGACCTTCGGCGGGCGGGACTGGCGGGCCGCGCCGGAGACCGCATCGCTGATGTTCGACGTCTTCGCGGTGATGCGTCCCCTGCACGAGCTGCTCTGGTATCTGACCGAGGCGCTCACCCTCCACCCGCCCGACGCGCTGCGCGCGGACCTGGGCGCCGCGCTCGCCGAGACGGAACGGCTGGCCGGGGGCAGCCCGCAGGACCTGCTGGCCCTCGACGTCGAGGCGTACCGGGGGGAGGTCAACCGGCTGCTGTCGCGTACCGGCGACCTGGCCCGGGCCCGTGGCGGCCCGCCGGGCGCGGACCGGCGCGGCACCCTGCTGGTCGGTCGGGACCTGCGCCGGACCGACCTACGGGGGGCGAACCTGCGCGGCGCGGTGTTGATCGGCGCCGACCTGCGCGGGGTGGATCTGGCCCGGGCCGACCTGACCGGCGCGGACCTGCGCGGGGCGGCGCTGGACGGGGCCGATCTGACCGCCGCGTTGTTCCTGCACCAGTCGCAGGTCGACGCCGCGCGCGGCGACCGGCGGACCCGACTGCCGGACCGGGTAACCCGACCCGCGCACTGGTCGGCGCTGCCGCTGACTCCCCGTCCGGCGGGCCGTCGGCCGAGGCGACGCTAGCGGCGGGTCGAGGCGACGGCCGCCCGCGCCTCGCTCATCCCCTGGTTGGCCAACGCGTCCGCCCGCTCGTTCTCCGGGTGCCCGTTGTGGCCCTTGACCCACAGCCAGGTGACCTGGTGCCGGGCGCAGGCCGCCTCCAGCCGCTGCCACAGGTCGGCGTTCTTCACCGGTTGCTTCGCCGCGGTCCGCCAACCGTTGCGCTTCCACGAGGCCAGCCAACTGGTGATGCCGTTGCGGACGTACGTGCTGTCGGTGTGCAGCTCGACGGTGACCGGCCGGGTCAGGCTCTCCAGGGCCTCGATGGCGGCCATCAGCTCCATCCGGTTGTTGGTGGTCGGTGTCGCCTCACCACCACACAGCTCCCGCTCGTGGGAGCCGTACCGCAGCAGGACACCCCAGCCGCCCGGGCCGGGATTGCCGCTGCACGCACCGTCGGTCCAGATCCGCACCACCCGACCGGCCGCCTCGTCCACCATGGGGCAAACCTACCGAAGGCTCCCCCGACGGCCGGGCCCGGCACCCCGGTGCGACCGGGCGGGTCAGCGGGGCGGGGCGTCCGCGTCCGACGGGGCGACCACGGCGGGCGGGACGGTCCAGGGCGGACGGCGGCCCGGCGCGATCCGGTCGCGGAGCCGACCGGCCGCGTCGGCCACACCGGCGGTCACCATCGGCAGCATCCGGGTGGAGCGCATCACCGCCAGGTCCTCGGCGCGGGTGGTGCCGCCGTCGAGGAACCGCAGCACCCGCGACGGCGGGTTGCGGTCGAACAGCCGACCGAAGAACTCCGGACCGCCGACCAGGTCCCGGTCCAGGGCCCGCAACGCCACCGCGTCCATCCAGCGGTGCCGAGGCGGGTACGCCGACGCCGGCACCGGGTCCCGACCGGCGGCCACCTCCCGGGCCACCTGCTCGGCCTGGCGGTGCATCGCCGAGAACGTGAAGCCGGTCGACGGGCGGGTGGCGCCGCCGGCCGTGCCGAGACGGACCACCCGGGGCGACGGTCGGGCCACGAACGGCCCGTCGGTCATCGGGATGACGCCGTTCTCCACCTCGGTCACCGTGAGCCGGGCCGGATCGAGCCCGAGCAGGTCCCGGTAGCCGGCCAGGGCCGCGTCGTACGCCGCCGAGGTGAGCAGGTCCGGTCCGAACTCGGTGTACTCGACCAGGGCGTACCGGCTGTCGACCGGTAACACGTAGCCGAACGAGACGCCCCGGACCGGTTGCGGGGTGCGGAAGTCCATCAGCACGGCCCGTTCCGGGTCGAACACCGGCCGGTCCGCCGCCAGCCACCAGCCACGGAAGTGCTGCAACCAGTTCGTCCGGCCGGGTCGACGCGGTGGCCGGGGCCGGGAGTCCAGCACCCAGGCGGCACGCAGGGGGCCGTCGCCGGTACGCACCACCACCCGGTCGCCCTCGTCGTGCACGTCCTCGGCACCGGCGACGATCCGCCGTACCCCGAGACGCCGTTCCGCCTCGGCGGCCCGGTCGTAGATCGGGCCGGAGCGCAGCATCGCGTACCGCAGGGGGTTCAGGTCCAGGGTGCGGTGCGTGCCGGGCGTCACCACCTCGACCTGCGTCCAGCTCGCGACGAGCAGCTCGTCCAGGTCGTTGCCGGGCTCGTCCCAGAACGCCCACGTGCGGTCCTGGCCACGCCGGTGCACCGGGTCGACGACCGCGATCCGCAGGTCGCGTACGCCGTGCCGGGCCAACGCGGCCAGCACCAGCGAGGCGGCACCACCCCCGCCGACCAGGGCGAGATCGACGTCGACCGGCGCGGAACTCATCCGGTCACGCTGCCACACCGGCCCCGCCGTCGTGGTGTCAGGCCCCGATCAGGGTCGGCGCGACGGTCGATAGGGTCACCGCACCGGCGCGTCGCCGTGCCGCGTGCCGCCACCGGAGGACGTCATGACCACCCGCGCCGCGAACACGCTCACCGCCCGCTGGGCCGCGACCCTCGACGACGAGGCCACCGTGCTCTCCGGCGCGGGCGTCTATCCGCTGCTGGCGCTGCTCGCCCGGTACGCGGACGGTCCGGCCCGGGACGAACTGTCGGCCGTGGTCGGTGACCCGACGGGCGTGGACCTCACCGACTCCCCCACCACCCGGATGGCGCTCGGCTTCTGGGCACGGCGTGGCCTGCCGCTGTCCGAGCGGTGGCGCACCGAGATACCGGCCGCCCTGCGCGGCGAACTCACCGGGGACGAGGCCGTCGACCAGGCAGCGTTGGACGCGTGGGCGGCCGCGCGGACCGACGGTCGGATCACCGCCATGCCGGTACGCGCCACCAGCGGGACGGCGATGGTCCTGGCCAGCGCGCTGTCGGTGCTCACCACCTGGAAGAAGCCCTTCGACAACACGCGGTGCCGGCCCACCGACGGTCCCTGGTCCGGACAGGATCTCGCCGGCCTGCGCCGACGCGGCCGCGACCTGGACGCCCTGCGGGTGGTCGACGCCGTCGGCGGGCCGGTGAGCCTGCTGACGGTCGAGGGCACCGAGGACGTCGACGTCCTCCTCGCCCTGGGTCCCGCCGGACACGGTCCCGCCGAGGTGCTGCCCGCCGCGATCGGCGTACTCGACGGGGACGCCCCCGCCCTGCCGCTCACCGACGGGCCGGGCGTGACCGAGCAGATCGTCGACGCCTCGGACGCCACCCCCGAGTTGACGGTCTCCACCGTCGCGTTCACCGTCGACGCCTCCCACGACCTGCTGCGGCAGCCCGGTCTGTTCGGGCTGACGGCCGCGACCGATGCCACCGGGGATCACTTCCCCGGCATCACCGCGCGGCTGTCCGTCACGCAGGCCGTGCAGAACGCCACCGCCACCTTCCACGCCACCGGCTTCTCCGCCGCCGTGGTGACGGCCTTCGCGATGCGGGCCGGTGCGATGCGCCCACGGGCCACCGCACGCAAGCGGCTGGTCGAGTTGACCGTCGACCGGCCGTTCGGCTTCGTCGCCGTACACCGACCGACGAACCTGGTCCTCGTAGCCGGCTGGATCACGCACCCTGCCGCCGTCGTGTAAGGAAGGGCCCCCTGCTATCGCCTGGTGTATAGGAAGGGTCCCTTCCTAACATCTCTCCATGGACAGACGCTGCCGGCCGGTACCCGTGGTGGGTACCGGCCGGCAGCGTTCTTGCTCCCCCTTGTGCGAGGAAAG